>DASXJB010000256.1:0-30412 GCA_036497645.1 Xanthobacteraceae bacterium
GTCGATCAGCGTCGGTTCGACCTGATTGTCCCACTTGCTGGCGTCGCAACCGACGCATTCGCGCTGGTCGTGCTTGTAGATGGTATGGCCGTAGCGATCTTGAATGCGGTCGATCAGCGTTGGGATGACGCGTCGACCGCCATTATCGAACATCGAATAGGCGGTGACCATGCGCAGCACGGTCGTTTCGCCGGCGCCAAGCGCGTATGACAGGTATGGCGGCAACTCGTCATAGACGCCGAAGCGTTTAGCATACTCCGCGATAAGCGGCATCCCGAGGTCCTGCGCCAGGCGCACCGTCATAACGTTGCGCGACTGTTCGAGACCAAAACGCAGAGTTGAGGGTCCGAAAAACTTGCCGCCGTAATTTTCCGGCTTCCAGATGCCGCCGCCGGCGCCCATGTCGATTTCAATCGGCGCGTCCATCACGATAGTGGACGGCGTGTAGCCGTTATCTAGCGCGGCGGCATAGACGATCGGCTTGAACGACGAGCCGGGCTGCCGCAAGGCCTGCGTAGCGCGGTTGAACTGGCTCTGATCGAATGAAAATCCGCCGACCATTGCGAGCACGCGGCCGGTATGGGGATCCATCACCACCATGGCGCCGGAAATCTCCGGCATTTGGCGCAGCCTGTACTGGCCCTGCGCTTCCAACGGCGAGACGTAGATCACGTCTCCGGCCGAGAGCACCTGACTGACTTTCTGAATAGGCTTCGACGGACCGCTGGCCGGTTTCGCCCATTTGACGCCATCGAGTGTTATGAGGCCGACTTCGCGATCCTTGACGACCGCGCCCCCAGGGTCGCGCGGCGGCTGCAGCCCGACGCGGGCGGATTGATCGTCGACCTGCAGCACGACAGCAAGGCGCCACGGATCGATATCGTCAAGCGACTTCACCTCGGCAAGTTTGACGCCCCAATCGCCTCCGGTATCGATCGTGGCGATCGCACCGCGATAACCTTGGCCTTCGTCGAAATTGACTAGTCCATTGATCATCGCCTTACGCGCCAATACCTGCAGTTTGGGATCGAGCGTGGTTCGCACCGATAGCCCGCCTTCGTAGAGTTTTTTCTCGCCGTATTTCTCATAGAGATACCGCCGCACTTCCTCGGCGAAATATTCGGCCGCGAAAATGTGAGCGCCGGTCGGACGAACGGTGACCTGCAGCGGATCCTTCTTGGCTTTTTCGGCTTGCGCGGCGGTGATGTAGCCGTCCTCCGCCATGCGATCGATTACATAGTTGCGACGGCCCACCGCGTCATCGTGTCGGCGGAACGGATTGTAATTATTCGGCCCCTTCGGCAGAGCGGCAAGGTAAGCGGCCTCGGCAATCGTCAGCTCATGCACCGATTTGTCGAAATACAACAGCGATGCCGCCGCTACGCCGTAGGCACCGAAGCCGAGATAAATTTCGTTGAGATAAAGTTCGAGGACCTTCTGCTTCGAATAGGTGCGCTCGATACGCAGCGCCAGCAGCGCTTCCTTGATCTTGCGCTGAAACGACAGTTCGTTGGTCAGAAGAAAATTCTTGGCGACCTGTTGGGTAATGGTGGAGGCGCCCTGCGGCCGGCGGCCAGTTCCATAATTTTCGATGTAGAGCATGCCGGCGCGGGCGATGCCGTAAATGTCGACACCGGGATGCTGATAGAAATTCTTGTCCTCGGCGGCGACGAAAGCATTGATGACAAGCTTCGGAATCGCCTGAATCGGCAGATAGAGCCGCCGCTCCTTGGCATATTCCGCAAGCAACGAGCCGTCGCCAGCGTGGACGCGCGTCATCACCGGCGGTTCATAATCCTTAAGCTGCGAATAATCGGGCAAGTCCTTGGAGAAATGCCACAACAGGCCCGCCGTCGCCGCGACGCCGACGATGAAAAAAACGGTACCGATCGCAAACAGGAAGCCGAGAAAGCGCAGGAGCAGTTTCACCGCGGCACCAATCTCATTCAGTAAATTTCGGTTGAGCCAAACTCATCTCCCGCAGCCAGCGGGCGGGTTGGTGGCAGAGACCACACAGCAATAAGCGTCTTCGCGCCGCCACTGCGGCGGAGTGTGACAGTAACGGCCCCCACCTGCTAGCTCGTTCCGTCTCGCTCATGTCGTCGCTCGGTTTTTTGTTCAAACTGAGGCCATTACGCCACATAAACCGGTGGAGTTCGCCCTCAATTAGCCCCGGCGCGGGTCCCTGCCAGATGATCGGAAAAATAGCCATCAATCGCCGACGCCATCGCATCCGCCGTGTGATCTCGCCAGGTGTCCGACAACAGCGATTGCAAATCCTCTTTGTTTGAGACGTAGCCGAGTTCGACCAGGACCGAGGGCACGTCAGGCGCGCGCAATACACGAAATCCTGCCGACTTGATCGGCTCTTTGTGCAACCGAGCGGTCCGCTTCATTATTCCAACCAGTTTATTGGCGAATTGAACCGAAAAGGTCTTGGTCTCGCGCTGCGCCAGGTCGATCAGGATGCCGGCGACGTCTTCCGGCTGCTCTTTCAGGTCAACACCGGCGATCACGTCGGCGCGATTTTCCTGTTCGGCAAGTCGCGCGGCGGCGGGGTCGGTCGCGGTTTCCGAGAGCGTATAGACCGTGGCGCCCTGCGCATCCCCTTCCCTGCGGGGCAGCCAATCGGCGTGGATCGATATGAACAGGGCAGCGCCAGCCTCGCGCGCGAAGTGCACCCGCTCCGCCAGCGGCACAAAGGTGTCGTCCGATCGCGTTAGCAGCACGCGATACTTGCCTGCAGTTTCGATTTTTTCCCGCAGCCGCTTGGCGAAATCGAGCACGATGTCTTTTTCCATCTGCCCGCTCGGCCCCTTGGTGCCGGTATCGATCCCGCCATGTCCGGGATCGAGCGCGATGAGCGGCCGGGTATCGCCGGAGGAAGACTGCTGCTCGCGCGACGGCGGCGCCTGGGCGTGCGCGAATCGCTGATCAAGAGCGATCTTGCGTAAAAAGCTTTCGCGGTCGCTCGCCACCAAATCAAGCACGAGGCGCGCCGGCGCACCGTCCGCCGGATCGACGACAAATGCCTTGTCGACTCGCGCCGGCTTGACAAGGTCGATCACAATGCGCGAGCCGCCCGGCATCACCAGCCCAAAACGAAACGCTTTGATCAAACCGCGACCGGTGTCACCGGCCTTTGGCGGCAGCCGAAACGTGACTTGCGGGATGTCGACGACGACCCGGTATGGATCGGCAAGAGTAAAGACGTGCAGGTCGATCTTGCGGCTAAGATCCACCACCAAACGCGTTTGGGCGTCGTCACCGCCGAGTCGGGCATCGGTCGCCACCGGAAAGGAATCGGCGGAAGCCGGCGCCGACGCGCCAGCCGCCAATGCGATCCCGGCGATCAACGCGCCGAAAAAGGCCAAGCGCACGGCTTGGATGACCATCGGCTCCGACCTCATCCCGCCCTCCTACCCCATTAGGCAGGCATAGTTAACCGGAACCTAATTAGCCGGCGAAAAGCCCCAGTAATAAGGCAAAACCCGCCTTACCTGCGGGTAAATCCCACAGGCGACTTGCCAATTCGGCGGCACCGGCCGTAAGAAGAGCATGCTGACGATGAAAGGTTCCGGTTGTGTCCGCGTGACGGCCTCCGGCGCGTGCGCCATATCGGCTCCCTTAAGACGATCCGGGAGCCGGGCAAACGCTGCTTTCGATCCGCTGCAGTGCCATGACGTTCGTTGAGAAGATGTTCAGACCGATCATGTCTTCGACAAACACGGCATTCGTAGCGACGCAAAGCTCTGCCAAGGCTAGTGGGGATGAGGACGACCCGGGCCGTGCGCGCCGCACATTCGCAGCGGCAAAGCCGCTAAATGGCGTCGCGCCGCATCGCCCGCATCTAGCAAAATTGCGGCCGCGTTCCGCGCTGCCGTCTCGTCGCGGTTTGGAGTTTATGTTCGAGGCCCAAGTCAAGGTTTACACCAAACGGCTCGGCAGTGTTCGTTTATCGCTTGCCGACGGCCGGCCTTTCTATGCTTGCGGCGCTCGCAACTTCCGGACCGCTCCATTCAACAAAAATCGGACCAGTTTCCTCGCCTCCCGCCGATGCGGCGCGACGCGAGCGGGCCGTCCCCATGAGATTTGCCAATGGCCAACAAAATGCTCATCGACGCGACCCATCCGGAGGAGACCCGGGTGGTGGTTTTGCGCGGCAACCGCGTCGAAGAATTCGACTTTGAATCTGCGCACCGCAAGCAATTAAGGGGCAACATTTATCTGGCGAAAGTGACGCGCGTCGAGCCGTCACTTCAAGCCGCTTTCGTCGACTACGGCGGTAATCGCCACGGGTTCCTCGCTTTCAGCGAAATCCATCCGGACTATTACCAGATTCCGATCGCTGATCGGCAGGCTCTCATCGCCGAGGAAGAGCGCGCGCAGCGCGCCGCCGTGGATGATGTCGAGCGCGTGCCCAGGCGGGTCCGGGGACCCTCCCGTTCGCGCCGCGATGATGATGTGATCCGGAGCGACGCTGCCGAACCGCTGGCCGGCGATATCCTCGAACCGGACCAGTCCGCGTCGGGATTGGCCGGCGCTGAGGAATCGAGCGAAGACGAATCGAGCGAAGACTCTGAGGCCGAGTCCCTGACCGTCGCACCGGCAGAGGAGACGACTGCGCCGAGCTTCGAGAGCCCGGCGCCGATAGGACCGGCGGGCGGCACCTCGGCCGACGAGGTCGAGGCCGGCATCGTGCACGAGGCCAGCCGCGACGACGCGCAGGATCGCGCTGCGATCGAAGAGGCGGAGGCCGCCGCGTCTGCGCCAGCGAGCGAGAACGACGAAGCCAGGCTTACGACCGAGCCGCGCCCGTTCGACGGCAATAGCGAGGAAGAAGAGGCGGCTGAAGAGGTCGTCGAATCCGTCGGCGGCGCCGATGCATTGGAAGAAGTCCCGGATCGCGCCCCGCGCTTTCGGCGCCAATACAAGATCCAGGAGGTTATCAAGCGCCGCCAGGTCATGCTGGTGCAGGTGGTCAAGGAAGAGCGCGGCACCAAAGGCGCGGCGCTGACGACCTACCTTTCGTTGGCCGGACGCTACTCGGTGCTGATGCCGAATACGGCCCGGGGCGGCGGCATCAGCCGCAAAATCACCAATCCGGATGATCGCGCGCGGCTTCGCGAAGCGGCCGCCGACCTCGAAGTGCCGGAGGGTATGGGCGTGATCCTGCGCACCGCCGGCGCCAGCCGCACCAAGATCGAGATCAAGCGCGATTTCGAATATCTCTTACGTATGTGGGAGACGGTGCGCGACTTAACGCTCAAATCGACGGCTCCCAAACTGGTCTACGAGGAAGGCTCGCTGGTCAAACGCTCGCTCCGCGATCTTTACATCAAGGATATCGACGAGGTCCTGGTCGCGGGCGCTGACGCTTACCATGAGGCCAAGGAATTCATGCGCATGCTCATGCCGAGCCACGCCAAGAACGTGAAGCTGTACACCGACAGCCAGCCTCTGTTGTCGCGCTACGGGGTCGAGAACCAGCTGGATGCGATGTTCTCGCCCGTCGTGCAGCTGCGGTCGGGCGGGTATGTCGTGCTCAACCAGGCCGAAGCCTTGGTGGCAATTGACGTTAATTCTGGGCGCGCCACCCGCGAGCATCATATCGAGGACACCGCGTTCAAAACTAATTTGGAGGCGGCGGACGAGATTGCGCGGCAGCTGCGCTTGCGCGATCTCGCCGGATTGATCGTCATTGACTTCATCGACATGGATGAAAAGCGCAACAATCGCGCGGTGGAACGCCGGCTCAAAGAGTGTCTCAAACACGATCGCGCGCGTATCCAGGTCGGCCGCATCTCGCATTTCGGCCTGCTCGAAATGTCACGGCAGCGCATCCGCACTAGCGTGCTCGAAAGCTCAACCGAGAAATGCCCCTATTGCGGCGGCAGCGGCCATGTCCGCTCGGTCTCGTCGCTGGCCTTGCAGGTGCTGCGCGCGCTCGACGATCAGCTGATAAGAGGCGCGACGCACAATCTCATCGCGCGCACACGCCCAGATGTCGCGCTCTATGTGCTCAATCAGAAGCGTGCGCATTTGCGGGGGCTGGAAGATCGGTTCGCCATCACGATTACGGTCATCGCGGACGAAACCGTTCGGGCGCCGCAGACCTTTGTCATCGATCGTGGCGAGCAGGTGCATACGCCTGAGGCGGCAAAAGCGATTGCCGAGCGGGCCCAAGCCGCGGTCGCGCCGCTGGAAGAAGAGGACGACCTCGAAGAGATTGGCGGCGAGGCAAGCGAGGCGGAACCAGCCGAGTTCGAGGTCGAAACCGAGATTGCCGCTGCCCCAGTTGCCGGACCCGGCGAAGCCGGGCCGCGCCGCCGCCGGCGGCGGCGCCGCGGACGCGGCGGCGGCGAACATATTCATGACCAGGCCCAGCCGCATATCGAGCAGATCGCGATCGCCGAGTCGGACCATGATCAGGCCGCGGAGGCTTACGACGCGACGCAGGATGAAGCCGCGGCCGGAACGGCCGGCGGCTTTGCATCCGAACCGCATGAAGGTCGCGAAGAGCCGCGCCGTGACGAGCGGCGCCGACGTCGTGGCCGCCGCGGCGGCCGACGTAATCGGCAGCGCAATGGCGAGGGCGGGCATGCCGACCAATCCGGGCACTACTCCGAACAGGAATTCGCACCCGCAGAGCAGCTCATCCCACCCGCAGCGACCGAACCTGAGCTCTCACATGCCGTTGCCGATCTCGATTCGCCATCGACCGAGCGCGCGGCACCGCCTGAAGCATCGCCAGCCGTGTCGCCTGCCACGGTCGGGCAGTCGGAAGCGGCCCGTCGGCGTTCGACAATTCGCGAGCCGGCGCCGACAGCTGGAGGCGAAGTTGCGGGGAACGATCCGGCAGCGCCGGTGGCATCGCAGGCGCCCGAGCCGGTAATTACCGAAACCGGCGAGGCTTCCGAAGGCGAACGGCCGCGCCGCACCGGCTGGTGGTCGCGCCGCTTCGCCGGCAGCTGAGCGATGAAGAGCGGCTGGGTCGATCGCGACGCGAAAGCCATAGTAGCTGACGGCGCCAAAGCGGGAATTGACCCCGATCTGTCATTGCGCATCTACACGACGCGCCTGTTAGGCCGCGATCCCAAACTTGTCCTGCATGGCGGCGGCAATACGTCGCTCAAGACCAGGATGCGCGATCTTCTCGGTGCGGAAGTCGGGGTATTGCGCGTCAAGGCCTCCGGCGCCGACATGGCGTCCATCGAGCTGGCCGGCTTTCCCGCGCTGCGCCTTGAACCGATGCGTGAACTGCGCGCGCTCGCGACGATCGGCGACGAAGAACTCCTCGGTATCGAGCGAGCCAGCCTGATCGATCCGCGCGCGCCAAATCCGTCGGTCGAGGTGATGCTGCACGCCTTTCTGCCGCACAAATTCATCGACCACACCCATGCGACGGCAGCGCTGAGCGTCATCGATCAACCGCATGGCGAGCAGATTTGCGCGAAGGTCTTTGGTGACCGCATGGCCTTCGTTCCTTACCTGATGCCGGGATTTGGGCTCGCCAAAAAGGCCTTCGAGGTTTTCGAGCGCGCGCCCGGCTGCGAAGGCCTGATCTTAAGTAAACACGGGCTGATCACCTTCGGCGAAACGGCGCATGAGGCTTACGAACGCATGATCGCGTTTGTATCGCGCGCCGAAAATTTCATCGCGCGCAACCGGAAGTCTGTCGCGGCCGCACAGCCCGCACGCAGGCCACCGCCGGTCGCGGAGGTGGCGCCGATCGTGCGCGGGGTATGCAGCGAGAAGGACGATAAAACACAGGGCGCTTGGCGGCGTTTGGTGCTCGAATTCCGCACTGGCAACGCGATTGCGGATTTTCTCAATGGCAAGGACCTGGGGCGATTGAGCCAAGCCGGCGTGATCACGCCGGATCACACGATCCGAACCAAAAATTGGCCGCTGGTTCTAGACGCGCCCGAGCCGGAACGAATAGGCAAATTCGCGCTGGACGCGCACGAAAAAACGTTTGAATTCGCAACGCGTTACCGAGACTATTTCGCGCGCCACAACAAGCGCGCTGGCAGCACCAAGCGACCGCTTGATCCCCTGCCCCGGCTCGCCCTCGTGCGCGGGCTAGGTCTGTTTGGTCTGGGCCGCACCAAGCAAGACGCCGTCATAGCCGCGGACATCGCCGAGGCCTGGATCGAATGCTTGGCCGACGCGGAATCAATCGGCCGGTTCGAAGCGATTTCCGAAGCCGACATGTTCGATTGCGAATATTGGCCGCTCGAACAGGCCAAGCTCGGCGCGCGCAAGGAGCCGCCGCTGGCCGGGCAAGTTGCCGCCATTACCGGCGCCGGTGGCGCGATTGGGGCTGCAACCGCAAAGTGCTTCGCCGCGGCCGGCGCCGAGGTCGCATTGCTTGACGTCGATCGGGCCGCCGCGCGCGAGCAAGCCAACGTGGTCGGCGGGCATGCACTGGCGCTCGCCTGCGATGTCACCGACGGTGGATCGGTCAGTGCGGCGTTCGAGAAGATCGCAGAGCATTTCGGCGGCGTGGATATCGTCGTCTCCAACGCCGGCGGCGCCTGGCAGGGACGCATCGGCGAGGTCGACGAGGACATTCTGCACAAAAGTTTTGAGCTGAATTTCTACGGCCACCAGCGCGTCGCCCAGGCCGCGGTGCGGATCATGCGCGCGCAGGGCACCGGCGGATGCCTGCTCTTCAATATTTCCAAGCAAGCGGTCAATCCCGGCCTAAATTTCGGGCCATACGGAATTCCCAAAGCGGCGGCGCTCGCTTTGATGCGGCAATACGCGCTCGATTACGGCGCCGACGGCATTCGCGCCAATGCGGTCAATGCCGACCGTATCCGTTCCGGCCTGCTCACGCCTGAGATGATCGCGTCACGCGCCCAAGCGCGTGGCGTGAGCGAGAAAGATTATATGACCGGCAATCTGCTTGGCCGCGAAGTAACCGCTGAAGACGTGGCGCAGGCCTTCTTGCACCAGGCACTGGCGCTGAAAACCACCGCGGACGTCACGACTGTCGATGGCGGCAATATTGCCGCGGCGATGCGCTAAACTTGGCACGCAGCTGCGGGGCAATGATCGGTGCTCGGCTCCGGTATTGCCTTTGTCGTTCCTTGACGATCGTACCCGCATTTGCCTGAAGCGGTTAAGCACGGATTAAACCTAGCCCAGGAAGATTATTGTCTAACGTTCTGCGTAAAACTTGCCGAAAACCACCCCGACTATAAGCGGGCCCACGCCAGCGTGAACAACACGACAGGCGCAGATGGGCCCGCCCGATGCTGCTACGCACTATCCGATCGCGCCTGTTGGGCCTGGTGGTGGCCACGGTATTTCCCTTCTTCGCCCTGATTTGCGGCGGGCTGTGGAGCCAATTACGCGACGACCAAAATCAGGCGGTGGAGCACGCTCTCGATGAAGCGCGGCTGCTTGCGGTTCAGGTCGATGACCACATCGGTAGTCTCGAAAATCTGCTGACCGGCCTGAGCCACGCCGTGTCGACACGCTTGGCAGACGCGGAGGCAAATGATGCTCTCCTGCGCCAAGTGAAAGATGAATTGCCGGACTATATCAGCAATATTCTGCTATTTGCCCCCGATGGCTCCAACATCGGAACCTCGTTCGAGGCCACAGATAAGCGGTTTTATGCCGGGGACAGAGCCTACTTTCAGCAGGTAATCGCCGGCCAACGCTTGGCAATTGGCGATGTGATCCGCACCAAGCTCACGGGCGAATGGGTCGTTGCCCTGGCTTCTCCGGTAAAAGACCAAACCGGTCGATTGCGCGCGGTCATCGCCATCGGCACCAAGCTCGACCGTTTTCAAGACGCGCTGCGAACCCAGCGGCTTCCCGCCGGGAGTGTTGTGCGCGTCATCAACCAAAAAGGCATCGTCGTTGCACAAAGCGACGGCGGCCTAAATTGGATCGGCCGCAACCTCAGCAGCTCAGACGACGTGGCTGAAATGCTGACCGAAAAAGAGTCATCGGCGATAACGATCTGGCCTGATCACATCAAACGCATAACCGGATCGGCCCGGGCGCATCGTGTGCCGTGGGTGGTATCAGTGGGATTTCCGACCAATGTCGGGTTGTTGGCGATGATCAGCCACCTAACCTGGGGCGGCATCTTCAGCAGTATTTCTCTCCTGGCGGGATTCGCGATCGCCTGGATGCTATCCGGCCGCATAGTTGGGCCACTTCGCCAATTGCAGCGCGATGCGCTGGAGCTGGCAAATGGCGATCTTACCCACCGAACAACGGTGAAGTCCGATGAAGAGGTCGGCAATCTCGCCGCGGCGTTCAACCGCATGGCGGCGTCTATCGAACGGCGCCGATTCGAACTGCAGGAATCCAAAAACACGCTTGCCGCAGTCATCGATGCATCGCCGGTGGGAATCGTCTGTTCCGATCTGGAACGCCGGATCGTTCTTTGGAACCCCGCGGCGCAGAAGCTCTACGGATACAGCGCTGCGGAAGCGATCGGCACGGCCGTGCAAATCGTGCCATCCGACGGGCAGGTAGAATCCTTCGAAATGTACCGACGTGCGCGGAACGGCGAGACTATTCGCAACGAAGAAGTACTGCGGCAACGCAAGGATGGGTCTTTGGTGCATGTCAGAGTCGCGGCCGCCCCGATGTACAGTCCCGGAGGCGCGATCAGCGGCGTCGCCTGGGCGCATCAGTCACCGAGCGCAAAAAAGCCCAGGCACAACTCGAGCGGCTTGCGCATTTCGACCCGCTCACCGGTCTGCCCAATCGATTGTCGCTGCAGAAAGTCCTCGGCCGGTTGCTCGCCGGCGAGGGCTCGCGGCGGCCGATCTCGGTCGCGCTATTCGACCTCGACAGCTTCAAAGATGTCAACGACACGCTGGGCCACTCGGTTGGCGATCAGCTCTTGGTCGAAGTCGGCCAGCGATTCATCGAAGCCACCAAGGAGCGCGCCAATGTCCAGGTGTTCCGGCTCGGCGGTGATGAGTTTGTCTTGGTAGTTCCTGAATGTGGCGATCCACGCTTGATCAGCGAGATCGTCGACGTAGTGCTCAACCGGCTGGCGCAGAATTTTGAGATCAATGAGCACTCCGTACGGGTCGGCGGCAGCGCCGGCATCGCGATCGCTCCGAATGACGGAACGACCGTCGACGACTTGCTGGCCAATGCCGATCTCGCGCTGTACCAGGCAAAATCGAATGGCGGCCGCACGCGCCGCTTCTTTCTGCCCGTGCATCGCGCGCAAGTTCAGGCGCGCCGCGCGCTCGACCTCGAATTGACGCGAGCCTATGCGCAAAAAGAACTTGAGATCTATTTCCAACCTGAAATCCGGCTTATCGACGGCGCTATTGTCGGCGCGGAGGCATTGTTGCGCTGGCGGCATCCCGAGCGCGGGATTCTCATGCCGGGGCGCGTTCATCGAAACCCTTGCGACGAACGCCATCGCGCTGGACGTCGGCAGGTGGATCATTCTCACCGCATGCCACAAGGCTGCGGCCTGGCGCGGGATGGGACTATCGCCCGGGCGAATCGGCATCAATGTATTCCCGCCGCAATTCCAGGGCGATGTTCTCTTAAAGGCGATTGACGACGCGTTGCATGAGACCAAGCTGCCGCCGGAAAGTATTGAGATTGAAATCACCGAGAATAGCACTCTCAATTATGAGGGCGCTGCCGAGACGCTGCAGAAGTTGCATGAAAAACGCGTCGGAATTGCTTTCGACGATTTCGGCACCGGTTATGCGTCGCTCAGTTATCTGACCCGGTTTCCGCTCTCAAGGATCAAGATCGATCGCAGCTTTGTGCGCAAAATCATCGACGACACCGACGCTGCCGCGATCGTGCGTTCGTTGATCGTCATGGCCCACAATCTCGGGCTTGAGGTCATCGCCGAGGGCGTCGAGACCGAAGCGCAAGCGGAGTTCCTGCTTGGCGAAGGCTGCGAGGAAGCACAGGGTTTTCTCTATGGCGCGCCGGTCTCCGCAGTCGATTTCGAAAAATATTTGCGAGCGCGACAGCTCACCAACAAAACAGCGCATCGTTTAAGACGCGGATCTCGGCGAGCAGCGCCCGGGCGGCGCATGCCGCGATCCTCAAAGCGCTGATAGCTAAAACGGATAGCTGCAGCCGCGAGCAATTTCCGGCATAGAAACGAACCCGGTCAATCCCACTGGGCGCGGCCGGAATAAGACCAATCGACGATGCGGCCGTCGCGGCGCGCCAGCCCCGCAATCTCCGTCATCTCCGCGGCACCCAACGTGAAATCGAAAATCGCGGCGTTTTCTGCAAGTCGTTTCTCTTTACTGGTGCGCGGGATCACGACGATGTTCTGCTGCACCAAAAATCGCAAGCATATCTGTGCCGCGGTCTTGCCATGCGCGGCGCCGATACGCGCCAAGAGCTTGTCGTTACGCGCGCCGCCGCGCGCGATCGGGCTATAGGCGACAACCGCCATGTCATGCCTGCGGCAGGCGGCGATGATCTTCGATTGATCGAGAAAAGGGTGGCATTCGATCTGATTGGCGACCAGCGGTTCGGTCGAAAGCCGCACGGCCTCCTCGAGGAGCATCACCGTGAAATTGGACACGCCGATATGCCGGGCAAGCCCGTCGCGCTTGACCTTGCCCAGCGCGCCCAGCGTGTCGGCAAGCGGAATTTGCGGATTGGGCCAGTGCAGCAGCAACAAATCGACTTCGCGCACCCGCAGCCGTGCGAGTGAGTCGCGCGCAGCACGCTCGAGATCGCGCGGCGCGAAATGCGACGGCCAGACTTTGGTCGTGACGAAGATTTCGCCGCGCTTGACGCCCGAGGCGTGGAGGCCCTCGCCCACTTCGCGCTCGTTATCGTACATTTCCGCGGTATCGATGTGGCGGTAGCCGAGCTGCAACGCCTGTTCCACCGTATGCGCGCAAGTCCGCCCGCGCAGATCCCAGGTGCCAAGCCCAACTAGCGGGATCTTGGCGCCATTCGCGGTGACACTCGCGATTGGTCCAACCGTGTTCATGTGTCCCACTTTGGCGCTTGCGGTGGGCTGACGATCCGCGAATCCGGGCGCTTGAGCTTTGCGATCTCTGCCATTTCCGCCTCGCTCAGCGTGAAATCGGGGCTGTCGAGGTTTTCGGCCAACCGCTCGCGCTTGGATGTGCGCGGGATAGGAATGATCTGTTGCTGCATGAGGAAACGGAGCGCCACTTGCGCCGGCGTTTTTCCATGCGCTTTGCCGATCCGCTGCAGCGTCGGGTCTGTGGGCACTTTGCCACGCGCCAGCGGACAATAGCCGACGATAGCCATGCCGTGGCGACGCGCCGCTGCGATCACTTTGCTCTGGTCGAGATAGGGATGAGTTTCGATCTGCAGGACAGCGATCGGTTCGCTTGCGACTTTGACCGCCTCCTCAATCATCGCGATATTTATATTGGCGACGCCGATATGTTTGGCGAGTCCTGCCTTCTTCAGCTTGCAAAGCGAGGCAATCGATTCAGAAAGTGGCAGCTGCGCGTTCGGCCAATGAATCATCAGCAGGTCGACCCACGGCAGCGCCAAGCGCTCCAGACTTTCGTCCACGGAGCGCTCAAAATCGCCAGCGGCCAAGCGCGTGAACCAGATCTTGGTGGTGAGGAAAATATCTTCACGCTTAAGCCCCGAGCCGCGCCTGCCGGAACCGACCTCGCGCTCGTTGCCGTACATTTGCGCGGTGTCGAGATGCCGATAACCGAGCCGAAGCGCTGCTTCGACCAATTGGACGCACACATCCTCTTTCAGCGTCATCGTGCCGAAGCCGAGGACGGGAATACGCGCGCCATGACTCTCGATAACATGACTTTCGATAACGTCCATGTTGGCAACAACCTCCACGAAATGCCGCTGATCCTGCGGGCGGGCCGCAGCATCCGCGATTGCCGGCGGCAATTCCAGCCCTTGCCAAGCGAAGGTGTTATGCGGCTTTAACGCGCTTTGGCGAGCACCGCGAAGGCGGCGTCGGGCGCTTCTTCGATGACTTTGAGGAGCGCGCGGGCGGGTCCGCGCGGCGAGCGCTTGCCCTGCTCCCAATTACGCACGGTCTCGACCGGCACGCCGATCCGTGCGGCGAACGCGGCCTGTGTGAGGCCGGTCCGCCCGCGCACATTGCGCGCATAACGGGCTTCCTCGGCGCGTGCGGCATGATGCGCGGCGCTGGCAATTGCGCGCGGATCGCTGGCGATCGGGCGTTCGCTGCCGTCCGGCAGAACCTCGACCAGGCGTCCGTCCGCTTTCAACCGCACGCGCAACATTGCGCTTGCTCCCCCGCGCTATCCGAGCGCGCCATCATAGCTGATTCGTCGTGGATTCAATGAGTTAGTACGCCAGCAGCCGCCTCCGTCTAGGCCGATGACAGACTCATACGATGGCCTAGTCGGCCATTGGCCGCTATCAGGGAGCCCTCGCCTTCCTCGGTGCTGAAGGAGTTTTGGACGTGCCGCTTTTGCAGATCGATGCCGAGCGCCTGTGGGATTCGCTGATGGAGACCGCACGGATTGGCGCCACGGCAAAAGGCGGCATTTGCCGCCTCACGCTGACCGATCTCGATCGGCAAGTGCGCGATTGGCTCAAAGCCCAGTGCGCCGCGCTCGGCTGTGCCGTGACGGTTGATGAGGTTGGCAATATGTTTGCGCGGCGAACGGGTAAAAATCCCAATCTGGCGCCGATCGCGATGGGCTCGCATCTCGACACCCAGCCGACCGGCGGCAAATTCGATGGCCCGCTTGGCGTTCTCGCCGCGCTCGAAGCGCTACGGACGCTGCACGACAACGATCGGGCGACAAACGCACCGATCGAGCTCGTCAACTGGACCAACGAAGAAGGCGCGCGCTTTGCTCCGGCCATGCTGGCGTCCGGGGTTTTTGCCGGCGTTTTTACGCCGGACTACGCCTATTCCCGCGCCGATCGCGAAGGCAAAACCTTCGGCGAGGAGCTGGCGCGCATCGGTTATCGCGGCGCCGCGAAAGCGGGCGCGCACAAATTCGCCGGCATGTTCGAGTTGCACATCGAGCAGGGGCCGATCCTGGAACACGAAGGCCGGATGATCGGCATCGTGCAAGGCGCGCAGGGCGTACGCTGGTACGACGTGACGATCGCCGGAGAGGAAGCCCATGCCGGCGCGATGCCGATGCGGCTACGCAAGAATGCGCTGTTCGGCGCCGCTCGAATGATTGAACGCATTGACGCGATTGCCCGTGAGACGCCGGATGCGGTGGGGACCGTCGGGCTGATCGAGAACAGACCGAACAGCCGCAATGTCATTCCCGGGGAGGTATTCTTCACCATTGATTTCCGTCATCCGGACGAAAAAGCCCTCGACTTCATGGAAATGCAATTACGCGAAGCGCTGGCCGAAGTTCTGCCGCCACTGCAGCTTACCTATCGCGACGCCCGGATCTGGGCCTCGCCGCCGGTACACTTTTCGCCGGACCTGATCGATTGCGTGCGCGTCGCGGTCGAAACCGCGGGGTTCTCGTACCGCGACATCGTTTCCGGCGCCGGTCATGACTCCGTCTACGTCGCCCGCGTGGCGCCGACGACCATGATTTTCGTGCCGAGCCGCGGCGGTATTTCGCACAACGAAGCGGAGTGGACGAGCTTTGAGCAATGCGCCGCCGGCGCGCAGGTCCTGCTCAACGCGGTGTTGGAATACGACCGGCGGCTGGGTTGAACAGCCCCCGTCTTGCGCAAGATGCACCCTAGATCTGATCGAAAAACCGAAGAAGCAGCGCTCGCCGGGCGGTTTCGCGCGCCGCGCAAGCCGCCCCCATCGGAACGGCCATCGAGCCCTGAATTTTGTCCATGTAAAAATTGCAGGTGGTGTCGCGGTAAGCGATCCAGGCCTGCTGCATCACGCGCAGCTTTGCGAGCTGCTGGTTATCGAGCGCGACCATCAGACTCTTGAAGTTCTCGTTGAGGAGATTGTCCCAAATCACCCACTCGACGCGATAGCAGTCGGCCGTGCCGAGATTGGAAGAGCCTTCCCGCGTCTTGGTGCAAGGCGTGGCGACGAGATTGAACAGGCACTGCCGCTCCCCCTCGTCCACGTCGTCCCGATATTGGGTTGCGCAGTTTCGGATAGCCGCGACTTCCTGGACCGTGGGCTTGCGCGTTTGCGCATATGCGCCGGCCAATGGCATTCCCGACACGACAATTACGAGCGCCAGCAAAATCCGAGCTCTCATCTGGCCTACCGCGTCTTTTCGAAGATTTCACGGCCGATCAGCATGCGGCGGATTTCGCTCGTGCCAGCACCGATTTCATAAAGTTTTGCATCACGCAGAAGCCGGCCGGCCGGATAGTCATTGATATAACCGTTGCCGCCCAAACACTGGATCGTTTCGAGCGCCATCCAGGTGGCGCGCTCGGCGGCGTAAAGAATGGCGCCTGCTGCATCCTCGCGCGTGGTTTCGCCGCGGTCGCAGGCTCGAGCAACTGCGTAAACGTAAGCCTTGGCCGCGTTCAGCGTCACATACATGTCGGCGAGCTTGGCCTGCATGAGCTGGAAACGGCCAATCGGCTGACCAAATTGCGTGCGCTGATGCAAATAAGGAACGACCAGATCGAGGCAGGCCTGCATCACCCCGAGCGGACCCGCGGCCAGCACGGCGCGCTCGTAATCGAGCCCGGACATCAGCACGTTGACGCCATTGCCGACGACGCCGAGCACATTGTCCGCAGGGACCTCACAGTCGGCGAAAACGATCTCGCTGGTGTCGGAGCCGCGCATGCCGAGCTTGTCGAGCTTCTTGCCGGTTGAGAATCCCTTGAATGTCTTCTCGACGATGAAAGCGGTGATGCCGCGCGCGCCGGCAGTGCGGTCGGTCTTGGCGTAAACCACGATGGTGTCGGCGAGCGGCCCGTTCGTGATCCACATTTTCGAGCCGTTGAGGATGTAACGATCGCCTTTGCGGTCGGCACGCGTGCGCATGGAAACGACGTCCGAGCCGGCGCCGGGCTCCGACATCGCCAAGGCGCCGACATGCTCTCCGGAGATGAGCTTCGGCAGATAGCGTCGTCGCTGCTCATCACTGCCGTTACGGCGGATCTGGTTGACGCACAGGTTCGAATGCGCGCCATAGGAAAGACCGACGGAGGCCGAGGATCGCGAAATCTCCTCCATGGCGACGCAATGCGCGAGATAGCCGAGCCCGGCGCCGCCCCATTCCTCTTCGACTGTAATACCGAGAAGACCAAGCGCTCCAAGTTGCGGCCACAGATCACGAGGAAAGCTGTTGGAGCTGTCGATCTCGCCAGCGCGCGGCGCGATCGTCTCCTGCGCGAAGTCGCGCACCG
Source organism: Xanthobacteraceae bacterium (assembly GCA_036497645.1). Taxonomy (GTDB): domain Bacteria; phylum Pseudomonadota; class Alphaproteobacteria; order Rhizobiales; family Xanthobacteraceae; genus BOG-931. The sequence goes on from DASXJB010000256.1 coordinate 17,287, forward strand.
TGTCGCGAAGCATTTCGATATCGCTGCCGAGACCGAAATCGAGTCCAGGCAGACTGTTCGTTAGCATCGGTCGCTCCCTGGCGGGCCCAAAGCAAAGGGCCAAGGCGAAGGGCCAAAGCGAGGTTTAGATTAAAGATAACGGGGCTGGCCCCTTACAAAAAGCCCAGTCGGGCCGCCCCGTGGAAGCTCCTAAAGGCCGGATTTATCAGATTTATTAACAGTTGAGGCCCGGACAGGTCGAGGCCGTTCACATGCCGTTAATGTCGGCGGGCCGTAAGATTCGGGCCGGATTCGTGGTCTTTGGCGATTCGTGTTGTTCGGCCGCTCGGCGCTGTTGCTGGGGGCCGGGTGTCGGAGTTGGGAATGAGCAAGGCCGGGGCAGCTTTGTTGGCGGCGTCGCTCGCGGCAGCGAGCGTTGCAACGCTGTGCTTTGACTTGGCTTCGGCGCAAGACGCACCCACCCAAGCTGCGGCCAGCCAGGCCGCCGCTCCCCAATCTGCGGCTGAGGCCGCAAATCAAGTAGCAGATCCGCAGCCCGCTCAGAATACGGCCGGCCAAGCCGCCAACTGTCCCGGGCATCCGGACGCACTTGGCACGAGCCGCGTGCTGGCGCTCGATCCCGCCGAATATCCGCGGATTGGCCGCATGCAATATCCCGGCTCGCTCCCGCTCAACGACAAGGAAGTCGTGCTCACCTTCGACGATGGCCCATTACCTCCCTATTCGAACCAGATCCTCGATATTCTTGCGGCGCAATGCGTGAAGGCCACTTACTTCCTCGTCGGCGAAATGGCGCGGGCCTATCCGGCGATGGTGCGCCGCATCTACGAGGAAGGTCACACCATCGGCACGCATAGCGAGGATCATCCAACCCGGTTCGGCCAATTGCCGGTCGAGAAAATGCGGCAAGAGATCGACTGGGGCATTTCCGACGTCAGCGCGGCCTTCGGCGATCCCAAATATCTCGCGCCGTTCTTCCGCATTCCCGGTCTGGCGCGATCCGACGTCGTCGAGAGCGAACTGGCGGCGCGGGGGTTGATCGTTTTTTCCTCCGACACCGTGGCCGACGATTGGCATCACCGCATCAGCGGGAAAAAGATCGTAGCCGTGGCAATGCAGCGGCTCGAAGCGTACGGCAAAGGCATTCTGCTCCTCCACGACATCCATCCTTCGACCGTCGCCGCGCTCCCGGGACTCCTCAAGGAGCTCAAGGACAAAGGCTTCCATATCGTGCAACTGGTGCCGGCCGCCTCTTACGTGATCGCGATGGCGAACAAGCCCAAGGCGCGGATGCTCGCCTCAGCAATGCAAAGCGAAAGCGAACCGGCGATCGGCGACGACATCGATCACCATGCCCAACCGCGCTGGCCGGAAGCGGTTGCGCAATCAATAGCAAGTGTCGCACCAGAGGACAGTGCGCTACCGGTCCCGGACGCCGCAGCGTTCGAGCCAGACGTGGTGCCGAGCGAAGACGTTGCCGATGTGCAATGGCCAGTCCAGGCGCCGGTCATGACGCCTCCTGCGGCCAAGATCAAAGCGTCCCGCAAGCACAAATTCGCGCGATTGTCAGAAAAACGAAAGCAGCGCATCGCCGCCGGCGGTAATGGGCACGCGCAGCCTGAGCCCACGCACCGCGGCCGGCACGAGCGCGTCCACGCCGGCGCCAACGGTCATCATGCCGATAATAGCGTCACGTCGCGGGTGAAGGATCTCACCGCCATGTTCACGCCGGCGCAGCCGGCAGCGCACTGACATTAATAGTCATAATCTCCTCCCGCCGCCTATCTCACTGGACCGTAGCGGGCTTCGGTGCCATCAACAGCGCGTAGCAGGCGTCCGCAAGGGCCGAGCTCGGGTAGGTTTCACCCGGCAGCGTCACGAACTCCGTGGGGAAATCTTTCGTGCGGTTCCACGCGTCGACCTTCGAAATCGCGACAGTCTTCGCCGCGGCATCAGGTTGCGCGCGGAATTTGTCGGCGCATACGGGCGCCAGCGCTGCTACCACCGCCAACTTGGACCGCTCTACCGCCCTCTCGTCAGCGGTGCTGCCAAGCGACCAGCCGCCCCAGTTAAAGCCAACAACGATCGTTGCGATGGCGCCGACGACTGCACCCTGCAGCAAACGCTTCGGCGATTCTCCTTGAAGGATTGAAGGCACTTGCATGGTATTTCCTTTCGCCCGACACGCTTCGGAGCGAGGCCGCGGACACCCGGATGGGTTTGAATTAAGGATCGAACGCTTTGGGATAGCGTATCGACTGTTATCAAGTTACGCCTTTGTCCGTCCGGAATCTGAGCAAAATAGCTCACACCCGACGTTCCGCGCGCTCCGCAACCCGCGCCCGAAGCACGTGAATATTGTGCCGCGCAATGTGCCCTATGCTAACGGGCAACCAGAGCCAACCCCATGATCGCAATTGCTGCAATGGTGGATAAACTGATGAACAGCCGAATTGATGGAGGCGGGATTTTGTTGAGAAGCCTTTGTGTGTACATCACGCACTTCAACCGTTCGGCGCCGCAAGAAGTTGCAAGAAAAGCGGATACGTTCGCGTGTGCTTGAGACCAGGATTCACCTCACCCGGCCGAGCGTTCGCTGCCCTAAGTGAACAATTCCAATCTTGATCAAGCACAGGTTACGGCTTGCCGGTCCGTAGCTGCAACCAGTTATATATGCACTCAACACACGATAACAAAGTCATCGACCTAGCAATCATTTGTTCCCGGCGTCCAAAAGAAAACCTCATGTCCGTCCTGGTCCAAAATCCGCAAGCCGTCGGGGTTTTGCGGGAGGTTCAGAGTGTCGAAAAGCGATTTTGCTTTCACCTTTGCGCTCTCCAGATCAGATGCGATATGCGTAATCCGATCGAGCATGGCGTGTGCGTTGTCCTTTTCTCGAATACGGAAGAACTCAATGGTGAACATCATCTCACGGCCTCGCTCTACGCACGAAATCTTGCTTATGCGCGGATAGGCAAGCCAATGGCTTCTAGCAACAGTTGAACATCATACCCATATCCATCGGAATTCATGCCGATCATCAACGTGAGGATTTCAGTTATGTCGAGCCATATGCCGCCGGTGCCGCCAGCCAATCGCAGTAAGAGAGGCGGAAAGAGTGAGAGGGAAGTATCGAGGGACAAGAAATTGGTGAAGCATGAACATCATGCTAACTCGGCCGAAGAGGGAGACACTGCAAATATCAAGCAGAACACGACGAATAAGGGCTTTTTCCGTGGTCGTCGTTTCGGTTGATTGAAAGGTCAGAACGGCGAAACGGTCGGCGCGCGTCAACTTCGCGTTTGGACTTCTGCACAATCGGTGGGTTTTCAAGCGCGAATTATGTAGCGTTAGCGACTCCTGGGGCCATGCTCACGAAGCAACATCGGTTCCGGCAGAACAAACGAGTTCACGCGCGTCAAGCGCCTCGCCGCTTTCCGTGATGTCGGATAACAGAACGTCCACAAACGGGTACTGGCGATTGAACGCCGGACCTCGTTCATATTTGGATGTGACGATTCGCTCGATCGCTGCGAGGTTGCGCTTGCCAAGCGCGTTGTACTGCTCACGATAAAGGCTTTTCCGCCCTCGGTACGGCTGTCTGGGATCAACCCAGTCGTCCATGACACGCCTGCTGACGAACCCGGTTACTTGTTGATCTCCATCCCACCCGTGAAGCAGTAATCCATCACTATTGTGTGGCCCGTCGTCGACAGCGAATTGCGTAAGTTTCACGGTCCTTCTCCTGTTAACGGTCCTTCTCCTGTTGTGACTGTTGCGGGAGGCACCGTTTTTTGTTCGCTGGAAACTGCTCCGCTCAATCGTTTCGGCGCATCAAGTTCGTTATCTCCCCGCATCGCGCGCATGTCGCAAGCATTCTCTCCAGCGAACCAACTTTCGGCTGGGCCGAACGAAATTGCCCATCAGCTGTCACCGCCGTCCACGCTGTACGTTTGACTGTGGCCGCAATCCCCGCACACGTAGGTGCGACACTCCAACGCGTTGTTAGTTGGGTCCGCCTTCACGAGCTTAAGCGCCATCGCTCCCGAGCACACGGCGCAACGGGAGGCCGCCATGGCCGCAAGCCGCTCTTTCGTAGCCACGTGATACCCTTTCGGTGGAAAACGTCGTTGCCCTTGATCAGGCGCTGAGCAGCGCTTTCCAGGTCACATCACAACGCGGCGCGGCATGGTCGCTGTCGTCCGAGCGCCGTCATCCTTGTGATTATGCAGGAAGCGCGCGATCTGGCCCTTCGCCTGAGCTGTCTGCGCGAGGTCGGCAAGCGAAGTCGCGTGTTCGAAGAGTTCCCGTTGGATTTTTGTCGGGAGAGTACCCCATCGCATGATGACGGCCGCACCCAGACATTCCAGAATTTTCTTGTCTTCGGCGGGAGCCTGATCAACCTTCAGATCTGCGGTAACCTCGGCCATCCGCTTCGAGCGCATGGCTTTCGATACTCTCACGCCCGTATTGCTTCGAGCTGATATGGAAGCGCCGCCCTCGTCATCCCACCGCGCAATAGCAGCAGCCTGGTGGCTCACATCAGTTTGATGGTCTTCTCTTAAGGTCATCTTTAACACATGGGGTGCGGGATCGACATTTACTAGAACACGGAGGGACCGCTTAGCGTTATTGAACGAATATTACGCAATCAAACGGCCGCAACGGAACCACCGTTTGATTTCGCGAGCCAGCGCCCGCCGGAGCCTGTCAGTGAAGCGGAGCCCGTCAGTGGGGGCCAGGCTGGATCTAGCGTTCCATGGGTGATTGATGCAGTCGTGCCCTTTGGGTTCCTGACGATTTCGACACGGGCGTCAAGCTGTTTGGCGAGTGCCTCGATGATGATCGTGCCCAGTCCAGAAGGCGGTTTATCCAATTTCAAATAGCCCTCCGGTGTCCCACTGCCATTATCGGAAACCGCAAGTCTCCAACTTGTTTCAGTCGCCTCATAGGCAACGACGATCAGGCCAGCGGGCGTGTTGTCGACAAAAGCATGCTTGAACGCATTGATCACGAGCTCCGTGACAATGAGACCGATGCTGACCGCCTCGGCGGATGAGGCCGTCCTGCCTTCCGCCTGGACTTGCAATGAGACCGGACGACTGTCGTCGGCTATCGACGCTGCCAAGGCTTCACACAATCGAGAGAGATAAGGGCCGATCTCGATCGGCTCGCCATGACTTGAGGCCAGGAGCTGCTGCTGCACGGCCGCCACCGACATGACCCGCTGATGAGCATCCCTCAGATGCAGCCGCGTTTCTTCCGATTGCACTGTCCGCGCCTTGAGCAGAAGGAAGCTCGCAATGATCTGCAGGCTGTTTGCAACACGATGCTGCATTTCCTGCAACAGTGTTTCCTTCTGCTGGAGCAGTTCGGTAATCTCACATTCGGCGGCGCGCCGATCGGTCACATCTTCGAATGTCAGGAGAATGAGATTACGAGAGTTTCCTTGATTGAACACCTCCCGCGCATTCAGGAGCATCGAGCGTCGTCCGATAATGGGAAAGTCTCGCTCGACTTCGTAAGCCTCCATCACGGTGTGCTGTGGAGCGACGTCCTCCAACAGCAACCGAAGTTCGGGGATATCCCACTGGCCGTCGCCCAGCCCATATACCGGACGACCTTGAATGTCCTGACGATTCATCCTGAACGTCTGATGGAAAGCGCGGTTTGCAGTGACAATACGCAGGTCCTGATCAAGAACCAGGAGCGGATCGCGGATCGTATCCACGATCGCCTGCGCGAGCGGGTGCGCATCATCGAGGTCGATAAACGGCTGGCCGTTAGGCGACGCCAAGGCGGCTCCTGGTGGGGAGCGCGCTTCATAGGTCGACATTTCCATGTCTACCCTCCAAAAATCTACCCTCCAAAAAGCTCCCTCCTCCAAAGAGCCCCCAAAACTTTACCCAGCCGCCCATCGGCTACTAGCGTCTTCCCCAATTTTCCGCCCCAACTTCTATGCCACCCGCCTCCGCCACGAATGAGCCTGATGACCAGCAACAGTAACAAGGCCCCGATGGTGGCGTTGATGATTGCCAAGATAATGCCCGAGCCGAGGTGGAGGCCGAGTTGCGGAAGGAGCCAACTGCCAATGAAGGCACCCGCGATTCCTATGAGGAGGTCGCCGACGATCCCGAACCCGGCGCCTTGCACGATTTGGCCGGCCAGCCATCCGGCTATGAGGCCGACCACCAATATGATCATCAGACTTTCACCCGACATGTGCATCTTTTAATCCTCTAACTGCATGCAAGCTGACAAACGGCGTGGCCGAAATTCAACGAGGAGGAGAATCCCCCCTCTCCTGCTAGTGAAGCCCCATGCCAAGGTGAAGACTGTGCAAAATTGCTCACACTTAAGAGGTGTGCGGGATTTTATCAACATGGCCGTACGTCGGGCAAAACGTGAGTGCCAATCCCAAATGAGATATTCGGACAGGCAATGATGAGTAATTCAGAGTGAAGTAAGCATTCAGCCAAGCCCGATCGAATGACTCCGCATTGAGCCCATGTCGTGCTTTTTTGACTGTCGACAATTCCTTTCGATGATATCGGCCTTCCCTTCCGGAATGAATTATTCGCGATACGAGCGCTGCTCAGCCAAACGAAGACCAAAACAGTGCGACAACAGTAACGGCCACCAGCGCCGTGCCGGCCCACCCGAAAAACGTGAGTGTCGGCCGAGCGCTGAAACGACTCATCACCGAAAGGCGCGTAACGACCACCATCATGATCGTCATGATCGGAACAGCGACAATGCCATTGAGCACGGCGCTCCAAATCAGCATTTGGATGGGATCGATTGGCGTATAACCGAGCGCGAGTCCCACCACCGTAGCGGCGGCAATAATGCAGTAAAATCCGATGGCGTCCGGCGCTTTCGCCTCTAGCGTGGCGGGCCAGCCGAACGCCTCGGCAGCGCAATACGCAGCCGAACCGGCCAGCACCGTTACCGCAAGCAGTCCCGTGCCGACGATTCCAAGTGCAAACAAGACGAAAGTCAAATTACCGGCAAGTGGACGCAGGGCCTCAGCCGCCTCTGCAGCGCTGCGGATATTAGTCACGCCGCCGGCGTGGAGCACGGCCGCTGTGGTGAGAATAATAAAGAACGCGATGACGTTGGAAAACACCATGCCTACGCTAGTGTCTAGGGCGATGCGCGCAATTTCGGATTCGCCGCCAAGCAACAGCTCCTTTAATGGCCGCCGTTCCTTTAAAGGGCGGCGTGGCCGATTTTGCTTCATCTCCTCCACCTCCTGGGACGCTTGCCAGAAGAACAGGTAGGGACTGAGTCGTCCCAAGCACCGCGACGACCATGAGCAGATAATCGCGGTTAACCTCGGCAGCCGGCCAAACTGCGCGCGCGAAAGCTTCGCCCCACGAAATGTGGACGGTAAAGGCGGTGGCCACGTATAGAAATAACACCAAGGTGAGAAACTTTAGAGCGGGTGCATAACGTCGGTACCGCACAAATACCTGCAGCAGCACTGAGGTTGCTGCGAAAATCAGGGCGTGCTCACGATTAAGGCCGCCGATCACAAGCGAGAGCGCTCCGCCCATCGCAGCGAGATCGGCCGCGATGTTGAACGTGTTGGCTATTACCATGATGGATACAATAGATATGACCAGCCAGCGCGGAGCGAAGTCTTTCACATTGGCGATGATGCCTTTTCCCGTCACGCGGCCGATTTGAGCGCTGACAACCTGGATGGCGATCATGAACGGTGTCGTCAGAAAAACCGTCCACAGCAGGCCATAAGCAAATTGCGCTCCGGCCTGGGAATAAGTCGCGATGCCAGACGGATCGTCGTCGGCGGCCCCCGTGACCAGCCCAGGTCCAAGTAGCCGCAACAAAATATTCGCACGTTTATCGGGCGATTTTTTGAGGGCGGCCTTGGAGGAATTCATGGCTCTCAGTTGAAATAAAGCCATGCGATTGCAAGATTTTTATGCCCCACAGCCGAGTTTGATTCCGTTCGGTGCTCGCCGCGCCGCCGACAAGCGCGGTGAGATTTTTATAAAATGCGGTGGCGATTAGAATCGAGCCTCTCACCGGTCTCAAACACAGCCGGAATCGCTTTTTCAATCGAGACACGAGTTAGGCCAAAACCGCAATTGACATCGACTTGATGCGGCCGGTGCTCAGCGTTTCGCCATTCGACGCGCGCATTCTCAACAAGTGGCGATGAGTTATTCTCGATGCGGCCCTGCGCTGGTCGGATTAGGACGACAGCGACCTCCGTGGCCTTCAAACTAGGCCATATCGCTGACGCGCCTCGCCGAAAGAGACGAGTCGCTGCTGACCTTCGTCCCAAAGCACCAGCCGCACACATCTGAAACTCTGGAATAACGTAAGCCGGCCGATGGCGGCGAGTTCCGGGTAATCGCGCAGAACGAGTGGCAGTCGGTAGTATGGTATCCGGCTGCACAGATGATGGATGTGATGAACGCCAATATTAGCGGTGAACCAGCACATGACGCTCGGCAGATCATAATACGAGCTACCGTGAAGCGCAGCTTCGTGCAGGCTCCAGACACCATCACGATCCCAGGCGGTGTCCTCGAATTGGTGCTGGACATAGAACAGCCAGACTCCGATCGAAGCCGCGAGCAGCACGATCGGTAGATGCACAAGCACGAACGGGACGATGCCGACAAGCCATATCATAGTGGCGATGAGAGCTACGATGGCGACATTGGTTGCCATGACGCTGAGCCAGGACTGCCAATCAGCACGCATGAGGCCGAATGGCAGCCGATGTTGAACGATGAACAAATAGGTCGGACCCAAGCCGAACATAATCATCGGGTGCCGGTAAACGCGATAACAAAGACGACGCCATCGGGACAGCACGAGGTACTCGTGCACTGTTAACGTGTCGACGTCCCCGATTCCGCGGCGATCGAGATTGCCCGAAGTCGCGTGGTGAATGGCGTGAGTGCGTTGCCAGAAGTCGTAGGGCGTGAGGGTAAGTACACCGATCACACGTCCAACCCAATCGTTTGCGACACGGAGACGGAAGAAGGCGCCGTGACCGCAATCGTGCTGGATCATAAACAAACGTACGAGAAAGCCCGCAGCAGGCACCGCGAGCAACAGACAGACCCAGTAGCCAAGATCGAGGGTCGTCCACATCAGAAACCAGAGCAGAATAAGCGGTCCGGCTGTGATGATGAGCTCAATAATGCTGCGCGTAGGACTCGGTGTGCGATAACGGGCGAGGATTTGCGTCCAGCCACGGGCCTCGGCCCGGCGTGTCACTGAATTGGTGTTTTGGTTCCTCAACATCGCCTTTGTATCAGTATGGCCAAGTAGCGACAGCAAAAGCGCCCCGTCTTTGTCATTCAATAGGGTCAGGTTCTCCCGCTCCAACAATACCCAACGAACCGGTCGCTGGACTGATTGTCTAAATATGGGTGAGACCCCAGCACAATGCCGCCGTAACGATCATAATTATGGCGATCATACCGAAATATCCGAACTTTTGTCGAACGCGCAAATGCTGTCGCATTCGCATTGCAGTGACCTACTCACACGACTGCTCGGCGTCGCTTCGATGCGGAGTCACCTTAAAGATGGTGGCTTTGATCCGTTAAGGTACGCTCGCTTGGGCGACCGAGTCTGTATAAAAATGCTCACTGCGCACGCTCAACGAGATGAAGCGCTGACCGCCGAACACGCTAACGTGTCTCAAAGACGTGCAACTCTTGGTGGCGATTGGTGTTGTCATTGTCCTCACAACAAATTCTAGCGGGAAGAATTCCTCTCACCGAAAGGCTCGCCTATGTTCACCGCTGACCAATATCGCGCCAAGGCAATTGAATATTCCAAATTGCTAAGGACGGCGAACGGACCGAACGAAGTGCGCGAATATCAAAGGCTTGAACGGAGCTTCACAGAACTCGCGGACAATGCGCAATGGGTGATCGACAATCATGACAAATCGTTGCACGCGACAGCGCACGCAACCGCGCCGGTTACGTCTAGCTCTGCCGCGCAGATTGACTCGCAGCAGTAAGACGCCGAAACACGGTACCGACTGCCTTGGATTTAGGATTCAAACCCGCCGGCGCCGCCTTTGCAATTCTCTCGGAAATGGCGGCTCTATTCGAGACTACGACGATCTGTCCAAATAGCGGTCCTCTTCCGCAGCGCTGACTGGCCTTCATTAAATGATCCACCTGTAATGTTAGTTGGGAGTTGTTGGCACAGACACCTTGCGAGCGGCACATTTGAAAATATAACGCTTTCCAATGAGCAATTTTGCTCAGACTCGCCTTTTAGCTAAGCATTAGTGTTTCTGGTTTCCCCCCGCGAAGGCGGAGACATCGCGGCAGCGGTTCAAAGCGCCGGACTTAACCGTTAGGAGGGATACTAATGCGTTACTCTCAGCTTTCGGGCCAACATATTTTATTAGCGCTTTCCGACAGTCACAACGTTATTGCTGCCATCACAAAATATCAGGCCTCTCTTGCGAGCGGCACTGGGCTTCCAATAGATGATACGGCGCGAATTGAGTTAATGACGGCAAACCTAAAGGTAGTCGAAAAAGTTCGAACCGAGATCAGGGCGCTGGAACATGAACTCGATCGTCAAGAAGGAGCAGAGAAATCGCGCTCTTAACACTCATTGGGTACGGAATGCGGGTGCGGTGTTCGGCGCGTACCCAACCAATGCCCCGATCACAAGACGAAGCACGGTCGCAGGGCTGGCGCTGAGCGCCGCCCCGATGGCTTTATTGGCGGGTGCGGACAACGCGAACGCGCAGGCCAAGCAAACCATGCCTGAGAAGAGTCTGTATAAGCCGCTAGGCGGCGTCTTCGCCATCGCGGCCGTGGTGGATCACTTCAGCGACGGACATTCGCCAAGGTGATTAGGATGTCCGCTTTGTGCCAAAAGCAGACATTGGTGCGTGTCCGGATCATATCCGCTTTACGCTCGAAAGCGGACGTTTCATCGGTACACCTTATCAATCCAAAGCAGCCGCTTCCTTGAGTCGGGGATCAACAGGCCGCATGAGCGCGCGTGATCGTGTGGAGTAGAACGAAGCATTCTGTTCACCGCGAATCACTTCGCGCGAGAATTGAATAAGATGATAGGCTACAAGCCCCATGCCTAGCGCTGCATCGATCTGGCCGCGTTTTAATGCGTGACATGCGGCGCGCCAGAATGACCGACGATAATTCGACAGAAGCCCAACCCGAAGGACAAGATTGAACCCTAGCGCCACAGCCTCGCGCACGTTTCTGACTGTCAGCTTGCCGCGCGCTGGGACACCCATACGATGCGCAAAGGTCGCCTCGACTTGATAGGTAAAGCGCGCGAATAGCCGGTCGGGATCATAGGCATGCATTACACACCGCCGCCACATACCGACGACTTCGTTATACGGGCGTAAGAAGCGCACGTTGCTTTCGAGCCCCGCGTCATCGATGACCAATCTATCAGCGCGCTTGAGGCGATCCCACAATGGCGTTCGTGGCAGTGCTTGGAGCAGGTTAATCGTGAGAATTGGAATCTGTGACAGGTCGATAAATTCTTTGAGGCGGCTTTCGGTATCGGCAGTATCGGTATCAAGGCCGAGGATGATGCCAGACGTCACTTCGAGCCCGTAACTGTTCAGCATTTTTATCGCTTCTATCATCGGCAGTACAGAATTGTGTTCCTTGCGCATTGCCTTCAACGCATCGGCCTCTGGAGTCTCGATGCCAACAAATACGGTGACAAATTGTGCTTCGCGCATCAGCGAAAGAATTTCTGGCTGCTTGGCGAGGTTGAGGGTTGCTTCGCAAGCAAACTGCAACGGATAACCATGCCTGCGTTGCCAGTCGATGAGATGCGGTAGCATTTCACGCGCAGCTTTGCGGTTGCCGATGAAATTATCGTCAACAAAATAGACTACAGCCGGATGTCCGGGCTGTTTCAGCATCTCATCTAATTCCTCCAAAATTTGCTCGGGGGTCTTGAGCCGAGGTTGGCGGCCGTATAGCGCGGGAATATCACAGAATTCACAGCGATAAGGGCAGCCACTCGAAAACTGCAGGCTGCCGATAAGATAATGATCGAGACGGATTAGATCGTAGGCTGGTAGCGGGACGTCGCAGAGCGGTAGGCGCTCTTTCGTTTCAAACCGTATTTGCGTTAGCGGTGGCGTTGCGCCTTCGTCAAGGCACGCGATAAGACGGTCGGTTCCATCACCTATTTCACCAATGTGCAGATAGTCAAACTCTGGATAGAGATCGGGCGCGCCGGAAACGGATGGGCCGCCGAGTACAATGACTTTGCCGGCCCGTTTCGCTCGCTTTGCTATGTCATGTATCTGTGGTGCTTGGATATGCATGCCGCTGACGAAAACGAAGTCCGCCCAACTGAAGTCGGCTGCGGTTGCTTGCGTAATATTTTCATCGATGAACCGGACTGACCATGACGCCGGGAGGTACGCAGCAATAAGGAGTAGCCCCTGCGGCGGCATAAATGCACGGACCCGCGGCAGTAAACGATAGGCATGAGAAAAAGTACCGAATGACGGAGTATAGGCGGGAAACACGCAAAGAACGCGCCGTTGTCTGGAAGTCGACAAGGAACAACGCATCTACCACCCCCCTATGCAACAACCCTATCATAGCCGGTCGGCTTCCGGACAAAAATCACTCCGGTCACGACGCTGATGAATCAAAGTCGCTCGCGGGTCTATGTCCGCTTTGGGTCAAAAGCAGACATCGGATTGGCGGCCGCTGATGTCCGCTTTACCCCCAAAAGCGGACATTGCCGGGCGCGACTGGGATGTCCGCTAGGTGCCAAAAGTGGACTCATGCACCGCGGCGAAGTGGGTCGCTATTCAATCACGTCGTCGGCTCGCGCCAATAATGTCGCGGGAATCGTCACACCTACTGCTTTAGACGTTTTCTGATTGATAACCAATTCGAACCTAGTTGGCTGCTCTACAGGAATATCTTCAGGTTTGGTTCCGCGCAGAATGCTGTCAGCCATCTCAGCCAGACGCGCAAAAAGCGCCCTGTGACCGAAAAGCAACGCGTGTTGAATATCTCATTGCAAAAGAGATTAAGGCAATCGCCGCCACAAAATGAAACTCTAGCTCCAGTAGGTAATCTCTACCGGGGCTAGG
>DASXJB010000257.1:0-7813 GCA_036497645.1 Xanthobacteraceae bacterium
TAGGCCCGCGATCGCGCTCCAATGGCGTTCCTGTCACCTTAACGATCGGAATAAGGCCGACAGTGTCCTTGATTAGCGATCCGGCGTACCCGTTTGCAGCGCGAGCGCGTGCAGTTTGCCGCCCATTTCCGCCTTCAGCGCCTCGTAGACGATCTGGTGCTGCTGGACACGCGACTTACCGCGGAATGATTCGGCGATGACGGTCGCGGCGTAGTGGTCGCCGTCCCCGGCGAGATCCCGAATCGTTACCTCCGCATCCGGTATCCGCGCACGGATTAATCGCTCGATGTCGCTCGCAGCCATAGCCATGACCGCTGCCTCATTGGACCAAGTCGCCACCCAACGTCCACCTCAACTAGCAGAACGAACATCGGCGGCAAAGAGAGGCTGCGGCAAGAAAGCCCCTCGCCTGCTGGACGTCCCGTGCAATGGCAGGCATTCTTGAAGTGCCGCAATATGCCAGGGAGGGTTTCAATGTTCAGATCTTCACTGGTTGCGGGGTGTTTCATAACGCTAACGCTCGCTCCAGCGGCAGCGCAGCAGCCGACACAAGCGCAGCGTGACGCGGTGCGAGCCGCCTGCCGTTCAGATTTCATGGCCAATTGCGCGAGCGTCCAGCCCGGCGGCAAGGAGGCCCTGGAATGTCTCTTGCGCAATGAACCTAAATTGTCGGCTCCCTGCCGCAGCGCGGTCAACGCGATCGCTGCTCCAGCTTCCGGCCCTGTAGCGCCCGCTCCAACAGCGGCTACTCCGCCTGAGCCGAGCGACGCTTCAGCGCCCGCGCAGTCATCGATGCCGGCCACAGCTGTGCCGCCATCAACAAAGACCTCACACCCGGCGACTGCTCCAGCCCGAAAAACCCCGGGTACAATGCGCACGAGGACCGCGCCGACCGCATCGGCCAGCGGATCGGCGTCAGGACCAGCCGCTGCGCCGGCAGTGCCGCCGCTTGGGCCGATACGCCCGATGCTGCCGCGACGAGCGCTTATGATCCTCGCGCAATGCCGTCCCGATCAGCAAAGATTGTGTGCGGGAGTGCCTGCCGGCGGCGGCAAAATTTTTTCCTGCCTCGCCGCGAATGCCCAGCAATTGTCGCCGATCTGCTACGACGCGCTGGCGCGGGTGAGCCAGTAAGCTCTAGGTTGCGCCCGCCATATAGGCCGGCAGCCAGGCCTCAAAGCGGCGCTTAAGATCGTCGACCCGCAGCGGCCGTTCGCCGGCAATGGCGATAAGCGTACCGCCGGTGGCGCCGAGCGGAACGAGCGGCACGCCGGCCGTCTTCGCCCGCTCGACCACCGGCTGCGACTGTTTGGTCGTGATCACGTAGCGAGCCTGATCTTCGCCGAACCAGAATGCGTGGGTGGGAATACCGGGTGGTGGCTCTAATACCGCGCCGATTCCAGACGCGATCGCCATCTCGGCCAGGGCGACGAGGAGACCGCCGTCGGAAACATCGTGCGCCGCCGTAATCAATCCATCCCGTATCAAGCCACGCACGAGGTCGCCATGGCGCCGCTCAGCAGCTAGGTCCACCGGCGGCGGAGCGCCCTCCTCCCGGCCGCACAGGTCGCGCAAATACACCGATCGCCCAAGCCAGCCACGAGTCTCGCCGATCAGAAAGATTGCCTCATCCTCGCTCTTGAAGGCGATCGTCATCGATTTTCTAAATTGATCGAGCAGACCGACGCCGCCGATCGTCGGCGTTGGCAGAATGGCGCGCCCGTTGGTCTCGTTATAGAGCGAGACATTGCCGGAGACGACGGGGAAGTCGAGCGCACGGCAGGCTTCGCCGATGCCGCGCACGCAGTCGACGAACTGCCCCATGATCTCCGGCCGCTCGGGATTGCCGAAATTAAGATTGTCGGTGAGCGCCAGCGGCTGCGCGCCGACCGCACTGAGATTGCGCCACGCTTCGGCGACCGCCTGCTTGCCGCCTTCGAACGGATCGGCTTCGCAATAGCGCGGGGTCACGTCCGCAGTAAGCGCGAGCGCCTTGGGACCGTCATTGATCCGGATAACCGCAGCATCGCCGCCCGGCCGCTGCACTGTATTACCTAAAATGACGTGATCGTATTGCTCCCACACCCACCGTTTGCTGCATAAATCCGGCAAGCCGAGCAGTGTTTCGAGCGCGTCAGCGACGGCAACAGGCGGCTCGATGGAACTGGCGTCGAGTTTGCGCTCGTTGCGGCGTTCGGCAAAAGGCCGCCGATAGACCGGCGCCTCGTCCCCGAGCTCTTTGATCGGCAGGTCGGCGACAACGGCGCCGCCGTGGCGCACGACAAAGCGCTTGGTCGGTGTGGTCTCCCCGACAACGGCAAAATCGAGACCCCATTTGCGGAAGATCGCCTCGGCCTCCTTTTCCTTGTCCGGCTTGAGCACCATGAGCATGCGCTCCTGGCTTTCCGACAGCATCATTTCGTAGGCGCTCATGCCGGTTTCGCGGCATGGTACCTTGTCGAGATCCAGCGCGACGCCGAGATCGCCTTTGGCGCCCATCTCGACCGCCGAGCAGGTCAGGCCCGCCGCGCCCATGTCCTGAATGGCGATCACGCAGCCCTTGGCCATGATTTCGAGGCAGGCTTCGAGCAGAAGCTTTTCCGAGAACGGATCGCCGACCTGAACCGTGGGCCGTTTTTCTTCGGCGTCGGCGCCGAATTCGGCGGATGCCATAGTGGCGCCGTGAATGCCATCACGGCCGGTCTTGGAGCCGAGATAGACGATCGGCATGCCGACGCCGGTCGCCTTGGCGTAGAAGATCTTGTCGGTCTCGGCGAGACCGACCGCCATGGCGTTGACCAGGCAATTGCCGTCATAGCGCCGATCGAAGCGCACTTCGCCGCCGACGGTCGGCACGCCGAACGAGTTACCATAGCCGCCGATGCCGGCGACGACGCCGCCAACCAATGCACGCGTCTTTGGATGATTTGGATCGCCGAACGATAGCGCATTGAGGCAGGCGATCGGCCGCGCGCCCATCGTAAAGACGTCGCGCAAAATGCCGCCGACGCCGGTCGCGGCGCCCTGATAAGGCTCGATATAGCTTGGATGGTTGTGGCTCTCCATCTTGAACACGACCGCGAGCCCGTCGCCGATACCGATGACGCCGGCGTTCTCGCCAGGTCCCTGGATCACCCATGGCGCCTTCGTCGGCAGCGTGCGCAGATGAATTTTCGACGATTTGTACGAGCAGTGCTCGTTCCACATTGCGGAGAAAATTCCGAGCTCGGTGAAGCTTGGCGCACGGCCGAGAAGCTTCAGAATGCGCTCGTATTCCTCCGGCTTGAGCCCATGCTCGGCGATCAATTCGGGGGTGATGGCTGGCTCGTTGGAGATCACAGCGGTGTCGGATTGGGCGAGCGCGTCACGCCGCCACCTTGAAATGATCGACCAGCCCGGCGAACAGGCCACGACCGTCGGTCCGGCCCATTGAGGCTTCGACGTGATTTTCCGGATGCGGCATCATCCCAAGCACATTGCCGCGCTCATTGACGATACCGGCGATGCCGTTCATCGCGCCGTTGTGATTCCAGTTCGGATCGATCATGCCGTCGGGCGACGAATAGCGGAACAGCACCCTGCCTTCGCCCTCGAGCCGCGCGACGCTCTCCCCGTCGGCGATGTAATTGCCTTCGCCGTGCGCCACCGGGACCCGGATCACCTGCCCGGCATTATAACCGCGGGTGAACGGCGTGTCGGAACGCTCGACCCGCAAATAGACATCGCGGCAGATGAAGCGAAGCTGGGCATTGCGCATCAATACGCCCGGCAACAATCCCGCTTCGCAGGCGATCTGGAAGCCGTTGCATATCGCCAGCACAAGTCCGCCTCTGGCGGCGAAATCGCGCACCGCGTCCATAATCGGCGCGCGGGCAGCGATCGCGCCGCAGCGCAGGTAATCGCCGTAGGAGAAGCCGCCGGGAAGGACCACGAGATCGGTGCCTTGCGGCAGCGACGCGTCGGCGTGCCAGACCAAGGTCGGCTCGCGCCCCGAGATCAGCCGCAGCGCGCGCGCCATGTCGCGCTCGCGGTTGATTCCGGGGAAGACGACGACAGCCGATCTCATCGCAGCCGGTAAGCTTTCATTGTCAGTGCAGCTCGATCCGATAATTCTCGATCACGGTATTGGCCAAAAGCTTCTCGGCAGCGCTTTTAAGCGCGGCCTCGGCGCCGGCGCGATCAGCGCCTTCGATTTCGATGTCGAAGACTTTGCCCTGCCGTACGCTGGTCACCCCGCCGACGCCAAGCGAGCGCAGCGCGCCTTCGATGGCCTTGCCTTGGGGATCGAGAATACCGGACTTGAGCGTGACAGTGACGCGCGCCTTCATAGCTCACTGAATAAGTATGAATCCGCCCCGCCGCAATACAGGGGGCCGATCACGGGCAATCTTGGGGAAAAGCCCAGCGCCGCGATCGCCGCGCAATGGTTTACCGCCCAATCGGCCGGCGGCGGAAGCTCAACCTTTGACCAGGACCGGCCCGGTCCCTTGCGGCCGCTCGCCCTCGCTCATGATGCCGAGCCGCTTGGCAACTTCGGTATAGGCTTCGACCAGTCCGCCCAGATCGCGCCGGAAGCGGTCTTTGTCGAGCTTTTCGTTTGATTTGATATCCCACAGCCGACACGAGTCCGGCGAAATCTCGTCCGCAACGACGATGCGCATCAGGTCATTTTCCCACAACCGGCCGGTCTCCATTTTAAAATCGACCAGCCGGATGCCGACCCCGAGGAACAGGCCGGAGAGGAAGTCATTGACGCGGATCGCAAGCGACATGATGTCGTCGATTTCCTGCGGCGTCGCCCAGCCGAAAGCGGTGATGTGCTCCTCCGAGACCATCGGGTCGTTCAGCTGGTCGTTCTTATAATAAAACTCGATGATCGAGCGCGGCAGTTGGGTGCCTTCTTCAATGCCGAGCCGCTGCGACAGCGATCCGGCGGCAATGTTGCGCACCACCACTTCGAGCGGAATGATTTCGACCTCGCGGATCAATTGCTCGCGCATGTTGAGCCGGCGGATGAAATGCGTCGGCACGCCGATATCGTTCAAGTGCTGGAAGACGTATTCGGAAATCCGGTTATTGAGGACGCCCTTACCTTCGATCACCTGATGCTTTTTGGCATTGAAGGCGGTCGCGTCGTCCTTGAAGTGCTGGATTAACGTTCCAGGCTCGGGCCCCTCATAGAGGACCTTCGCCTTGCCTTCGTAAATGCGGCGACGGCGGCTCATCGGAGTGTACCGGGGTTTTGAGAAATCCATTGTAATGCCGTGGCTCCATTTCGGATGTCGAGATCCGCGGCGGCGATAGCGGGCGCGACTCAACTCGGCGGCCCGTCCGCATCAGGAAGGCTAGCCGAAGGTGAAGCGGAGTACAATCGACATAGACCCGCACCGGGGTGATCGCAACGTCATTGTGCAAGACAGACAGCCGTTGCCTTGACGCGCTAGCCTCGTTATGCAAGGCGCAAGTGATTTGCGCTTATCCGCGGTTCCCCATTTGCGGGCAAAGGCGACGACAATGACCACCACATTCGACAAGCGCGAAGAAGGCTTCGAGAAGCAATTCGCACACGACGAGGAACTCAGGTTCAAGGCCACCGCGCGCCGCAACAAGATGCTGGGTTTATGGGCGGCGGGAAAGCTCGGCTTGAGCGGCGCCGAAGCTGAGAACTATGCACGCTCGGTCGTGCTGGCGGAGTTCGAGCAAGGCGGCGACAGCGCCGTGGTCGCCAAAATCCGCAAGGATCTCGAAGCGAAGGGCATCACTCAGTCCGAGCATCAGATTAGCCGCACCATGACCGAGCTGATGGCGACGGCCATCACCGACATCAAAGCCGGCCGGTGATTTGAGATGGCGATCTCGGCTTTTACCCTTGCCGGGCGGCTGCACGCCGGCGAAACGGTTTATTCCGGCTGGTGTGGGCTGCCCTACCCGCTGGTTGCGGAAACGCTCGCCCGCGACGGCTTTCTAGCAGTTGCGATCGAAAGCCAGCACGGGCTTTGGGACGTCAACGGGATTCTCGCCGGCATTGCCGCCATTCGCCAGGGCGGTGCGGCGCCGCTGGTGCGTGTGCCGTTCGGCGATTTCGCGCTGGTCAGCCGGGTGCTCGATTTCGGCGCCGAGGGCATCATCGCGCCGATGATCAATACGCCCGCCGATGCCCGTGCATTCGCCGGCGCCGCCAAGTTCCCCCCGATCGGGGAGCGCAGCTGGGGGCCACATCGCGCGACGACACTTGCGGGTCTTACCGATCAATCGATCTATCTGCGTGAGGCCAACGATCACATCGTCACCCTGGCAATGATCGAGACCCGCACCGCGCTGCAGAATTTCGACGCGATCATTGCCACGCCTGGCATCGACGGCTTCTTTCTCGGCCCGTCCGATTTGTCGATCGCGCTGTCGGATGGCAAGACCGTCGATCCATTGTCGAAGGACGTCGAACGCGAGCTCGATCGCCTGATCGCCGCGACGCAGAAGGCGAAAAAAATTCCAGGCGCCTATTGTCATTCCGCCGAACGCGCCGTGGCGCTCGCCAAGCGCGGCGTGAAATTTCTCGCTGTGTCGAGCGACCTGTCCATGCTGCGCGCGGGCGCCGCCGCGGCGATGAAAGTACTTAAAGCTTAATCGACTGAGCCAGTCGCTCGAGCACCGCCGCGGGGTCGGCCCCCACTTCGCCCGCCGCGATCGCGATGACGCGATAATCGCGTTCAACAAGCCAAGCGCGTTTTTGCGCCCGTGCCGTAGCGGCCGCCGCGCTTTCCTGGTCCGGCACCAGGTCGATCACAAGCCGAAGCGGGAACGAGACGAAATCACAGATGTTCTGGCCGACCGGCGTCTGGCGCTTAAAGCCGCGGCCGGCAAAGCGCCGATCGTTGGTGAGCGCAGTCCACAGCGTCCGCTCGGCGTCGGTCGGATTGCGGCGAAGAAGGCGCGCCAAGCCGCGTACCGGGCCGCGCTCTTTTGGAATGCCGCCGCCGCCGTGCTCGGCCAAAAGCGCGCGTAGAAGCTCGGCTTGTTCGCCGTCCAGGACGCCGCCGCGCGCCGGGCCTTTGCGACCTTCGGCAATGGCCATGATCACGCCGTGCAGCGTCTGGATATCCTGTTGCGTTGGTTGCATGCGGCTAAAAATGTTGCGCAGATTGATCTGCATGGTCTCGCGCTTATCCGGTGGGCGAAAGAACTCGACCTTTTCCAGTTCACGCTCAACGGTTTCGAAGAAGGCAAGGAGTTGTTGCTTGGGTGCACGGGCTGATTTGTTCGGCATCGCGAACGGCAATTTGCCGGCGCTGGCGAGTTTGAACCATTCATAGGCGATTATGACGACGGCCTGCGCCAGGTTCAGCGACGCGAAGGCCGGATTGACCGGCAGCGTCACAATGGCATCGGCCAGCGCCACCTCGTCGTTCTCAAGCCCATTGCGCTCGCGCCCGAACAGGATGGCGACGTTTTCCCCCACGCCAATTCTTGGCGCGATGAGACCCGCCGCCTCGGCCGGCCCGACGACGGGTTTGGCCTGATCGTGAGCGCGCGCAGTCGTGGCAAGAACGAAACTGCAATCGGCAATGGCGGCTGCAAGCGTCGGATAGAGCATCGCCCCGTCGAGCACCCGGCCCGCCCCGGTCGCCATCATGCGGGCTTTGTCATTGGGCCAGCCCTGCCGCGGATTGACCAGACGGAGTTGCGACAAGCCGAAATTCGCCATGGCGCGAGCTGCGGCGCCGATATTCTCGCCAAGCTGCGGCTCGACCAAGACCACGATCGGGCCTCGGTGGGCGCTCCAATCCCTGGTTCTGTCGGTGCCTGCTCCGGGCAT
>DASXJB010000258.1:0-2357 GCA_036497645.1 Xanthobacteraceae bacterium
CTTCCGCGAGCTTCGACACCATGGCGCGCGCAGCGGGTGTTTCCATCGGAGCACCAGCGGCCACGAAATCATTCTGCATGTCTACCACAATCATGGCTGTCTTCGCCGGGTCGATCGTATCGACTTGCATCGTCGCGTCTCGTGCAGGGTCCCGATTCGATGCCGATTCATATATCGACATCACGGCGCGCGAACGGAGCTCGCCATCAGGGTGGGACCACGAGTTCGAATCCGGCTTGCTCCAGCGGGGAGTCATCTGCGAACCTGACTTCGGACAGCTATACGTTTATCGGCGTAAGCCCGCAAACGCGTCGAGGAAGCTTTTGGCTGGACCAAGACGGCGCCGGCTTGCGCAAGATGCGGCATCGCGGAGTGCTCAAAGTCGATTGGCAGTTCACACTCGCGATGGCCGCCTATGATCTCGTCCGCCTGCCGCTTGCACACTATGGGAACCTCCTTATTTGTGTATTCCTATGAGTACTCAGATGAGCAAAGACGCTGAACGGCTTGCGCAGGAAATCTTCATTCGCACCGCAGACGCTAAGCTCTCTGTGTTCGCCTTCCGTGGGATGGGACAACTAGGACTACCGCACGCAAAAAATGAAGAGGCTCGCACGTGGGAGCAAAACTTTAAACGTGGCTTCGCGCGAGCGGAAGAAATCGCCGCGTTCTCAGGGCAGAAGGATAGTTTTCATAGATTTTTCGAGAACGAGGCTAAACGGATAACGGATAAATCTGTTACAGCATTTGAGTCCGCTTTGGATGCTGCGTCTCTAATTTTTTTACACTCAATTCTCGACACCGCAGCATTCGATTGGTGCCGAGTTTGCGCAGTCGCCTGCCCCGATGACTTCATGCCTTACATAGGCAACCGGCAATTCACTTTAACCGAGGTTCAAGCAGCGTCGTTTTCGGAACTACGTGAGAAGGCGATTTGCCGCCATTTGGAGACCCTTGAAAGAGAGTCGTTACTCAAGAAACTGGATATCCTTTGTGCCTTATGTCATCCCCCGCCTAGCCTCCTCCAAAACTACAGTTATGATCGGAAGCGAATTGTTGATCTAGACACCCTGCGCCACGACTATGTGCACCGTGGTTGGGTTGGCGGTCGTCTGCCACAAGGTGATGATGATTTGGTGTGTCTGTTGAACACAACCTCGTTCTTGTTTCACCTCGTGACTCAACGATACGGGATTCGGCTTGACCCAAACGCTCTGGTAGGTGCTTTCCCCGCGTAGTCATTTTTCCATAAGCGCCGGTCAGGGTCTTGATCTGCGGGTGATAGATCCACGCTTCGAAGGTCAGATTATGCGCCGGCAGCCTCTTCAGGCCGCGGCGGAAGTTCGGGTCATCCATCAGTCCCGGCGGCGGCACATAGGATGATGCGCCGATGATCGCCGGATCGTGCGCGGCGATCTAGCCGATGCCGCGAAACCGGCCGCCAGCCGCGGCGATCTGACCTTCGAGCACCGCATCGACATTTGGCAGCCGCAAATCCGCGAAGCTGACGATGCCGGCGCAGATCTTGGTCTTGCCGCCGCGCCGATCGCCCTCCTTGGCGATCGCCCGGACGAACTCGCTTTCGCCGATCGGCCGCATTTCCTCGGGACCGCTGGTCCGATAACCCGAGCCGCACTGAATGAACACTGTCGCGGCGATGTTGTGCCCGGAGTTGACGTCGGCCAGCAGTTCATCGAGTGCGTCGGCGCCGGAGGCGGCGCGGCCTACAAGGTAAGTCTTGCCGGTGTTGCGCGCTTCGGCGTCGGCGACGACTTTGGCGGCGTGAATGAGCGCGGTGTTCTCGGAACCATTCCACGAAGCGGGATCACGTTTGTCACCGATGCCCGGGCTGGATCGTGCCGGTCGTCTGACCCGGCCGCGGGCGGCATGCCGAAATCGTTCGGTGACTGGCGGCTCGGCGGTTGGCCAGGGCTTGGCCGCAGCTGGATCGGCAGCGCCGGCAGGGGGAAATTCTTTTTTCCCCGATAGCTCCGCGGAGCAGGGAAACCGCGGCGCCCGCTTTTTTATAGCGTAAAAGAATTCCACCGCCGGCCTCATCGGCAACGAGCTGTCGATCCGTTACGGCCTGCGCACTATCGCCACTCTGGTGTTTCTACTATCGGCGGTTGCCGGCGGTTTGTTCGGCTTCACAGCAATGCTGCCCTACGTCGCTGTGCTCGGCGTTTCCGTGATTGCCGGCTTCATCGTGCAGGGCAACTTTTCCAATCTCACGTCGGGCGTGCTGGCCGTTGCCGCCCCGCGATACCGAGGCGCAACGATCGGGCTCTATTCCTGCGTCGGCTTTGGCGCCGGGTTCCTCGGAACGCTTCTCTTCGGCGTCACGCTCGACCAATTCG
>DASXJB010000259.1:0-7584 GCA_036497645.1 Xanthobacteraceae bacterium
GACCTGAGCATTCCGCAGGGTTATCAATGTATTCGCAAGAGTTTTTCGCGCGATTTCTTCGCATCACCACACTCGCTGCATAGCCCCAGTAATCAGCGAGCAGGCCTACTGTGTGAGAAGGCTAATGGAACGGCTGGCGAAATCAACCATCAAGTCTGCGGTCCAGCGTCTCGTCAGCGTCAACCACAATAATTGTGATTAACCCGCGACTGCGGATTAGCCCGCTTTCGGCGGCGCCAATATGCCGGCCGTGATCGCGATTACGCGTTGCCTAAGAAGCGGCGTACCGTCTCAATGAATTTGCCGACCGAGATCGGCTTGGACAAATAGGCTTCGCAGCCGCCGGCGAGGATGCGCTCCTCGTCGCCTTTCATGGCAAAGGCGGTGACGGCGACCACCGGAATGTGCCGCAACTCTTGATCGTCCTTGAGATGTTTTGTGACTTCCAGCCCTGAGACTTCCGGGAGCTGAATGTCCATCAGGATTAGATCTGGGCGATGCTTGCGCGCGAGATCGAGCGCCTCGATGCCGTTGCGCGTTGCCAGCGTGGCATAACCATGCGCCTCCAGGAGATCGTGGAAGAGCTTCATGTTGAGCTCGTTGTCCTCCACAATCAGGACGGTTTTGGCCAACCCCGGTTTCCTTATTCGCTCTACTGGCGCAATCTCAGCGGTTGAAAGAATCACCGCTGCGGCAAGGACTAAGCCGCAAAGCTAGGCCCGATTTCTTGCGGAAACGCAAATAGACCTCATGCAAAAGCGGCCGCCACACTCGCGGCAAACGGCCGAAATGCTGGCAGTTCAGGCGCTTGCCTTCATAGCCGAGGACGATGGTCGGCTCAGCGGCTTAATCGCCTCGACCGGCATCGCCGTGCGATCGATCCGCGATGCCGCCCGCGAGCCCAACTTTCTAACCGGCGTGCTCGAGCATATTCTGGCTGACGAGAATCTCCTGATCGCATTTGCCGCCAGCACCGGCCTCGATCCCGCCGAAGTGGCCCAGGCGCGCCAGGCGCTCGGCAAAGTATGGGAGCGCGATTTGCCGTAAGGAACCGCCGTGAGCACCGACGTTACCTTCTGCCGCGACTGTCTCACCGACGCGGCGCCCGCGCAGGCGCGCTGCAGTGCTTGCGGCTCGCCGCGCCTCGTCCGCCATCAAGAGCTTGAGATGTTCTCAGTTGCGCACATCGACTGCGATGCATTCTACGCAACGGTAGAGAAGCGGGACGACCCCAGCCTCGCGGCGGAGCCGGTGATCGTCGGCGGCGGCAAGCGCGGCGTCGTGGCGGCCGCATGCTATATCGCGCGCATCTATGGGGTGCGCTCCGCGATGCCGATGTTTCAGGCGCTGCGGCTGTGCCCGCACGCCAAAGTCATCCGTCCCAACATGGAAAAATACGCCGAAGTCGGACGCGAGGTCCGCCAAATGATGCTGGCGCTCACGCCTGCGGTCGAGCCGCTGTCGATCGACGAGGCGTTTCTCGATCTTTCCGGCACCGCGCGCCTGCACGGGATGTCACCGGCCAAGGCGCTCGCGCGCTTTACCGCCGAAGTGGAGAACAAGCTTCGCATCACGGTTTCCATTGGACTGTCCTGCAACAAGTTTCTGGCTAAGGTCGCGTCCGACCTTGACAAGCCGCGCGGCTTCGCCGTGCTCAGCGCCAAAGATGCGCCGGCTTTTCTCGCATCCAAGCCGGTGAGTTTCATTTTCGGCGTCGGCGCGGTCAGCGCAGCGCGTTATGCGCGCGACGGCTTTCATCGCATTGCGGATCTCCAGCGGGCCGGAGAAATCGAATTGATGCGACGCTACGGCGAGGAAGGACGGCGCCTCTCCCGGCTGTCTCGCGGCATCGACGAGCGCAAGGTCGACGCGGCACGTGAAACCAAGAGCGTTTCGGCGGAGACCACCTTCGAGAGCGACATCAGCGATTTTCGAACATTGGAACGCATTCTGTGGACCCTGTCGGAGGAGGTCTCGGCGCGGCTGAAACAGAAGGAACTCGCCGGCGCCACGGTGACGCTGAAGCTTAAGACGGCGGATTTCAAAATCCGTACTCGCGCGCGTTCGCTTGAAACGCTGACTCAACTTGCCGGACGCATCTTTGCCGCCGCACGCACGCTTTTAGAGCACGAAACCGATGGCACGCGATTTCGGCTGCTCGGCGTCGGGATGAGCGCGCTTGACTCGGCCGATGCAGCCGATCCCGCCGATCTTGTCGATGGCCGCGCGGCGCTGGCGGAACACGCCGTCGATGATTTGCGCGCCCGCTTTGGCGATGCAGTCCTGGTCCGCGGTCTCGGCTTTGAACCCGCCGAGAAATAGGCAAAAAGCGAAATGATTTTAGGTTGATTCGGTATTTCGCTTTTGCTTGTTGTTTAAGCATGATCTTTTCCGAAAACCGGCATCCACTTTTCGGGATCATGCTTTAGCGGCAGGGCTTTGTGTCCCTGATTTCGAGCGACGCGAGCTTTCCGTTGATGACGAAGTTATTGTAATCGAGCGCCAGCGCGCGTGAAATCCCGTTGGCATAGAGCTCGAAGCTAATGGCATAAGCCGGCGTTTGTTCGGTTTTATCGTCCGTCTTGCCGCGCTCGAAATAACTGACGGTGACGGGCCAGCGCGGCACCGAAGCAAGCTTCGCTTCAGCGGCCGCAGCGTCATCGTGATTGCGCTCCTCGGGTTTGATCTCGTGGCCGATCACGGTGAGCGTATCGAAGACTTTGTCTCCGGTTTCCGAACCGTCATAGACCGGAAAGTTCAGAACGGTCTGACCGGCGCGCGCAGCTTTGATCACGCGCACCATGTGCTCGGTCGGAAATACGACGCCCGGAGCAAGACTGAGACTTTTTTGCTGCGGCTTCTCTAGGGCTACCGCCGTCTTGGTGGCCTGGCGTTCGGCGCGGCCGTCCACCGAGTCGACAAGGTTCTCGTCAACAAAATTTTGCGAGGTAAATTTGAAGCTCTTGGCGTCGGCTCCTTCCCACGTCGTTGACCGCAAATCGCTGGTGGAAACTCTGCCTTCCCCGCTGTCGAGCTCCGACACCTGCCGAAATTCGAGCGAATAGCCTTGGCAGGCGCTGCCGCCAAAATCGTAAAGAATGCGCCCGCGCACACCGGCTAGTTGTGAATTGGCGCGCGTCGTCCCAAGCGACAGATCATAGATCGCGCGGTGCGGAACCAACGCAATCGGCGCGCTTGCGCTCGCCTCCTCGCCCCGTGCGACTGATAATGAAGTGAACGCCAAGAGGCCGAGGGACAATAGAGCCGCGCGCATCGCGAACACGTGATCCAGAACCATCATTACGCTCACATTGCTCGTTGCCGAGATCGCCCCCTCCCCGGTCTCTTCCGCTCCCACATCGGCTTTGCCGGTATTATTGCAATTGCCCGCGACGATGCCCGCGAACATAGGCAGCTCACCGGCCTCCCGCAACAGCAATCGCACCGCTTGCGCGCGGTGCAGTCTTCGGACAGAAACGCTGCGCCCAATAACATTAACATTGCGGAGTTAACCATGGCCGGATCTGCCGAAAACAAGTTGCGAGAGCTTGGTGTCAGCCTGCCCAATCCGCCGGCACCGATCGCGAATTACGTACCTTTCGTGCGCACAGGCAATCTGCTGACGGTTTCCGGCCAGCTCTGCTTTGGCGGTGACGGCAAACTTGTCGCCAAAGGGCAGCTTGGCGGCGCGGTTTCCATCGAGGACGGGCAAAAAGCGGCGTGCGCCTGCGCCATTAATCTGCTCGCTCAGGTCAAGGTCGCGATCGGCGATCTCGACAAGGTCGTTCGCGTGGTGCGGCTCGGCGGCTTTATCAATTCGGCGGCGGGCTTCGGCGACGGGCCAAAAGTAATGAACGGCGCCTCCGACCTGATGGTTGCGGTGTTCGGCGACAAAGGCAAGCATGCGCGCTCGACGGTCGGCGTGGCGGCGCTGCCGGCCGATGCCGCAGTCGAGGTAGAAGGCGCGTTCGAGGTCTCCTGATCGGGCAGTGTTCGTGACGCCGCCGCTTGATTGGCTGACCGCGCGGCCGATCGCGCATCGCGGACTGCACGATCCGACCCAAGGTCTGATCGAAAACACCGCCGCTGCGGTGCGCGCCGCGATCGCCGCTGGATACGGCATCGAAGTCGATGTGCAGCTCAGCGGCGACGGCGAAGCCATGGTCTATCACGACGATGCACTCGGGCGGCTTACCGAGGGCGAGGCCAGGCTCGATCGACTCAGTGCCGCCGAACTCAAACGGGTGCCGTTCCGGGACAGCAGCGAACGGATGATGACCCTTGGCGATCTCTGTGATCTCGTCAGCGCCCGCGCGACGATTCTGATCGAGATCAAAAGCCGCTTCGACGGCGACGTGCGGCTTGCCAACCGTGTTGCCGAGGTCCTCGCCCCCTATGCCGGCCCGGCGGCGCCCATGTCGTTCGACCCATGGCAGATCAAAGCGGTGCGACACAAGGCGCGCAGCCTTGCTTGCGGGGTCGTTGCGGCCCAGTACCGGCCGCATCCATATTGGGATTTGATGCCGGCTTGGATGCGTCACGGAATGGGCTATTTGTTGACGGCTTTAGTCGCGCAGCCGCAATTTGTCGCTTATGCGGCTGCGGATTTGCCTGCGCTCGCACCCGTATTCGCGCGCAGGCTTTTGCGTTTGCCGCTGCTGGCCTGGACTATTCACAGCGACGCCGAGCGCCGGCACGCGCTGCGCTGGGCTGACCAGATTATTTTCGAAGGATTCCAGCCGTGAAAGGCCGGAACAATCGAGAGCGTTGCGCATGACCGAGCTGCGTATCAGCGTTGCGGAGACAATCGACGCGGTCGACGCTGGCGAATGGGACGACTGTGCGAACCCACAGTCGAGCGCCGCCGGCACAAAGGGCCAGTCCGGCGCCAGCAACGGCCGGCCGGCAGCGGGTTCGAGGGCTGCGGCGGGAGCCGAAAAGCGGGCTTACAATCCCTTTATTGCGCACGCCTTCTTGGCGGCCCTGGAGCAATCCAATTCGGTCGGTCCGCGTACCGGCTGGCAGCCTCGGCACGTGCTCGCACGCACCGCCGACGGTACGCTTGTCGCGGCTGCGCCGTGCTACCTCAAGAGTCACTCGCGCGGCGAATACGTGTTCGACCATGGCTGGGCCGACGCCTATGAGCGCGCCGGCGGCAGCTATTATCCCAAACTGCAGGTCGCGGTGCCCTTCACTCCGGCAACCGGGCGGCGTCTATTGGTGCGCGATACCGCCAATTCCGAAAGTATCGCCCGCGCGCTTGCGTCCGGTCTGGTCGAGATTTGCAAGATTTGCGGCGCATCCGGCGTGCACGTGACCTTTGCACCCGAAGCGGAATTCCGCCTCCTCGGCGAGCTTGGCTATCTGCAACGCACCGACCAGCAGTTTCACTGGGAGAATCGCGATTTTGCAAATTTCGAGGAATTCCTCGGCGCGCTCACCGCGCGCAAGCGAAAAACCATCCGCCGCGAACGCCATGATGCTCTGGCCAACGGCATCAGCGTGCATTGGCTCACCGGCGGCGATCTCACCGAGGAGATTTGGGATACGTTTTTCCAGTTCTACATGGAGACCGGTTCGCGCAAATGGGGCCGCCCGTACCTGACGCGGCCATTCTATTCACTGGTCGGTCAAAGCATGCGCGAGCACATCGTGCTAATCATGGCCAAGCGCGCCGGCCGCTGGATCGCCGGCGCTATCAACTTCATCGGCTCGCATTCGCTGTTCGGCCGCCATTGGGGAGCGATCGAGCACCATCCCTTCCTGCATTTCGAGCTCTGCTACTATCAGGCCATCGAATACGCCATCGCCCACAAATTAGCGCGCGTCGAAGCCGGAGCGCAGGGCGAGCACAAGATCTCCCGCGGTTATCTGCCGACTACGACTTATTCAGCGCATTACATCGCCGACCCCGCCTTGCGGCGCGCCATCGCCGATTATCTGGCGCGCGAGCGCGCCTATGTCGCCGCCGCAGGCGCCGAACTTGCTACATTCGCGCCGTTCCGCAAGAATTTCGTCGCCGAACCCGATTGATCGCGCCGCCATGGCTTGCAGGATAGCCTTGGGGCGCGGCGATTTACCGGCCGATGTTGAAACGCTGTCGACAGCTTGGAGAGCGCAATGGCGAACTATGATCCGAACAACATCTTCGCCAAAATCCTTCGCGGCGAATTACCGGCCTATAAGGTGTTCGAGGACGATAAAGTCTTCGCGTTCCTCGACATCATGCCGCGCGCTCCCGGGCATACGCTGGTCATCCCCAAGAATCCATCCCGCACCATTATCGACATTGCGCCGGATGATCTTGCGTATGTGATGAAGGCCACGCAGAGGATTGCACGGGCAGCGCTGAAGGTCTTTGCGGCTGACGGCATCACCATCCAACAATTCAACGAGCCGGCAGGCGGTCAAGTCGTCTTCCACCTGCACGTCCATATGATTCCGCGCCAAGACGGCGTGCCGTTAAAACCGCCCTTGAGCTTCAAGGAAGAGCCGGCGGTGCTTGCCGAGCATGCAGCGCGGCTCGCCGCTGCATTGAAAGAATGACCGAGGTCCTCAGCCGCCGCGGCCGCGCGAGACGCGTTCGATTTCGGCGCGAACCAAGCGCTCCACCAGTCCCGGCAGGTTATCGTCCAGCCAAACTTTAAGCATCGGCCGCAGCATTTCACGGACCAGATCCTCGAGCGTCCGCGCGTTGTGAACCAGAACGGTTTGCGCAAGCGCGTTGAAAGCCGAATCGACCGCTGCGCTGGTTGCACCGGACATCAGTCCGCCGCGCTCACCGTCGTGTGCCGCGCTGCTTTGAGTGCCCGACATCGCCTCATTGGCAACGGCATGGTCAATCGAAACAGGCGGCGCCGGCGCCGGACCTGAATCGACGGCGGGCGCAGCAGATCGGGACGCGGACGACGCCATCGGTTCGGTCGAATCGAGGACCGTGGAGGGCCGGGCCGCTTTGGCGGTTCCGGAAAGCGCGCCAATGCTCGGGGCAGGCAAATCCGGCAGCGGCGGGGAATAGGAATCCCCCATCGCCCGCGCGGCCCCCAGCGATGAGGCGGCAGCATCGGGATTAAGCTCAACGCCTGCGGCTTCCGCCGGATGCGGCGCTGACTTCTCCGAATCGTCTTCAGCGATAATACGGCGAATCGAAGCGAGTATTTCCTCCATCGATGGTTCTTGAGATTTGGCCGCCTGCGCCATGCCGCTCCTCGCTTAACTCACAGTAGCTGCGCCACGCGGCGCGAACCTGTTGCTCCGCTTCGCCGAATCACGCAGCCGGCACTCTGCAACGTTGCCGCCAGCACGGTCATTGCGCAAGCGACAGCGTGACCGCCGCTATCAGAAAATCCGCCGAATATACGCCGCGCTTGCCTATCGGCCGTCCGGAGTCCGGACGCCGATCCAGGCGTCCCGGACCTGCTGATAGTGCACCTGCGGATCGTAGATCATGACATTCAGTCCCAATCGCTGCATCGACAGTCCGCCGACTGCCGCCAGCAGCGTGTAAGAAGCGACGACACGATCATGTTGCGCGGTCACCAAAGCCACGCGCGCATTCACCAGTTCCTGCTGCGCATTGAGGAC
>DASXJB010000260.1:0-4483 GCA_036497645.1 Xanthobacteraceae bacterium
GGACATTGACCAACCGTTGCTCGTCGTGATCTCGATTTTATGAGTACACGCCCTGGTCTTGCGCTCGTTCCCGCATAAGTTGGAATCCAGCTTCGATTGGACGCACCGCCGTTCACGTGCACATTGAGGGTCGCCTCGCCCAATGCTCCGTCCCGGAACGTTTGCGCTCACTCTGCTGCTGTCGTTTTTGACGGGCCGCTGTCGATGGATATGTACCTGCCGTCGCTGCCGGATATCGGCCGCACGCTGCACGTACCGACGCTACAAGTGCAGCTGACGATTTCGAGTTATTTGTTCGGTTTTGCCGTCGGGCAGATCTTTTATGGCCCGGTCTCCGACCGGCTCGGCCGCCGGCCGGTGCTCTTGGCGGCGCTGGTGATCTACGCGCTCGCCACTGTCGGCTGCGCCGCGGCGCAATCGATCAACACGCTCATTGCGCTCCGCTTTCTACAGGCGCTCGGCGGCGCCGGCGCGATCGTGCTGGCGCGCGCGGTGGTGCGCGACCTCTATTCCGGCGTTCGCGCCGGGCGCGAATTGTCGCTGATGGGCGCGATCACCGGCGTGGCGCCGATCGTCGCGCCGGTGATCGGCGGCGCCTTGCAGATGTTCTTCGGCTGGCGCGCTACCTTCGTGCTGTTGCTGATATGCGTCTTCGTTATCGGCGCGACCGCGGCGCGTCTCTTGCCGGAAACTTTACGCGAGCGGCCGAAGACGCCGTTTTCGCTCCGCGCCATGAGCGTGCTGTACCGGTCGGTCGCGGTGCATGCCGGCTTTCTCGCCAATCTCGCGATCCTGACCGCGGCTTTTGTCGGGCTGTTCGCCTGGATTTCCGGCGCGCCGGTGGTGATGCAAAGCGCGGTTTATGGGTTGTCGCCGTTCGCCTTCGGCGTGACGTTTGCTGTCGGCGCGGCTGGTTATGTCCTGGGCACGCTCCTTGCCGCGCGCATCGTGATCCGGTTCGGGCTCGATCGTCTGATCGGCATCGGCACCGCGGCCATGGCTTGCGGCGGCCTGTTGATGGCCCTTGTCGTTGCGGTCGCGCTATCGCACGTGCTCTGGTTTGTCGGCGCGATGACGGTTTATCTTGCCGGCATCGGCTTCGCACTGCCGTCGACCATGGCCGGCGCGCTCACCCCGTTTCCGGATCGCGCCGGCACCGCCTCCTCGGTGATGGGATTGGTGCAGCAAAGCGGTGCCGCGATTACCGCGGCCGCGGTCGGGGCCTATCTTGGCCATTCGGCCTGGCCGGTCGCCTCGGTGGTTGCGGTGATGGGCTGCCTGTCGTTCGTGATCTGGCTGTCCACGCGCCGCGTGCGGGCCGCGGCGCTGAGCTGAAAGGATGACACATGAACAAATCTGAGAAGCTGCCAAACCGGATGCTCGGCTCCTCCGGCATCGCGGTGTCGGCAATTGGGCTAGGCTGCATGTCGCTGTCCGGTGTGTACGGCGCCAGCAGCGACGACGACGGCATTGCGCTGATCCACGACGCGCTCGACCGCGGCATCACCCTTCCTCGACACCTCCGACGCCTACGGCGCCGGCCATAACGAGACAGTTGTCGGCAAAGCCATCAAAGGGCGGCGCGGCGAGGTGGTGCTGGCGACCAAATTCGGCAATCTCGGCGGGCGCGGCGGCAAGTTTGCCGACGGCCGTCCGGAATTCGTCATCGCCTCGTGCGAAACAAGTCTCAAGCGGCTGGGCGTCGAGGTGATCGATCTCTATTACCAGCACCGGATCGATCCGGCAGTGCCGATCGAAGACACCGTCGGCGCCATGGCGCGGCTCGTGCAGCAAGGCAAGGTGCGCGCGCTGGGCTTGAGCGAAGCGAGCCCGAAAACGATCCGCCGCGCCCATGCGGTGCATCCGATCGCGGCGGTGCAGAACGAGTTCTCGCTGTTGTACCGGGCCGAAGCCGAAGAGACGCTGCGCACCACGCGCGAGCTTAAAATTGGCTTTGTCGCCTATTCGCCGCTCGGCCGCGGGCTGTTGACGGGCGTCATCGAAGATCCGCAGACCATGGCGGAAACCGACGCGCGGCGGCGGCACCCGCGTTTTTCCGCCGAGAACATCGCCAACAATCTGGTGCTGGTCGAGCGCATCACGGCGATCGCGGCACGGAAACATTGCACGCCGGGCCAGCTCGTCTTGGCGTGGCTGCTCGCGCAAGGCGACGACATCGTGCCGATCCCGGGGACGAAGCGCACGGCGCGGCTGATCGAAAATATCGGCGCACTGGCGGTGCATCTGAGTGCAGCCGATCTTGCCGAGATCGAACAAGCGGTTCCGGTCGGCGCGGTCGCCGGCTTGCGTTATCCCGAGGCGCAGATGAAGAGCGTTTATATTTGAGCGCCGCGAGCCGCGACTAGATCGGAACAATGGCCCAATATACGCTCATTAAGCGCCCAATGGTGGCGTTGCCTGGCAGGAGAGCTGCAATGAAAACCAAGTACACAGTCGCGCTGTCGATGCTGGCTGGCATGGCGGTCGGCGCGGTTGCTGTCCAAACTCTTCACGCACAGGCTAAGCCACCCGTATACATGGTTGCACTCAATGAAGTGACCGATGCCGATCGTTATGCGAACGAGTATGTCCGGCCCGCTCAGGCGTCCGTCAAAGCCCATGGCGGCGTCTATGTCGCAGCGGGGCCAGGAGCTCTCATCGAAGGAGATCTGCCGAAAGGACCCGTCGTCATTCTTCGCTGGGACAGTCTAGAGGCACTGAAGGCCTGGAAAGATTCACCAGACTTCGTAGCGGCCCACGAAATCGGTATGAAGTACGCGAAATTCAACATCGTTGCGGTTAACGGCGTAACACCGTAGACGGCAGCACGTCACGAGTTAGCAAGTCCCGCAAGCCGTCATAGCCGCAGGCGACGCGCATCTTTCGCTTGAGCCGGCCGATCTTGCCGCAATCGAATATCGGCCCCGCGAAATTGGGTGAGCGGGATGATGCAAAAACTCATCTGCCTTCTGATCGGCTGCATCGCGCTCACCGCCTCAGCGCATGGCGGGACCGTCGGCGTCGTGATGATGCACGGCAAGCATGGGACGCCGGGCCAGCTGCAACAACTCGCGGGCGCCATTGCTGACGCTGGCTTTGCGGTTGAGCGACCGGAAATGTGCTGGTCGGCCGCGCGGATTTACGATCGGACCTATCTCGAATGCTTTGCCGATATCGACGCAGCCGCGGCTCGGCTGAAAGAGCGCGGCGCAACCGCAATCGTCGTTCTCGGCATGAGCCTTGGTGCTAATGCGGCGCTCGGCTTCGGCGCGCGGCGCCACGGCCTTGCAGCAATCATCGCGCTGGCACCCGCGCATGCGCCCGAATTTCTAGGTCGACGCCCGGAGATTGCCCAAAGCATCGCCAAGGCCCAGGCAGAGGTCGCTGCCGGGAGGGGTGATGAAAAAGCGACATTCGATGACGTCGATCTGGGCAAGATTTTCACGGTCAGCACCACGCCCGCAATCTATCTCAGCTTCTTCGGTCCCGGCTCGCCGGCAGTGATGCCGGAGAACGCCGCGCATCTCACCGCACCGCTGCTGATGGTGTCAGGCAACAATGATCAGACACAGAGAAACGCCGGCAATATCTTCGCCCGTGTTCCATCCGACTCGCGCAATAAGCATCTGACGGTCGAGGCCGATCACATGGGCACACCTGCCGCCTCGATTGCGATCGTTCTGGCGTGGCTCAAGGCGCTGATAAATTAGGGTGATTAGGGTTCACGGCGAAAGGGTTGATTGCAAAGTTAATTGCGGCGCGCCGAAACTGAACCGGCCTTTGGCGGTTGTTTTTTAGAACCAGCCATTTTTAGGACCAATCAAGGAGGTTCGCCATGAAAGGCCGCATCCTCATCGCCACGACGAGAACATTGACGAGCACACTGGCGGCAGCAAGTTTAATGCTGGTCGCAGCCGCGCAAGCCGCCGACCCATCCTCGACCACGCAGTCCGGCTTCGTGCCGGGCGCCGGCCAAATCAATCCCGGTCATGCCGCGGCGCCGTGGAGCGCCACGCCGCCGCTGCCGCAGGACCAACAACCCGCGCAGGAAGACGCACGCGCCGCACTGGTGACGCCCGACAATGGCGCTCCCTCGGCGGGAGCCGGCCAAGCAACCGGTCAAGGAGCCGGCCAAGCAACGACGCCGAACAGCAACGGCCAGTCACCCGGCGGTGCGCCGGCTGCCGCGGCGGGCACGAGCGCCGGGCCACCCGGGCCGATCGGCGCCACGATCCAGACCATGCCGGCGAAATTCTCCGAGCGAAACGATTTGCTGGACCATATGCCGATGATGGCTTGGCCGCTGCCGCTCAACGAGCAGCAGCGTCCGCAGATTTATCAAGCGGTGATGGCCGACAAATCGCCGCCGGCTGGCGCGGCGGCAAGCCTCAAGCCGGCGAGTTCGCTTTCCTTCGAGCAGCGGCGCGATATGCATCCGCTGCCGCAGGCGCTCGCGGCTATAGACGGCCTGCAAGGATTGGAC
>DASXJB010000261.1:0-1859 GCA_036497645.1 Xanthobacteraceae bacterium
GCGTGTACCGGTGTTTTTCTGAAAATAGGTTCCGACGACGTCGGCGCCGCCGCCGGCACCGCCGATACCAACGGTGGCCTTGCCCGGGCTTTCCTTCATCCAGGCGATGAGCTCTTGCAGGTTTTGCGCCGCGAGGCCCGATCGTCCGACCAACCACATCGGACAATCTGCAATGAGTGAAATCGGCGCAAAGTCCCTCACGACATCGAACGGCAACGTGTAGGTGGCGCCGTTGACAACATGGGTCTGCCAATGGCCGAGAATAAGCGTGTAGCCATCCGGAGGAGAACGGGCGACATGGGTGCTGCCGATCGTTCCCGCGGCCCCCGTCAAGTTTTCAATAATGACGGACTGACCAAGAGAGTTCTTCATCCGGTCGGCGAGCACGCGGCCAAGGGTGTCGGTCGGGCCGCCAGCCGGAAAAGGCACCACGATAGTGATCGGCCGCGCGGGAAACGATTGTGCCCGCGCCAAACGCGAATTGAGCGAAGCCGCAGTGGTCGCGGCCAGCCAATGTAGAAGCGTTCGCCGTCGAAACTTCATAACGCCTGCTACGAGCGGTCATAAAATTATACCAAGGTTCCGGCCGCGGGTAATACTGGTTTTGCGCTTCGTTTTGCCTCTCCGTTTTCGTAGGGTCGCGTTTTTGTCCTTGTGTCATCTGGCCTACGTTTTGCCTTTGAATATGCCCCCAACATTGCGGATCGAAATGCGGACTACTAGCTTGAATAGGAAAGGCGGCGCCCGATTGCGTCAGGACGGGGCGGCGCCAACGAGACAATGCGATGGCCAAATCATCAGTGGCTCGCAAAGAAGGCGAAAAATTGCCGGCGCCGGCCAAAATGGCGATCACGCTTCATATCAATGGCGTGGCGAAAAAGCTGAACCTCGCGCCGTGGACGACGCTTCTTGACGCGCTGCGGATTCACATCGGCCTGACCGGAACGAAGAAGGGTTGCGACCACGGTCAATGCGGCGCCTGCACGGTTCTGGTCGATGGTCGCCGGATCAATTCCTGCCTGACGCTCGCGGTCATGAAGGACGGCGCGCAAATCACAACGATCGAAGGCTTGGCCAAAGACGGCGCGCTGCATCCACTACAGCAGGCCTTTATCGACCATGACGCCTTCCAATGCGGCTACTGCACGCCCGGGCAAATTTGCTCAGCCGTCGGCCTAATCGGTGAGGCGAGAGCTCATAGCGCCGAAGAGATCCGAGAATTGATGAGCGGCAATATCTGCCGCTGCGGCGCCTATCCCAACATAGTTGCGGCAATCGAACAGGCTATGTCCCGCAAGCCGGCATCCCGACCGAAGGCGGAGCATGAATAATTTCGAATTCACTCGCGCAACTGATGTCGCCGATGCCGTACGTCAGATCGCGGCCGATCCCGGTGCGACATTTGTCGCGGGCGGCACAAATTTGATCGATCTGATCAAGGAAGGCGTGACGAAGCCATCGAGGTTGATCGATATCACTCGGCTGCAGCTCAACCACGTCGAGGACACGAGCGATGGCGGGCTGCGGATCGGCGCGCTCGTCCCAAACAGCGATCTCGCCTACCACCCCCAGATCGACAAACGTTACCCTTTGCTCGCCAGCGCGATCCTGGCGGGGGCCTCGCCGCAATTGCGTAACATGGCGACGACCGGCGGCAATCTTCTGCAACGCACGCGGTGCTTTTACTTTTACGATACGACGACGCCCTGCAATAAGCGCGAGCCCGGCAGCGGCTGTTCGGCCATCGATGGGCTCAATCGCATGCATGCAATCCTTGGCGCCAGCGAGCATTGCATCGCGACGCATCCGTCCGACATGTGCGTGGCGCTTGCGGCTTTGGAAGCGCGGGTATTGGCGGC
>DASXJB010000262.1:0-1578 GCA_036497645.1 Xanthobacteraceae bacterium
CAGAGCGGCCGAATAGCGCGCGGCTACGAGATTGCGGGCCTCGATCTCCTCCGGGAAGATTTTGAGCTTTTCGATCAGTACCGCTGCCTGGATGGTGTCCAGCCTGCCGGTGATCCCGATGCGCGCGGCCTCTGATCGATCGGCGCCCTCGCCGTGAAGCCTGATGCTTTTCACGCGCGCCGCGAGCGCGTCATCATCGGTGAAAACAGCGCCACCATCGCCATAACAGCCGAGCGGCTTGGCCGGGAAGAAACTGGTAGCGGTCGCCGCCGCCAGGGTACCGATCCGCTTGCCGCGATAGTGCGCGCCGAAGGCTTGCGCCGCGTCATCAAGCACCAAAAGGCTATGCTTGGCGGCGATCGCCGCTATCGCATCATGATCGGCGGGCAGACCAAATAGATCGACCGGGATAACGGCGCGAGGATTAAGCCCTAGCCGCTTGGCGGTGACCACCGCGCGTTCGCAGCTCGCTGGATCGAGATTGAAAGTATCCGGCAGCACATCGGCGATGATCGGTGTGGCGCCGAGGAGCGCAACCATTTCCGCCGTTGCGTGGTAGGTGAACGAAGGGCAGATCACCGCGTCGCCGGGGCCGATCTGCCAGGCCATCAACAAGAGCAGCAGCGCATCGGTTCCGCTGGCACAGCCGATGGCATGGCGCGCACCGCAGAATGCCGCAAGTTCGGCCTCAAGCACATGTACTTCGGGACCTTGGATGAACTGGCAATGCGCCAGCACGCGCGCTACGGCGTCGTCGATGGCGCGGCCGAGACGGCGACGCTGCGCCCCCAGGTCAATGAAGGGTATCGGCCACTGTTCGACTCGTGCGTGTTGATTCATGTCCGGCCTGGAGTCCTCTCGTCGAACCCGGCAAAGGAATCAGCCGACGACCCGCCGCGGCGGTTGACGTTGCGCGACCATGGCCGGCATCGCGCGCGCTTCGATGCAGCGGGTGGCGATTTCAAGGCTTGCGACCGCTTCTTCGCCGGTTACGGCCGGCGTTTCGCCGTTGCGAATCGCGTTTACGAAGGCGATGAGCTCCGACCGCAACGGCTCGGCGTAGCCGACGGACAGGTGGCGCATCGAATAGCTGCCGTCGGGCTGGAAGCCGAAGCATTCGGTGACCTGCAGCGTCAACAGATCGCCGATCAAATATTTGTCGCGTGTAGCGATGTGAATGGTGCGGGCCTTGAACGGCGTCAGCCAGTTTGTGTTGATGTGTGCAAGCACGCCCGAGGCGGTGCGGAATTGCAACAGCGCGATATCCTCGCGTTCGGCGACGGCGCTTGAAGTCTGCGGCTGAATTTCCACGATTTCGGAGTCCGTGAACCAGCGGATCAGATCGATGTCATGCACCGCGAGATCGATGACGACCCCGACATTC
Organism: Xanthobacteraceae bacterium; assembly: GCA_036497645.1. GTDB lineage: Bacteria > Pseudomonadota > Alphaproteobacteria > Rhizobiales > Xanthobacteraceae > BOG-931. The sequence goes on from DASXJB010000262.1 coordinate 1,385, forward strand.
GACATCCGCGGCGGAAACGGTCCGACCCGCGTGATGGCGATCGAAAGAATATTCTGATCTTTGATGGCGCGTTTTATCGATTGAACCGCGGGATTGAAACGCTCGACATGGCCGACCATCAAGGTCACGCCGGCGCGCCGGGCCGCGGCGACGATGGCGCGGCTTTCCTCCACCGTCGAAGCAATCGGCTTTTC
>DASXJB010000263.1:0-5628 GCA_036497645.1 Xanthobacteraceae bacterium
CGCTTTGGCCTCGTCGAAGAACCGGTGATGGTAAGGCGTGTCCAGCGGCCCCTGGAACACCGGGATGTAACGATTGATGGCGATGAAGCCCTCGATCTTGTTGCCGAGCGCTGGCATGTTGGTCGATTCGCAAATGGCGCCATCGCCGGCCCATTTGTATTTCTTGGTGAGGCCGAGGTCGTAAGCCTGGTTACCGATAGTCACGCCATCCTTGCCGAAGAAGATGCCGAACAATCCGTCGAAATTGCCGGTGATTTTCGACAGGAACGGCGTCATGTCGGCAGTACCAAGCGGAATGCCGGTTGTTTCGACGACATCGCCGCCCGCCTTTTTGATCTCCTGAGTGTAAGCATCGCGCGTGGACTGGCCCCAGGAGTAGTCGGCATAGGCGATGTGCCACTTCTTACCCACGTAGTTCACTAGGTAGGGTGCAAACGCGACGGCTTGCGCCGGTGCATAATCGTGGACGCGGAAGCTAACGCGGTTGCACTTAGTGGTCGTCAGCGTGGTGTCGAGGCAGACGCTGATCATGTTGACGAGCTTGGCCTCTTCCCAAACCGGCATGCAAGCAAGACAGATGTTGGACAGGAAGCCGCCGACGTGGACGTCGATATTGCTTTCCTGCACCATCTTGGCGGTCTTTTGCCGCGCTACTGCCGGCGAACTTTCATCGTCGACAATGATCAATTCGACCGGGCGGCCATTGATGCCGCCGGAATTGTTGATACGGTCGACGGCCATCTGCAAACCGACGACGGCGGTCTTGCCGCCTGCGGCGCCGGCACCGGACAGTGGCTGCTCCGAACCGATCCTGTAGGGCTTGGCGGCGCCGAACGCGGCGCGCCACGGCTCCGGCACCAGCATCATGGCGCCGATCGCTCCGCCGCCCCAGCCGACCAGGGTTCGGCGCGTGAACTTGCCGTGATACCAGATGTCTTCAGCCCACTTCTCTTCTTTCCACTTCTCTGTCATTGGCTTTCCTTCCTAGCTGTTCCGTCCTTCTGGAATCTGGGCGGATCCCTTAATGGGCTTTTTTTGGCGGATGATTTATGCCGTAAGCAAACGCGATATTGCCCGCACTTTCAACCGGATTCGGTTGCCGCCGCGTCATCGGTGATCGCCAAACGCGTGTAACATCGTCGCGGTGGCAGCGCTTTTTCCGGGCTTTCCTGATGCTAAAATGGGCAAAATGCAGCGACGGTAAACATGCAAGAACAGACAATGACGACTGCGGGCGGGCTCCGAGCAAAGCCGCAAACGCTATCGACCGGCCGCACGGCGCGGCTTGCCATTCGGTGCAATCAGCATGCGGGGCCGACCTCGGGGCTGGCGCCCGGCTTTGTTCAGGCCAATCTTGCCATCCTGCCGCAAGTGCTGGCTCAGGACTTCCTGCAATTTTGTCAGCGCAATCCGAAGCCGTGCCCCTTGATCGGAATTTCCGCTCCGGGCGATCCCCGCGTCCCGGCGCTCGGCGAGGATCTCGATATCCGCACCGATCTGCCCCGCTACCGGGTCTGGCGCAACGGCGCATTGGTCGATGAGCCGGCCGATATCCTCAAATGGTGGCGCGATGACCTCGTCACCTTCGCGATCGGCTGTTCGTTCTCTTTCGAAGAGGCGTTGCTCGAGGCCGGCATCGAATTGCGCCACATGACCTGCGACTGCACGGTGCCGATGTACCGCACCTCGGTCGAGACCGCGGCCGTAGGGCCGTTTCACGGACCGCTCGTCGTTTCGATGCGACCGATGAAGCCCGCCGACGCCATCCGCGCTATTCAGATAACGACGCGCTTTCCCTCGGTGCACGGGGCGCCGGTGCATATCGGAAAGCCGGAAATGATCGGGATCAAGGATCTTGGCCGCCCCGATTGGGGCGACGCCGTGCCGGTGCACGAGGACGAAATTCCGGTATTTTGGGCCTGCGGAGTGACGCCGCAATCGGTGATCATGGCGGTGCGGCTGGATTTCTGCATCACGCACTACCCGGGGGCCATGCTGGTCACCGATCGGCGCAATAGCGAATTTGCCATTATGTAAAAATGCGAATAGTGAGTGGCGAATAGCGAATAGGGATTTGATTTCCACTCGCCACTCGCTACTCGCTTCATCCCATGCTCATCGATTTTCAGCAGCACTACACGCCATCGGAATTGCTTAAAGGCGAGCCCGGCAAACTCACCGCCGATCTCGATCGCGACGGCAATCCGCATTATCTGCTCAACCCTCTGCTCACTGATCTCGCCGCCCATGTCCGCATGATGGATGCAAGCGGCATCGACGCCGGCGTGCTCACATGCGGTACTGGTTTCGACCAGCCTGACGCCGCAATCTGCCGCCTGATTAACGATCGCCTGCGTGAAGCTGAGAAGGCGCATCCCGGCCGCTTTATCGGCTTGGCGCATGTTCCGGCGCTCAATCCGAAGGAAGCCGCCGCCGAACTGAAACGCTGCGCGGTCGATCTCGGATTTCCGGGCGCCGTGATCGCCTCGGAATTACAGGACTTGCCGCTCGATGCCGAGGAGCTGCGGCCATTTTGGAAAGCCTGCGCCGATTTGAACCTTTACGTCTTCATCCATCCCTTGCCGCGTGTCATCCGCTGGGCGCGCATGGATGCCGACGATCTCGGCCGCATGCTCGGCTGGGAGTTTTCGCTGATGACGGCGGCGGTGCGGCTTATCAATTCCGGGCTCCTGGATGCTCTGCCGAGCTTACAGATTCAGTTCTCGCATTTTGCCGGTGGTATCGGCCGTTATCGCGGCCGCATCCGCGGCTTTCAAGAGCGCGAACGATGGGGCACCGTGCAGCTGCCGCGCCATGGCCGCCGGCCCAAGCAATCATTCGATCACTACCTCGATCAGCGTTTGTTTTACGACATTGCCGGCTGGGCCGGCCCGGACCGCGCCGCTGAGCTCGGCGAACACTGGGTGCGCTTCGGCTTGCAGGAGCTTCCGCTGTCTCAACTCGTCTTCGCCAGCGATTATCCACAAGCGGTGCGCGAGCCGGGCGAGGTCGCCGCTTACGTTGCGGCGGTGCGCGAGCTTGGTGAGAGCGGCCGCGCCATCGCCGACGGCGCCAATGCCGAAAAACTCATTCCCGATCTCAAACGCCGGCTTGCCGCTCGCACGGGCGCGGCCAAGGTGCCGGCATGAACGACAAGCCGGCAGCAACCGAGACGGCGGTGTTCGATCCAGCGCGTGCGGGGTGGAAAGTCGTCAAGCCGATCGGCTTTGGCGAACTAGTCGGGCCGATTTGGCGAAATGGCGACGCCAGGTTTGGCTTCCTGGTCGAGGCGAAGCATCTGAACTTCGCCGATATCGTGCACGGCGGCATGCTCACCACGCTCGCCGATCAGGCCATGGGCATGACCGCACTGCGCGCCTCCGGCAACAAGCCGCATGCGACGATCGAATTGAATATCCAGTTCGTCGGCGCGGTGCGGCTTAACGAATTCGTTGAAGCGCATTGCGAAGTGGTGCGGCTGACGCGCGCCATCATCTTCATGCAATGCAAGCTCGTGGTCGGCACGCGCGTGGTCGCGAATGCGACCGGCGTTTGGAAAATCCGCGGTGAATCATAGCTGACCCCCAACCTTGATCCTCCCCCTTTCGGGGGGAGGAAATTTGACCGCGATGACTTCCCCCTCCGCCAGCATGGGGAAGGGTAGGGCGGGGGTCAGGATTTATGTCGAAACCGCTCCAGCGTCCCGCCTTTCATCACCGAGCCCGGCAGCGGATGACCGACAATGTCTTCGGCAAGCCGCGCGCATTCGATCAAGGCCTCGAGATCGATACCGGTCTCGATACCGAGCTCGTCGCATAGAAACACGAGGTCTTCCGTGCAGACATTGCCGGCGGCGCCTTGATGGCCGGCAAATGGGCAGCCGCCGAGACCGGCGATCGACGAGTCAAACCGCTGCACGCCCATTTCCAGCCCGGCATAGGCATTGGCGATCGCCATGCCGCGGGTGTCGTGCAGGTGCAGCGCGATGTCGAGTTGTGGCCAGCGCTCGCGCAAGCTCCCGACAACGCGCTTGACTGCAAACGGCGTCGCCCAAGCCATGGTGTCGGCAAGCGTGATGTATTTAAGCGTGACGCCGTGCTCCTGCGCTACGTCGAGGATCTGCTGGACTAGCGCCACGACGCGCGCGACTGGAATATCGCCTTCGAAATTGCAGCCGAATGCCGCCATAATGCTGCCGCGCTCCACCGCAACTCCGGCGGTCTTGTAGCTGTCGACGATGGCGTGTTGCTCCGCAAGTTGCTGCGCCGCGCTGCGGTTCTGATTGCGCAGCGAGAATTTTTCTGAGGCCGAAAACTGGATCGTTCCTGTATTGGCCAGGCGATCGGAAAATTGCAGCGCGCGTTCGAAGCCTTTTTTGTTGAGCCAAAGCGCGGTGTATGCGATGCCGGGTTTGATCTTAATCCCGCGCACTACATCATCGGCGTCCGCCATGCCGGGCACTGCTTTGGGATTGACGAACGAGACGATCTGAATGTGGCCGAGGCCCGTTTGCGATAAAGCGTCGATCAGCGCGATTTTGCGCGCGGTCGCAATCGGCCCTTTCTCGATCTGGAATCCTTCGCGCGGACCCTCCTCGGTAATGTGAACGGTATTCGGTAAATCGCTCATAATTGTCGGCTCAATTCGTCGTTCACCGCGACGACGCCGCGCGTGGCAAGCGCGGCAATCTCGTGGCGGGCAAATCCGAGTTCGGCGAGAATCTCGGCAGTATGCTCGCCGATCGCCGGCGACTGCCGGCGTAGCGCAAAATCGTGTTCGCCGATCTCGATCGGCAGCCGCGGCAGCTTGGCGTGCCTACCGCCGCCAAATTCGATGTCGAGCATGCGGCCCTGTGCATTGAGCTGCGGATCGTCGAACAAATCGCCGGGTCGCGCCACCGGCGCGAAGGGAATATCGATACGATCGAACAATTCAGCGAGTTCGGCGCGCTTATGCCGCGCGATGATCGCGGCGACGATCGGACGCAACGTCGCGCGCGCGCGAACGCGGTCTTCGTTGGTTCTGTAGGCCGGATCATCCAGCAGGTCGCGGCGGCCGAACTGTTCGCAAAACCGCTGCCACTGTCCGTTGCTGGTCAGGCCGACGAAAATCTGTTCGCCGTCGGCGGTGGCGAACGGCTCGTAGATCGCCCAGGCGCCTTCGCGCGCCGGCATCGGCGGCAGCGGCCGCCCGGTCACCACCTCGCCCGCCATATGCTGCATCATCAGAAATGCGGTCGATTCGAATAAAGCGGATTTGATCATCTGCCCGCGCCCGGTGCGCTCGCGTTCGCGCAGCGCCGCCTGCACGCCGATCACCGCGAACATGCCGCCCATAATGTCGATCACCGAGGATCCGGCGCGCAACGGCTGCCCCGGCGGCCCAGTCATATAGGCGAGCCCGGCCATGAACTGCACCACTTCATCGAGCGCGGGGCGGTGCTCATACGGCCCGCTGAGGAAGCCTTTCAGCGCGCAATAAATCAGCCGCGGATTTTTTTTCGTAAGATCGTCGTAACCGCAGCCGAGCCGCTCCATGGTGCCGGGCGCGAAATTTTCCAGGACGACGTCGGCGCTCGCAGCCAGCCGATACAGCAGCGCCCGTCCGTCGTCGTTTTTGAGATCGACG
>DASXJB010000264.1:0-2963 GCA_036497645.1 Xanthobacteraceae bacterium
GGCGATCTCACGCGCGAAGAAGCGGTGGCTTACGATCTGGCGTCGGCTCTGGTGTCAGGCGGAGTGCTTCCGGCCTTGACCTATCGGCAGGCCGTCGCCCTGTTCGGCGAAGAGGCAATGGCGGAGTTTATTTACCTCGTCGGCCTCTATTGCATGGTTTCCGTGACACTCAACGGTTTCGACGTGCCGCTCCCCGAAATCGGCGAGACTGGTTAGGCGATGGGCTGAGGCTGGTAGCCGGTCCGCGTCACCCCTGCAAAGGCGCGAGATCGACCGGTCCGTCGAACAGGCCGGCGATCAATTTCAGCGCCGCCGCGGCGCGCGCATCGCTCCAGCCGCCGTGCCGGGCATTGAGCTGAAATTTCTCCTCGATATCGGCGCGCGTGAGCGGCTCGTGCGCGCCGCCGCGCATATGCGGCTGGCGTTCTTCAACAACAGATCCGTCGCGCAGTGTGGCGCGGATGTGCCCGGTGAAATTCTTCGGATAGGGATTTTGCGGATCGATGCGGTAGCGCACCTTGGCGGCGAGCGCGAGCACCGCAGGATCGCTCACCGCTTCGTCGGTGAAATCGCTCAAAGCCACATTGCCGCGCACGAAGCCGGCGGCTACGCAATAGGGCGTGGAGAATTTGCCGGCATAGCCGTTTGCCGGGTGCTGCTTGGCGGCAAGCGGATCCCACAGGCGATGCACCGTGCCCTCGCCGACATCGCACACCATTTCAACAATATCGTCGGCCTTCACGCGGCGGCCGAGCCGGCGAGCGCAATCGATGTAAGGATGCGTCATGGTCCCGCACGGATAAGGCTTGAACGCCAGCGTCTCCGTCACCCAGTGCGTGCCGAACTTTTCAGTCAACACGGGGAAATCGCCTTTGGTGGTGTGCGCGAAAGCATGAAAGAATCCATGCACGCCTTCGAAGACGGTGCGCGGACCGCAAAATCCGGCGCGGCCGAGGAGCGCCGCGCGAATACCGGCTTGTGCGGCCCAGCCGGCATGAAGCCGTTTCGTCCATGCGCCTTCGGCGAGATATTCGATGATGCCGCCAGCCATCGAACCGGCATTGCCAAGCGCATCGACGAGCTGGCGCGGGGAGAGGCCGAGCGCGGCGCCGACGCCGGCGGCCGCGCCCATCGTGCCGAACACCGCGGTCGGATGAAATCCGGCTTTATGCGTGAGCGTCGGCGCGACGAGACTCAAGCGGCACATCGTCTCGACGCCGACCGCGATGCCAAGCAGCGCCGCCTTGCCGTAGCGCCCATTCTGGGACCCGTGACGCTCGCAAGCCGCCAGCACCGCCGGCACGATCACCGCGCCGGCATGAACTGGGCCGCCTTCGAACGTATCGTCGAAATCTTCGCCATGGATCGCGGTGCCGTTGACCAGCGCCGCCGCCGCGGCTGAGAGCGTGCGCGTGTGCCCGATCGCGGTGCACGGCCCGTCGTCGTCACACGCAGCGATGACGCTTTTCACATAATCTTCGTTGCGCGCGGTGACGGCGAGGCCGACGACGTCGATCAGCAGTTCCTCGCATTTGCGCCGTACCGCAGGCGGCAGCTTCGCTGCGTCGAGCGCGGCGATTTTTTGCGCCAGCGTTTCGGCAACGGCGATTTTGGGAAGTGAGGGGGAAGTCATACCTCGGGAATTCTTCTTGGAAATTTCTTCTTGGAGATTTTCAACTCGCCATTGCGAGCGCAGCGAAGCAATTCAGTTCGCGCCGGTGAATTCTGGATTGCTTCGTCGCTTCGCTTCTCGCAATGACGAATGAACGTCACCGCTTTTCGCGGGTATCGGTGCTCAATACTTAGCCGCGATCGGCAATTGCTCGGCCGGAAACAGCGAAATGATGGTGTGGCCCTTGTCGGTGACCACGACCTCCTCCTCGATGCGCGCGGCGGAATAGCCGTCCTTGGCCGGGCAATAGGTCTCGAGCGCAAACACCATGCCTTCCTTGATCACGGTCGGATGGTCGAGCGAGACCACGCGGCTGATGATCGGCCGCTCGTGCAGGTTCAAACCAAGCCCGTGGCCGAATTGCAGGCCGAACGCCGCAAGCTCGTCGGGGAAGCCGAACTCCTGCGCCTTGGGCCAGACCGAGCAGACCTTGTCGGTGGTCACGCCCGGCTTGATCAGGTCGATCGCCTTGTCGAGCCATTCGCGGCACAGCTTGTAGGCATCCTGCTGCGCCGGCGTGGCGCGGCCCACATTGAAGGTGCGGTAGTAGCAGGTGCGGTAACCCATGAACGATTGCAGGATGTCGAAGAACACCTGATCGCCGGGGCGCACCATGCGGTCGGTGAAATTGTGCGGATGCGGATTGCAGCGCTCGCCGGAAATGGCGTTGATCGCTTCGACGTCGTCGGAGCCGTGGCGATAAAGGAATTCATTGACCTTGCCGACGATGTCGTTCTCGCGCACGCCGGGCTTGAGTTCCTCGTCGATCAGCTGATAGGCGCCGTCGACCATCGCCGCCGCGCGGTTCAATAGCGCGATCTCGTCGGCCGATTTCACCTCGCGCGCCTCAAGCATGACTTGCTGGCCGTCCTTGACCTTCAGTCCGGCCTTTTCCAGTTCGAACATCATCGGCGGCTCGATGATGTCGACGCCGATCGGCATTTTGGCGACGCCGGCGGCTTTGAGGATCGAGGCCATCTCTTCGGCGTGATGCTTCATCAGGCCGAAAGCCGGATCGACGGTGCCGCGAAGGCCGACCAGGCCGGCTTTGCAGTTTTCCGGCTTGAGCCACGGCGAATAAAGCTTGTGATGGACCGCGGCCGAGCCAAAATCCCACAGGATCGGATCGCCGCCGCGAGGGAGCAGCGTCCAGCGCGAAAGCTTATCGCGCGCCCATTCGCCGATCTTGGTCGAGGTGACGTAACGGATATTGTTGTCGTCGAACAGAAGCAGCGCGCCGAGATCGGACGCTTCCAGCGCCGCCTGCGCGCGGCCGAGCCGATAGCGGTGC
>DASXJB010000265.1:0-1599 GCA_036497645.1 Xanthobacteraceae bacterium
CCCGATTTTGCCGTCGTTTCGGCCTAGGCAGCCATTCGGGCCGAGAATACCGCCGCCGAGCTTGTGTGCTTGCGAGCTTTGGGCAAAAAGTACATTCTCGCGACGACCGAGCACGACAGGCGCGCCCGACTCCCGTTTCGCCGGTCCTTAAGTTCGCCAATGGAGAAATCGTGATTCACCCGCTGCTGTCGCGGCATGCCGTCATCCTCGGCATTGCCTTAGCTTTGAGCTTTCCTTCCTTTGCCGCGCCGGTGCCGGCACAACAGCTGGCGCCTGAAAATGCCGCCGGCAGCTATTTGGCGGCGCGCCATGCCGGCGCGGAACGAGATTCCGCCCGAGCGGCGGCCTATTACCGCGACGTGCTTAAGCTCGATCCGCGCAACCCGGATTTGCTCAGCCGCACCTTTCTTTCGGTGTTGACGGAGGGCAATGTCGAAGAAGCGAGCAAGCTTGGCGAACGCCTGCTCACCCTGGACCGCAACGATCGTATTTCACGTCTCGTGGTCGGCGTGCGCGACCTCAAGCAGAAACGCTACGCCTCGGCGCGGCAAAACATGGCGCAGTCGGTCCGCGGTCCGGTCACCGATCTGACGGCGGCGCTGTTGTCGGCATGGGCGCAAGCCGGTGCCGGCGATAGCCGTGGCGCGGTCGAGACGCTGGACAAATTGTCGGGGCCGGATTGGTACGGCATTTTCAAGGATCTGCATGCCGGGCTCATTCTCGATCTCGCCAACGACAAAAAAGGCGCCGGCAAGCGCTTCGCTGCCGCTTACAAAGCCGATCCGCAGGCGCTGCGCACAGTACAGGCCTACGGGCGTTATCTGTCGCGCACCGGCAGTAAAGACGAAGCGCTGAAGATCTACAGCGACTTCGCCAAGGTGCTGCCGGATCATCCGGTGGTCAATCAGGAAGTCCGCGAGATATCCGCAGGTTCGAAGCTGCCGCCGCTGATCGATTCTCCCCATGCTGGCGCCGCCGAAGCGCTTTATGGACTCGGCGCCTCAATCGGCCGTCGTGGCGGGGAGGATCTCGCACTGATCTACCTGCAGCTTGCGCTCTATCTCGAGCCGGCGCATCCGTTGGCGCTGCTTTCGCTCGGCGATCTCTATGAACAGATCAAAAAGCCGGATCTCGCGATTAAGGCCTATGAGCGAATTCCGGCGAGTTCTGTGCTCGCGCGCAACGCGCAGATCCAGATGGCGGTGGACCTCGATGCGCTCGAGCGCACCGAAGAGGCCAAGAAGCTTCTCGAACGCGTGATTGTCGAGCGTCCCAGGGACACCGAAGCGATCGTCGAGCTCGGCAACACCCAACGCGCCCGCAAGAATTTCGCCGACTGCGCGGACACCTACGGTAAGGCAATCGATACCGTGCCCAACCCGGAGAAGTCCAATTGGGTGATGTTCTACTTCCGCGGCATCTGTTACGAGCGCTCGCACCAATGGCCGGCCGCTGAAACCGACATGAAGAAGGCGCTCAGCCTTTATCCGGATCAGCCGCTTGTACTCAATTATCTCGGCTATTCATGGGTCGACCAGGGCGTCCATATGGACGAGGGGATGGACATGATCCGCCGCGCCGTCGAGCAGCGGCCCGACG
>DASXJB010000266.1:0-2826 GCA_036497645.1 Xanthobacteraceae bacterium
AGATCGCCCAGCCGACATGGACCGTGCCGTCGCCGCGGCGCATCGGCAGATCGAACGGCGCGCCGAGCTCGGCGCCAGGTGCAATCGCCGCAAACGCTGGTGGTATTTTGTGGGGATCGCTTTGCGTCCACACCAGCACCGCGCCTTTGTTGCGCAGATCGTCGAGATCGATCCAGGGCGCGCGCGCCGGCAATCCGTCGATCAGCACCTGCGGCTGATCCGGCGAATAATGCGCCAGATTGCCGCCGTCCCACATCGATCCGATTACGTAGCTCAGCGACGTGCAATTTGGCGGATGACAGGTGGCGTCGTGAAAACGTGCCGTCAACATTTCACCAAGCTTGTCTCCCGGGAACAGCACGGCGCGATAGCGGTGGTCGAGCGGCGGCAACACCAGATAATTGGCGATGAACGCCAGCACGAAGATCGTAAACACGATCGCCCAGGCGCCGATAATGCGAGTGAGACGCGCCGTATCGAAGCTGACGCGCGCCGCCATCACCAGCCACAGTCCGAGGAACAGCCACAACGGATAGCCCCACATCGCCACCGCGCCCCGGCCAGTCACGGCCGCCAGCGCGATCATCGTCAGCGCCGGGCCAAAGGCGAGCAGCGTTACGATGCGGCGATCGAACGGCTCAACAAGGCTTTTTTTCCCCTCAGGAGGCCAGAACATTGGCGCGGCGATGAGAAGTGATGGCAGCAGGAAAAAGATCTGACTGCCAAAGAAAACGGCAGGATGGAGCGCGTGATCGAACCAGCCACGAACCGGCGCGGCACGATGACTGGCGTAAGCGAGGGGGAGAAAATCACTCTGAAACAGCCATACGATGTGAGGCGCTGCGACGACCAGCGTGACACAAAGAGCAAGCCATGGCCCCGGCGTGGCGAGAGCGCGGCGCGCCTGGCGGTCGAACAGCATGAACAGCGCGTAAGGCAGCGCCAGCACCACGACGAAATATTTTGCCCACAGTGCGCCGCCCATAGCGAAGCCGAGTAAGCACCATGGGCCGAGGCCGCCACGTCTAAGCCCGGCATGAAAGGCGTAACCGGCGAGCGCCCAAAACGGCAGTTGAATGACGTCGTGATTGAATTTTACCGCGGTGTACTGGAAATAATGCAGTCCATCGATGATCAGCACCGCGATCAGCGCGCCGGTCGCGCCGACCAGCGGTCGCGCCAAGGCGAACACGAGCGCGAAAGCGACAAGGATCGTCACCTGCGCGGTCGCGTAATAGGCGATATCGGCGTCAAAGGTGCGATGCACCGCTTCGATTAGCCACCAGGGCAAGGGCGGCAGCTTGTCGTAACCAAGTTGCCATTCGCGGCCGTAAACGAGCGCCTCGATGAGGTCGAGCGGCAGGTTGACGTAGAGCAACGCCGGCAACACCGTCCAAACCACGAAATGCATGGCCAGGAAGCTGCCAAAGGCGGTGCCCGGCCGGCGCTCGATCCAGCGGATCAAGCCGGCGGCTGGCGCCGAAGCCGGAACAGGCGCGGTGGCGGCAAGATTTTCGGGCATCTCGTTAATCGCTCGTCGGATTTGCCCTTATAAAAGCGGGGCCGGACCTTCGCTACGTTTAGCATGCGCAATTTCGGAACTTGCAGGCTGCCTTGCGCTTGTGAACACTGGTAGCATTCGGCGAGGTTCAAGAAGAGGTTTGTCAGTCACATGGTGCGCATTAGCGCCTTCTTAATCGCAGCCTGCATGGTACTGATCGCCGCCTTGCTCGGCGCGGCGGTCTATGCGCGTTTCGGCTTTACCGGCGCGGAATCGGCGCTGGCCGGGCTCGGGGCGCTCACTGCATTCGCGGTCTATTACGCGGTCGCCGCCCGCAGGCACGATCGCCTCGAAAGCAGCAATCAGCTCGCCAAACTTGCCCGCGGCTCAGGCGACTTGGCAAGTCAGCTTGCCGAGTTTGGCCGTCGCTTGAACGCGATTGAGGCCAAGGTCGAGACCGCGGTCGAACGCGCGGTCGCGAGTTCGCAGCCGCTCACGGAGGAAGTCGAGCGGCTCTCGAGTGCGGTCGAGACGCTTTCGGGTTCGGTCGCGGCGCACGAGGCGGCGCTCAACGAGCACGCGAGTAAGCGCGAAGTCGAGGTCGAAGACCTTCCAGGCATCGTCGGCGTCGAGCGCTTGGCGAATGCGCCCGCTATCGCGCGTCTGCAATTCGCTCCTTCGGCTTCGCGGCCGGTTCCAACCAACGGCAAGACGGCACCGTTCGCGGGATTCGATCGCGATGCCGTTGCCGGAGCGCTGCGAAAGGCGGTCGCCGCGGGCGAGATCGAACTTCACCTGCAACCCGTCGTGACGTTGCCGCAGCGTAAGCTGCGCTATTACGAGGCGCTGGCGCGACTCAAAACGGACGGTGGCGGGCTCGTCGCCGCCGGCGAGTTCCTGTCCGATGCCGAAGCGGCGACCTTGATGCCCAAAATCGACTACCTTGCCGCGGCGCGGAGCGTGCAGATCGTGCGCCGCCTGCTGCTGCAAAAGCGCGAGGTCGGCCTGTTCTGCAATCTCGCGGCGGCGACGCTCGCGGACCCCGGCTTCTCGAAATTTCTCGAACTGATGGATGCCAATCGCGCCATTGCCGCGGCGCTGGTATTCGAATTCGCCCAGAGTGCCGTTCGCGCCATGGGAGCGATCGAGCACGCCAGTCTCGCCGCGCTGGCCGAGCGCGGCTTCCGCTTTTCGATGGATAATCTCACCGATCTTCGCGTCAATGCCCACGAGTTGAACGAGCGCGGCTTCCGTTTCGTCAAAGTACCGGCGCCGCTCCTGTTCAACCGGCTTGGGGCGCTGACGGCCGACATTCGACCCGCCGA
>DASXJB010000267.1:0-1854 GCA_036497645.1 Xanthobacteraceae bacterium
CGGCGCAACCGCTCAATGCGCCCTCAGGAACGCGGTGTAAGCGGTGTCGGCGCGATCCAATGCCGCCTTGCTGCTGCCGCTCATCACCACGTCGAGCACGAAATCGTTGCCGTCCTTGTCGGAATCGACCCCGAGCGCGCCGACTTCGTATGCCTGCTGCGCTTTGCCGGTATTTTCGAAGGCAAAGCGCAGGAAGGCGGGCTTGCCGTTTGCGCGCTCGACCGCCGGCAGTTCGGTAATCTTCGCTCGCGGATTGGCGGCGAGCCAGCGCGCATTGCTCGAGTGCGCGAAATCGGCGAGCGTTTGCTGCTTGTCGGGCTGATAGAACACCTGCACGTAGATCAAAGGTTCGGCGCTGGCGAGGCTTTGGCCCTTCGGCACCATGATCTGCACCTTGTTCTCCGCCGTTGCTTTGGCGTCGACGATGAAGCCGTCCGGCGGCGTGAGCACGAGTGCGTAGGAGGCGCACAACTTTTGCCCGCCGCAGGGGTTGAGAAATTTCTGCACTTCAGCGCGCGTGACAATGGTGCTGCAAATGAAGATCAACGTGGCGACCAACAAGACTACGTATTTTCGAGAAGCGACGCTTGCTTGTCCCCTCCCACTCAAGGGGGGAGGTGAAATCATGCAAGGCTGGTTCATCTTCTTAACTCCCTACCGCGGCGCGGCGGAGCCGGTCGTTGATCGCTTCGCCGAGCCCGTGATGCGGGATCGGCATCACCGCGATGGTCTCGGCGCCGGCGGCATCGAGCGCGCGCAGATGCGAGAACAGATTGGCGGCCGCCTCGATTAGATCGCCGCGCGCCGAGAGGTTTAAGACCGTCACCGCAAGCGCTGAGCCTTCCGCAAGCGCCGGCCCGAACGCCAGCAAAGCTTCGCGCGCGCCAGCCGCGCGGGCGTCGAGGCGGAGCCGCGTGCGCGGCGCATAATGCGAGGCGAGCATGCCCGGCGCGCGCGGCGCGGTTTTGCCGCGCGCCGCACTCGCATCGGCAAGCGAGGCTCCCAGCACTCCTTCGATCGCCGTGCGCGGCACGCCGCCGGGACGGAGCAGCGCCGGTTCGCCAAAAGACTCGCCAAGGCAGGCGACGATGGTCGATTCAAGCCCGACCGGCGTCGCCCCGGCATCGACGATCAGATCGATCCGCCCGCCGAGATCGGCGAGCACATGCGCAGCCGTGGTCGGCGACACATGGCCGGAGCGATTGGCCGACGGCGCCACCACCGGTCCGCCGAAGGCGCGCAGAAACTCCTGCGCCACCGGATGCGTCGGCACGCGCACCGCGACGCTGTCGAGTCCGGCACTGGCGAGCGCGGCGACCGGGCAATCCGCCGCTTTCGGCAGAACTAGCGTCAGCGGCCCCGGCCAGAATGCCGCCGCTAGCCGCTCCGCGGCGACATCGAACCGCGCCAATTTGCGCGCCGCCGCGGCGCTGGCCACGTGCGCGATCAGGGGATTGAAGGCGGGGCGGCCCTTGGCGGCATAGAGCCGCGCAATCGCCTCGCCATTGCCGGCATCGGCGCCAAGCCCGTAGACGGTCTCGGTCGGGAATGCGACCAGCCCTCCGGCGGCTAAGACGCGCGCCACTTCGGCAATCGCGGCGGCATCCGCTTTGAGCACGCGCGTCGTTAACAGGGCTGTCATTGGGCTTTCACGGCATGACCTGCTGCCTAGATACCACGGAGCGGGGACGGCAAGAGGCGTGCAAAATGCGGCAAGGGGCGGGTTTGGGCGGCGGCTTGCCGGGCCAAAACCGCGACTGTATAAGCCCGCGTGGGAGTTGAGTGTCAGTCGGAGTGTGGCTCAGCCTGGTAGAGCACCTCGTTCGGGACGAGGGGGTCGCAGGTTCAAATCCT
>DASXJB010000268.1:0-28814 GCA_036497645.1 Xanthobacteraceae bacterium
CCCCGTCCGTAAATTCGAGCGGCAGTCGCATAAATCAATTTGCGGTTCAAATCGAAGGCGCTGAGAATCCCGTCTTCATCGAACTTCATATTGGGAGTCAATTTTCTTAGCGCATCTTCAGTGACGAAAAACGAAGCCTCCATAGCCCCATCGTGCCCCCAAAAACGAACGGCGCACCGGGTTGCATCGAACGAACGACTTTGATTTGGAAATGTAAGCGTCATGCGCGGCGGCCAGTTCGGGGTATCACGCCTTATCAATTGATTTGATGTCGTCTGCCCGTATCTGGACTCGACGTGCATTTGCCAAATGCATCAAGGCATCATCGATGAGCTTAAAGGCGTCCCTTTTTCCACGTTGAGCCATTTCAATGATACGCTTGGCCAATAGTTCGCGCGTTGCAGCAGATTCCGGTCCAGCGGCGAGCGTACTGCCTGATGCCCTAAGCAATTTCCACGCCGTATCGAATGCCGCTGCTAAAAGGTCGTTCGTCTCAGGGTCAAAAGTTGTTTTTGCGAGTAGTGGAACTATCGACAACCTTCCACTCCTTACAGGCGGGTCGCCCGGCCACCGACGCCTGTTTCTATCAGTGATCCTGAACTCTGCGCCTATTGGTCTAGCTTGGCGAGCGCTATTTCCGATTTTTAGTGACCGCCGGCACGAACATACCGGAAGTCCGCGCGCAGGCAGCGCAAAATCAGCTTTCGCCCGCAAGGCGCGCGAAGTCGGCAAGAACCGCGGCAATTAGCTTCTGTCGTCGCGGATCCTGCGCCACGAGCGTCGCCGAAAAGAGGTTGAGGAGGTACCGCGCCTTTTCCGCCGCTTCCTGCCAATTCGCAGCAGGCGCCGCCAGCAAGTGCGACTCCAGTTCGGCCTGCCGAAGGCGCAATGTTTTTTCGTTCGTCTCTACATCCGCCAAGAGCCTGCGAAGCTCGGTCGCTTTTTGCGCGGCCATGCCGCGATGCTGGTCGAGGTCGATTGTCTTGTCGGTCATGACCGCGTACTGCGACGGGCCAGCGGATATTTTGCGCTTTCGTACAGCCGCCGGATATCCTCGCTGCCGTATCTCTGTTCGTCGACTTCCAGAAACGCACCGGCGAGACATTCCTGCGGCAGCTCCTCGATAGCGAACCGGATGGCTTCGGCGGCTTGTTCGAACCGTTTATAGCCGAACGGCTCACGCCGGGGTAAACGCCGTCGCAACGCGAACAGCTCGGCCGCGGCGGCGTAATCAAATTCGGCCATCGAACAGGCCTCGGGAAAAAAGATGAAACATCGTCCGAACGCACATCAAAACTATGCATTAATATAAGCTTAAAACTCGGCGTTACTAGTGACCCAAAGCCAGAACCGATCGCCTGCATTCCGCGACAAGTCGAGCGATCGTCATGCGCGATCACTTTCATGATTGCCAAGCGATTATTGAGACTTGATCAACCATTAGGGTCGTTGCCGGCGATTGTCCTTGCGTTTTACCGCGACACCCCCTATGTGTGGCTATCGAGTTACGGCCGAACGCATTGGCCTCGCCGCGAACAGCGCGCTTGACTGACGACATTCATCCCTAATCTCGACAAACCGGCTGCGTTAGCGCGCGGCCATATGTTTACTCGTACTGCAGAAGGGGACTCTTAATGTCCACAGGAAGCGTGAAGTGGTTTAACGGCCAAAAGGGTTTTGGCTTTATTCAGCCGGACGACGGCGGCAAGGACGTTTTCGTGCATATCAGCGCGGTCGAACGCGCAGGAATGCAGAATCTCAACGAAGGCCAGAAGATCAGCTACGACGTCGTGGCTGACCAGCGGACCGGAAAATCCTCGGCTGACAATCTACGCGCCGTCTAGCTGCGCATCGTCTCATCATCAGCCACGATGGCCTTGACCACGGATGTACTGGCAAGGCGTCTGGTTTGGCCCCGCGTTTGGCTTGCCAGAAGGCTTGCCGGGCGTGGGGTTTCTTGCGATCCCATAATGCTCGATCCCATGATGCGCAATTAGACCAAAAAGACGGGAAGCAGGAGCGATTGGGAGCATAAATGAACTGCGCGCGCAGGCAGTCAATGAAGCGGCCGTCCAGGCGATAGGCAAACAATAACAACGAAGGAAAAACTCCGATGCAGGTTCTGGTGCGCGACAACAACGTTGATCAAGCTTTGCGCGTTCTAAAAAAGAAGATGCAACGCGAAGGCATCTTTCGCGAGATGAAACAACGGCGATCGTATGAGAAGCCTTCGCAACGAAAGGTTCGCGAAAAGGCTGAAGCAATACGACGAGCCCGCAAGCTTGCTCGGAAAAAGGCGCAGCGCGAAGGCCTGACCGACAACGGACGCAAGAAGAAAGCGTTAGTTGGAAGCGCGCAAGGGCAGCGGCCGGGGATGTTTCATCGTCCTGCATCGCCGCGATTTTGATGGCGAGGGCGGCACGGTTTAGATCGCTGCGTAACCGGGAAAAACCTTTTGTCCTATAAATTTTTCCAAATTTTCGTGCCAGCGTGGCGGCAAGTCGCAAAATCGGCATCCAAAAACGGCATAAAAGTTTCTTACCTGTAAGAAACTTTTAAGGGTCGAAGGCGTTATCGTTCACCTCCCCACCCTATTTGGTCGGACAGCCTGTCACGACGAAGGATCCTTATGACTGAACAGCAACGCGAAATCGCTGAAACGCTTTTTCAGCGCAATCAAGCGCGTGAAGTGAAAATCAACGACGCCTTGAAGGAGGAGTACGCCCGGCGCGAGGCGGCCATCAAGAATATGTATCGCTTGAGGACGCTACGCATGGCGCGGAACGTGAGTAACGGCACTCGATAGCGGATGACGTTGCACTATTGAGGTTCGCGAAACAGCCCGCTATTTGCATTGGTCAGTCGGAAACTCAGTCAAGAGCTCCCTAAGCGCCTGTTTGCCGGCCCGGCTGGCAGCCGCCACAGTCTCATAAAAGACCGAGGAACACTCTATAGGGCTGTTCCGGCCGGCTCGATATATCTCCCATCGCCATGATTTCGGAGGCGGGGCACGGTTCTTAACAACAACTGAAAAATCGGTTTGATCGAAGAGGCTGCGCATAGCTCGCAACATGCACCCGGCAGCATCTGAACGCCAGCGGCAATCCTACCCCGCGTGTTCATTCCTCGTTCCCTGTGCGGGAGAGCGCGACGCCAGGTCTGCGGCAGCCTAACGAGGGAGGCAAGACTATGGCGAAGACTTACCGCGACGCTGCCATCGAGCAAATGGTAGCAACCGTCGAAGAAGCAATGAGGTCGCGTTATCGACTGGTGGGGAGACTTACCGGCGCCAATGAAAGACGCGATTGAGCAGTTTCGCATTCAACCTGGGGCGGCAATTGATTCCGTCGAATTTGTTAAGAGGGCACTCGACAGAGAAGTACCCGAAAATGATCGCCCGGAGGGCCTTGCGTGATGTTTGCTGCGGTGCATGAGTCCGGCTATGACCCGTCAAAATTCCACGTAATTTCTTGCCTCATTACAACGCGACTTGATTGGATACATGGTGTTCTTGGATTTGGCTCTTGGGCTTCCTCTTGGGCTTGCCCTTGGGCGAGCGAGCATAAACCGCTAGTCTAGAGCAATCTTTGTCTGGGCGTGTGGCCATGCCTACACGTCGTTACTTGATGGCGTTAGGTGCTGCATCGGCAGTCGCGCCGGGCCTCATTCGCTCGGCGCTGGCGAGTCCTTGGCCAGATCGAACCGTTCACATCGTTGTGCCGCTGGCTGCCGGCGGGCCGACAGACGTCAACGCGCGGGTCGTTGCTGAACAGCTCGCCAAGATCTGGGGCCAACAAGTCGTCATCGACAACAAAGCCGGCGCCGGCACTAACATCGGCAATGCCTTCGTGGCCCACTCCGATCCTGATGGTTACACGCTATTGTTTGGTACCTCATCCCTTGCATCGAATGGCGCTCTATACCGCTCGCTCGATTACAGTCCGATCACGGATCTAAGTCCGGTCTCGCTGGTCGCGCGATTCCCATTTTTTATGTTCGTGCCGAATTCTTCCCCGGCCAAAACGATCCCTGAGTTTGTCGACTATGTGAAAGCGCAGCCGGGAAAACTCATCATGGCCTCTCCCGGTACCGGGAGCGGGCCCCATCTTGCCGAACTGTTGTTTCTACAAATGGCCGGCCTGCAAATGACGCACGCGCCTTATCGTGGCGCCGCGCCAGCATTTACCGACCTCATCCCGGGTCGTGTTCACTGCTATTTCGGCAGCGGCGAATTACTCACTTTTTCGCGGTCGGGCCAGATCCGCGTCCTTGCCTCGACAGGCGCCAAGCGATCCTCGGCGGCGCCGGATGTGCCGACCATCGCTGAATCGGGCGTTCCCGGTTATGTGGTTGACTCGTGGCAAGGCGTCTTTGCGCCAGCCAAGACGCCCAATGAAATTTTGCAAAAGATAAGTCGCGATCTTGCTACAGCTCTTGCCGAACCATCGCTCGTCGAGAAGCTGGGACGTAATGCGTACACAGTCGGGAGCTCCTCCCCAGACGAGCTTGCGAAGTTTCTCAAAACGGATACGGAAAAATGGGAGGCTGTCATCAAGACAACGGGGATTAAGATCGATTAGGTAGCAAACGGATGAAACCCAATATCGGCGTTATGTTCTGTTTGTCGGCCCATTTTGTCAGCCCATTGACCGGCGTGAGACGCCTTGTAGCGGCCCAAATTTGCGTCCGGTATTTGCGTTCGGTGTTTGCGCCCCGCCACAGGAGTAAGCCATGGAAACGCTGCCCAAATTCGGTATGTCGCGCGCCGATATGTTAAAGCGCGTCGCCCGCTTCAAGGAGCTCAAAGGCTCCGACGGCGGGCTTCCCGACAGCAAGGCGCCGCAATGCGAGCGCACGCTTTATAACGTCATCGGCTTCCAGCCGCCGAAAGACTCCGGCGGCGCGGTGACATCGCCGGTCGGCGACGATGCTTCGCGCTTCTCAGCCATTCCGATCTCCGAAGGCTTCAATCTCGGTTATTGCCGCGCCAAGCCCGGCAAAGGTCCGATGATGCACAACCACGACACCAACGAGACCTTCATTCCCATGACCGGTACCTGGCGCTGCAGCTGGGAGAACGAGAAAGGCGAAGTCGAGTGGATCGATCTCAATCCGCTCGATGTGATTTCGTTTCCACCGGGCGCGATCCGCCGTTTCGAGAACGTTACGCCTGCCCAAAAGCGGAATTCACCGACGCGGCGATGAAAGAGCTTGAGCCGCCGGCGTTTGGCCGCGCAGCTAAAGCGAAATGATGTTAGGTTTATTCGGTATTTCGCTTTAGCTTGTTGTTTTGAGCATGATCTTTTCCGAAAACCGGTATCCACTTTTCGGATCATGCTCTAGCTGGTGGCGCTCATGACCACATTGGTAGCGGACAAAAAAGTTTCGGGTATGACTGTCGTCGGCGACGGCGCTTACGCGTACGAACCGGTCGAGAACTGGGCGAAACTGCCGCCGGGCTGGTCGTTCAAGGAAATCGGCGGCGTCGGCGTGGACAGGAACGATAACGTCTACGTCTTCAATCGCGGCGAGCACCCGATGATCGTGTTCGACCGCGACGGCAACTTCCTCCGTTCGTTCGGCGAAGGACTGTTCCCCCGCGCCCACGGCGTCTTCATGGCGCCGGACGATACGATCTGGTTGACCGACGATGCCGACCACACCGTCCGCCAGTGCACACTTCAAGGAAAGGTGCTGCTGACACTCGGCATTGCCGGCAAACCGGCGCCCTATATGAGCGGGGAGCCGTTCCATCGCTGCACCCATACCGCGATGTCGCCGCAGGGCGACATTTATGTGTCGGATGGTTACGGCAACTCGCGCGTGCACAAATATGCGCCCAACGGCAAACTGCTATTGTCGTGGGGCGGGCCCGGCACCGATCCGGGCGAGTTCAACATCGCGCACAACATAACCTGCGATGCCGATGGCTGTGTCTATGTCGCCGACCGCGAAAATCATCGCGTTCAGGTGTTCGACGGCAACGGCAAGTACGAGACACAATGGAACAACTTGCACCGCCCCTGCGGTTTGTTCATGCCGCCTGGCAAATGCCCGATCTGCTACATCGGCGAACTGGGAGCGACGCAGGCGGTCAACCGCAACGTGCCCAATCTCGGCCCGCGCGTGACCATCGTCGACAATACCGGCAAGCGCATTTCTCGGCTGGGCGGCCTCGGTCCCGGTCTTGGTCCGACCGAATTCTTGGCCCCGCATGGCCTTGCGGTGGACAGCCGCGGCGACCTTTATGTCGGCGAGGTGTCGTGGACCAACTGGCCCCAGACCTACAAAGATCAGCCGCGGCCCGACAATTTGCGCTCGCTCCATAAGTTCCGGAAAATCGGTTAGCGCGTGCCGCGTGCGGCTTTGGCGCGATCTCAACGCCGGCGTGGCGAAGGACTATCGTACCGTTTGCGTGGATTAAAGCGTGATCCCGAAAAGTGGACACCGGTTTTCGGAAAAGATCATGCTCAAACAACCAGCCATTGGAGGATCGCCGTGAGAAATAAATCGCTTACTGCCGAGGCGATGGAAGCCCGCGTCGCCCGGTTCAACAAACTGCAGACTTACCAACGGCAAAACTTCGAGGCTCACGGCATTCCGGCCGGCGCAGTCGAAAAGATAACGGCGAGGCGTGTTTATCCGGTCATGGCGCCAGCGGATTACCAGGGGCGTAGCGCCGGTGCGCCGGTCAAGGGCCCGCGTGGGCTGATCGTCAGCATCGCCGAATGTGAGCCGGGCAACGGGCCCGGTCTTCACCGTCATCTCAACACGGTCGAGAATTTTCTTTGCCTCTCCGGCCGTTTCGAGATTGCCTGGGGCGATCACGGCCAGCACAAGCTCGTGCTCGAACCGCTCGACATGATTTCGGTGCCGCGTGGAGAGAACCGCAGTTTCCGCAACGTCTCCAGCGAAACCGCCAGGCTCTTGGTGATGATCGTGCCGGAAAGCGACGAGCAAAGCGATCCGATCTCCTATGCGCCGAGTCTCGCCAAAGAAATCGAGAACGATTACGGCAAAGGTGCGCTGGAGGGCTTACAAAAAATCGGCTTCAAGTTCGAGGACGAGCCGCTGTCCTAAGCGACGCACGCGCTAGAGCATAAATAGGTGACCAACGGCACGCACAAGAAGGCATCGGCCGAGCGCATTAGGACGTCCGCTTTGTGCCAAACTTGGACATTTGCCAAGCTGCCGGTGTTCTTCGCAAAAACGTAGTTCTTCAATAGGAACGACGCCTGGGGTGCCTAGTCAACGGATACGGTCCCGGCACGGGCTGATACGCAGGATTGGGCCCACAGCTCCCGCCAACCCCGCTCACAGCGGCCAAACATTGTTGAGATGTTGCGAACCCGCAATTCGTGGCCCCTCCCTCTCCGAGATCGTAATAGGCACACCACTGATAGTTTTGCGCCGCAGCGGGTCTTTCAAAGCAACCGAGAGCGGCAAACACACCAAGGATGAACAGGGAATTCCTCATGGCAATCTCCTGGTAATCTCTGTCATCAAGTCAGGACGAAGACTAATATCGCGGGTTGAGCCGGCAGAATCCGTCGACTCGGTGCGCGGCTTCCGAGCACTGTTCGAATGTTGTGAAGCCGCAGCTTGTAATCCCGCCAACCGCTCCATCGCTATAAATTGCGCACCACGGATAGCTTTCCGCCCTGGCAGGCGTGTTAATTCCGATGCTGCCGACAAAAAATGATCCCGAGCACGAATGGCAAGAGTCGCATAGTGCGTCCAAAATAAGTGGTTCTCAAAACACAGATGCCGACCAAAGATAATTTATTCCCGCATTCGCGATCGGGCGAGACGTTGCGGCCAATAAACCGCTCAAAAGAAAACCCGCCACGAGGGGTGTTGTTCGGGGCGGGTGAGTTGATTGGTCTTCCGATTGAGCGGACTGACGTTACCGCTGATCGCGGCATGTTTGAGCGAGCGACATGAGTGGTGGTTAATGCCCACGCGCCGCTTCCCGCCGCCCTGATCGGTCGACGAATTTGACGCTGGTTTCGTCGTACGCGATCACAACGGCCGGACGCTCGCCTTATGATCCACTTCCACCGCCATAATGATACGGTTTCGCTCCTGGATCAGCTCCCCGCGGCTCTGAGGCGAAAGCATCAGAGCCGTTTCGCTGACTGCTTTTTTTGAGATATTTGCTGTGATGAGCAGAAATTGGCGGATCGCTTTGGGAAGCACTCTGAGCCAATGCGGGGGATGCGATGCTCACAGCTGCAATTGCAGCTCCAAGTATCAGCTTTGAGACGGTTGCCATGTGTTTCCTTTCCCTGTGAGTGGGTGGCAGGACTATTGCCCTGCCATCCGACGCGCAGAGGACTGAGTTATCGTGTCGCAAATTCCATCACGCGTGCGTGACGTGAGCCTATTTAAGTTGACGTCGCTCAAGCACGCCCAGTCGCGCAAATAAATTCATTTTGCGGCTCAAAGAAAAATTGCGGCTCTAAGGAAAAAGGTTCGACCGGAGGGACGGACCTCAAACTAATTAATAACGCTCACGCTCGCGTAATAAAATTTTCCAACAGGGAAAAATCTTGGCCAAGATTCAGATTGCTCGCGTAAAGCGTCTCGATAAGCCGATGTCGCCTCGCCGGAAATGATCCGTCTCCACTTGCAGCGACGTCGGCAACACAAAGCAGCAAAGATGACGTCTCATTCTAAAATAAAAGTGATCCGGGAATTTTCGGCTGCCGCCACCGCTCCAATCGACGAACGTGACTGCGTTCGCGAATAATTTAGGGAGAACTTCGGTGGCATCAAATAAAAGCGGCAACGACGACGGTTCGACTCGGCGCCAAGTGCTGGAATGCATGACCTGGGCCGGGACCGGCATCCTGTGGACAGTCTCAGGCGGCGTACCAAAGTCGCTGAGTCTCCTTGGCAGCGCCGAAGCGGCGACCGCTGCAGCGCAATCATTCACGTTTGCACAGATCTCGGACAGCCACATCGGTTTCCACGTCAAGCCAGTGAACCCGGATGCGCTCGTCACGCTTAAGGAAGCTATCGCCAGGGTCGGTGCGCTTCCTGCCAAGCCTGCCTTCATGATCCATACCGGCGACATCACCCATCTTTCGAAGCCGGACCAGTTTGACGACGCCGCCCAGGTCATCGGCAGCGCGGGGCTTGACGTGCACTATGTGCCGGGCGAGCACGACCTCCTCGACGAGACCCCGGGCAAGTCCTACCTCGAGCGCTACGGCAAGAACAGCAAGGGCGCAGGTTGGTATTCTTTCGACCACAACGGCGTGCATTTTGTCGCGCTCGTCAACGTCGTGAATCTGCAAGCTGGCGCCATGGGCATGTTGGGTGCCGAGCAGCTCGCCTGGCTCGCCGACGACGTGAAGGGGCTCTCCGCCTCGACGCCGATCGTGGTGTTCGCTCACATTCCGCTGTGGACGATCTACAAAGATTGGGGCTGGGGTACCGAGGACGCTGAGCAGGCCCTGTCGCTCCTCAAGCGCTTCGGTTCGCTGACCGTGCTCAACGGCCATATTCACCAGATCATCCAAAAAGTGGAGGGCCACGTCGCGTTTCACACGGCGCTATCGACTGGCTTTCCGCAGCCGGCGCCAGGGGCCGCTCCTGCGCCGACGCCGCTGGCGGTTCCGGCCGACAAACTGCGCTCCGTGCTCGGCGTCAGGAACGTGACCTACGTTCAGGGCAAAGACCCGCTCGCGACCATCGATTACACGCTGGCTTCGGGCTCGGCAGGGCCCGGTTGAGGCTTCATCGTAGCGTGGCGCCCCCCGGCCTACCATTCGGATTTTACTGCGAGGACAGACATGAAGAAATATCTGCTAGCCACCAGCATTCTCGCCGGCCTCGGCTTCGTAACGCCGGCCATGGCGCAAACCAAGCCGACGATCTCCGTCATTGTGAAGGACACGACGTCGGCCTACTGGCAGGCCGTCCTCGCTGGCGCGCGCAAGGCGGGTCAGGATCTGGGCGCCGACGTTGCTACGCTGGGCGCTCAGACCGAGACCGACGTTCCGGGCCAGATCGACCTTCTCAAGAAAGCGGCGGACTCGCATCCGGCGGCGATCGTCATTGCTCCCGTTCAGTCTGGCGCGCTTGGAACGCCGATCGAGGAGGCGGCGAAGCTGGTCAAGATCATTGTCGCAATCGATTCCACTGCCAATACCAAGGCGTTGACCTCTTCGGTGACGACCAATGAAGTCCAGGCCGGTCGCGTCGCCGCCGATACCCTTGCCGAGGCCATCACAAAGACCTACGCCGACACCGAAGGCGACGTGGCGATCATCACCGCCTCGCCCGACGCGAGCGTCGCTGGTTTCAGAGAGCAGGTCGGCAAGAAATATCGCGCCCTGAACGTCCTTCCCGATAAGGTTGCCGAGTCCCAAGCGGCGAACGGAGCCAGCATCATCAAGGACCTCGTCGCCGACGATCGGGATCTGCGCGGTGTCTTCGTGTCCAATGCCCTTCTGGCGGAAGGGGCGAGCCAGGTGATCTACAACAAATCGGGCGACACGATTAATTATGTCGTGCTCGGCGTGGACGACAAGCTCCTCAAATCCGTCCAGGATGGCACTGTCGCCGCGCTGCTTGTCCGCGACCCGTTCCGCATCGGTTACGAGGGCGTCAAGACCGCACTCGCCGCCGCCAAGGGGGAGCAGGTGCCGCCGACTATCGATATCGGCACGAGCGTCATCACCAAGGCGAATATGAATTCGGCGCGGTCGCAGCAGCTGCTTAATCCGAAGATCGACTGACCGCGATGACGACGAGTTCCGTTCGTACGACGGGTAAGCGTTCGAACACCGAGTGTATTTCGAGCGTCCCGTTCGGACCAAGCTTCGGCGCTTTCATCTTTGCCCTTGTCGCCCTGCTGGCGGCGGCCCGGCCGAATTCGGCGACTGCCGAAGAGCGCGGCGCCATTCGCATCCAGGCGCAGACCTCGTGCATGGTCGGGCACCGATTCGAACCGGGCCCGGTCGTCGGCGGTCGCAACCGCCAACCTACGGTTCGTGAATTTCAAGAGCGGATGGTGCAGTTGCGGGAACTCGAGCAAAGAGATGTGCGCACCTTCGACGCCAATTGCTGACTGCAATCTAATGAAGCGAGCATAAATAGGTGACCACGGCACGCAGGCACACCGGTGTTGCCGAGTAACCTCCATGAGCCCGAGGATTGCCGCGCCGCGGGGCGAATTTGCAATGTCCGCGTTACCGCAGAAATCAAGGGTTTATGAGTACAACACGCGCTAGCCCACGAGAAACTTCTTCTCGAGCACCATGTGGATGCCCTTGGAGCCGTTGACCACCTGCGTCACCCGCAGGTCGGCGGCCAGGCTGCACAGCGTATAGGCATCCTCGCGCGATAATCCGGTGCGCGAGCAAATAAGCTTGATCATGTTGCGCAGCGCGATCACGGCGGCATCGTCGAGATCGGGGTCGAAGCCCATGGTGATGAGCTCGTTCGCCGTTTCCGCCATCGGCCATTCGAGCGTGAAGTCGTCGCGGATGTGCAATTCGAAGGTGCCGATCAGGCCGGTCTCGATCGCGGTGATGCAGACTTCGCCGTCGCCTTGCACGCCGTGGCCATCGCCGACCGAAAACAGCGCGCCATCGACGTGGATCGGCATATAAAGCGTGCTGCCGGCGACGAGCTCTTTATTGTCCATATTGCCGCCGTTGCGGCGCGGCGGCGGCGAACCGACCGGTCCCCAGGCGGGCGGCGGCGCCACGACCATGACGCCGAAAAACGGCTTGAGCGGCAGTTCGAGGCCCCACGGCAGCCGTCCGCTCATGCGGGCGCGGTCGAGCGGAATATGAATGAGGCGCATGCTGGCAAAATCATCCGGCAACGCGCCGGCGAGCGGGCGGATCACGTTGTAACCCCAGTCATAGTGCAGCGTGATCGATTTGATCCTCACCTCCAACACTTGCCCGGCTTTGGCGCCGCGTACCGAAACGGGTCCGGTCATGATGTGTGGACCAAGCCGCTGCAGCACGCTTGCGTGTATGGCCGGCAAGGCGGGCGGGACGGCGAGACCGCTATCCGCTTTCGGCATCGCCTCAGGTGGGCCCGACACCGTCGACATTGTGACTTCATCGCCGGGATCGATCGTGATCAGCGGTTTCAGGCTAGCGTCAAAAAAGCCCCAGTGAACGGTGTCCGGTCCCGCGTCCACGCGATGCTTGCGCATTCGAGCCCCTTACAATCTGAAAAGCCTGCCGATTTTCGCTTCGGTTCTGCCAGAATCTTGGACCAAGAAACAGGCGTGCCATACTGTGGTCGGCGGGAAGGCCGGGCCGTGCCGAACGAGCTCCGTCGTGCTATTTTGCGCTCGGGGCGATGCTGGCGAGGCCGGCGGTTGCGCGGGCCCTAGGCATTGAAATTTGTAGGGTTACCCAGAATGGGAGGCGAGTATGCGTGGGGGATGGTTTGGCGGCTGCCTGAGGATGGCATTGGCCGCAGGCTTTGGGGCGGCGCTCGCGTTGGCTGCCGATAATGCATCGGCGGCGCCGCAGCGCCAGATCAACCAGGTCAATCCCGATCTCGACAGCGACGATCAACTCGCGCCGTCACAGATGAAGCAACCGGTCCCGGCGGCAGTGTCGCAGCCGGCGAGCGCCGCGCATGCCTCGGCGCCGGCAGCCGCGAGGCATGCGGGTCCGGCGCCGGCCGTAGCCGGCCACACGGTGGCGTGCAGCGGCACCTTCGGCAAGGATTCGAGTCATCTCAAGCTGGCGATGACCTACGACTCCAGAAATATCACCTTCACCGACGTCGATGCCAATGGCAGCAAGGTGCCGGCATCGGTGCTGTTTCCGAAAGATCCGAAGCGGCGGCTCGAAGTCTGGTGGGCCAATCCCGCTGCGCGCAGCGACACTTATCTGATTGTCATCAACGGCAAATCCGACTGGATCGCGCCCGGAGGTTTGCACCTTGGGCTCAATCTCGCTCAACTCGAGAAGCTCAACCATAAGGCTTTCAAACTCAAAGGCTTCGATAAAGACGGCAGCACCACCGTGAGTGATTGGGACGGCGGTGCACTTGCCAGTCTGCCCGGCGGCTGCAAATCGGGAGTGAGCCTGCGCGCCGATCCGAAAGTCCCCGCGGATACGGTCGCCGCTCTCGCGGCCGACAAGGAGTACAGTTCGGCAGATCCCGAGATGCGCGCGGTCAAACCGGCGGTGAGCGAGATCCTGATCGGCTACTGATCACGGCTTGGGCTGTGCGTGTCCGCGCGGGGCCGGCGGAACAGCGCCGGGTGCGACGGACTTCTCGGCTTCGCTGTGCAGCGCTCTGACGTCACGGGCCATTTCGAGACAGGTCAAGAGCTCGGTGTAGCTCGAATCGCCGCCCATTGTTGCTTCGTTCGTGCAGGCGGTTTTATCGGCGGTCGAAAAGCTCGACCATTGCTTGGCGAGTTCGTCGCGAGTCGCATGCTCGCTGTCGAGGCAATTTTTCTTCTCCACCCCAATGTTCGGATCGCGGAATGAGACGCCGCCCTGCTGCGCGATGCCATCGCAGACTTGTTCCACATTCAGCGTGGGGACTTTATCGACGACGGGGAGGACAAGGCCCACGCCAAGAAGCAGTACCGGCGGCAATATCATGGCCAAACTCGGTCATTCCGTTGATTGCCGAATATAACATCACCTCGTTGCAAAAAACACAGGCGTGGTGGGGCCAGATGAGGGTTGACCGACAGCGGGCGCTGCCGCTATGCCTGCCCGCCGAGGGTAAGGGAAGCAGCAGATGATTCTCGCACCGCTATTTGGCACGGCCATAATCATTGCCGTCGCCACCGGTCCACTTGACGATCCGATGGGACTTGCGCACCTCTCCCCGCGCGAGAAAAGCGCGGCGACACAGACGCTGATGCGGTCGGCGACCGATTGCATCGTGCATGCGGTGTTCACCAATCCGCGCTACAGCGCAAGCGGCAGCGCTGAACTCGGCGATCTGATTGTCGCCTCGATGCCCTCTTGCGTCACGCCGGTGCGCGCAATGATCGATGGCTACGATCAGTATTACGGCGAGGGTTCGGGCGAGGCCTTTTTCATGGGGCCTTATCTCGACGCATTGCCAAAGCTCGTCATCGAGGCGGGAAAGAAAGCAGCCGCGCCGTAGAGCATGATCCGGAAAAAGTGGGAACCGGTTTTCCGAAAAGATCATGCTCCACAAAAAACCTAGAGCGACAATCGATTCAAATTGAAGCAACCACGCTCTAGAAGGCGGCGCTTGGAAAGACCTCAGCGAATGCCGATTGGGCGCGA
Source organism: Xanthobacteraceae bacterium (assembly GCA_036497645.1). Taxonomy (GTDB): domain Bacteria; phylum Pseudomonadota; class Alphaproteobacteria; order Rhizobiales; family Xanthobacteraceae; genus BOG-931. The sequence continues at coordinate 14,265 of DASXJB010000268.1, forward strand.
TCGCAATCAATGCGACGGCGGCGGTCCGATGACGTCGACGACGCGCATTTTGGTCGGGTCGACCAGCACGACTTTGCCTTCCACCATCGTGTATTTGTAGAGCTTGGCTGCTGGAACGCCGGCGACCGCCTCATCGGGAAGCGCATAGAGTTCGATCATCGGCGGCACATCAGCGCCGATCACCGGCGAAAAATCCTTGGGCGCGACTTTGCTCTTGTCCTTGCTCACCCGGTCGTAAATTGCGGATCGCTGCGCCGAACTGAGAATGAGCTTCTGCTCGATGGCGCCGCTCACGCCGGTATCGGTACCCGGAGCTCCCGGAGGAGTGGTTTGCGCGGCCGCATCGAGCCCGCTCACGAGGCCGCCCACAAGTGCGACGATGGCCAGCGTGACGATGATCGTAATCGAGCTGCGTTCTCTCATGCGCCGCTCCCATTCATGCGCTGTACTTCATCCCAGGCCGCGCGCCGCCTCGCGGCAGCGCGCGGCCTCGTGTCGTTATCGCGGAATCGCCTGCACCGCGATGTTGGTTGTGGGATCGATCACCAGGATGCGATCCGGCTCATAAACGTAACGGTAGATCACCGGCGCCGTTATCACCGGCGCGGCGACAAGAGGTGCCGGCGCGACGGTAGCAGCCGGCGCGACGTCATAGAGCGGCGCGCCATAGTCCGCGTAGTCGGCATAATCGTAGTCCGGTGCCGCATAAATGCCCGCACGTGCTGGCACGGCGGCCGGCACCGCGGCGTCATAAAGCGGCTGCGGCGCCGCAGCCACGGTTCCGGCAACCACAGCCGGCGCGGCTGGTATCACGCGGCGGGTAATCGTGCGCGTCGTCACAACTTGGCGGCGCACCGGCGGCAGCGGCGCCACGCGCACCGTCCGTATGGTCTGAATGGTTTGTATCGTTTCGGCCGGCGGAGCGGCCATCACCGTCCCGACCGGTTGCCCCACCACCGGGTCGGTGATCACTGTCTGCGCTTGCGCCGCAGAAGCGCCGATCACGAGCGCCAGCACGCCACAAGGAAGATGAAATCTCATTGGCCTACTCCATTTCACTTTGCCGTTCATTTGCCGTCTCATGCCGTTCGACGGCGAACATTGGAACCCGAGCCACAACCCTAACGCGGCTAGTCGCGGCCGCGTTCCTCATTTGTCGGGCAAGCCCCGCGGGACCCATTCAATCGGCGGATTTTCAGCGTCGAGGGGATGAAATCCGCGCCGGAGAGGTTCCAACGCCGCAAATTGGACGCGTTAAACGCATGATCCCGAAAAGTGGACGCCGGTTTTCGGAAAAGATCATGCTCAAACAACAAGCTAAAGCGAAATACCAATCAACCTACAATCATTTCGCTTTAGCGTCCGGTCGCGGCTTTAAGTCAGCGTTAATGGCCGCCGCAGCAGCCATGCGATCGGCAGCGTCAGCAACACGAACAGCGCAACCAGCGTCAAAGTGGGCCATACGCCGAGAAGGTCGCCGAGCCGGCCAAACAGCACCGGCGCGATCGCGCCTGAGCCTATTGTGCCGGTATAGAAAATACTCAGCGCCCGCGTGCGCCACTGCGGTTCGACGAGTTCGGGAACCGAACCGTACAGCACCGATGACGTGCCGTTGAGCGCAACGCCAATCAGCGGCAGCACCATGAGCGCGGCCTGCAGCGGCAGCTGCGACAGCGAGAGAATACCCGCGGCTGTTAATCCTTCGGTCAGCCAAACCGTTCTGATCGCGCCGATCCGCGCCCCGATGAAGGCGCAGGCCAGCTTGCCCGCGGCGCCGCCGGCGAAAATTAGGGTCATCGCCAGGCCGACGGTTTGCAAAGTTGCGCCTTTTTCCGTGAGCACGAACGGCAAAAACAGCAAAAAACCCATTCGGGTTGCGCTGTCGATTACGCCGATGCCAGTCAACAATGCGAACGCCACCGGCTGCCGTTTGCGCTCGAGCTCCGCCCTGTGGGAGTCCGGCCGCGTCGCCGCGTGCGCGGATTCGCGACGCGGCGCGGCGAACAGGATCGCGGCGGCAATCGCGATGCCGAGGCTGCCCAAGATGAACAATGCCGGACGCCAAGCCATCGCCAGCAGCATCAGCGAAAGTGCCGCCGGCACCGTCATTTTTCCCAGATCGCCGGCGAAGTTGTAGGCGCCGATCGCCTTGAGCGAACCCGCTCCGGCGAAGGCGCGGGCAACGAGCGCCGAGGCGATCGGATGCTGCGTGCTGGCGCCAAATCCGCTGAGAAGGAGTGCGCCGAGCAGCATCGCGAAGGTGGTGCTCAACCCCGCCAAGCAATAACCGAGACCGGCAAGCGCGGTGCCAAGCGCGAGTATGATCGCCGCCCCAAATCGCTCGGACATGTAGCCTGCGGGAATTTGCAGACCGGCCATGGCGCCGACGAACATGCTCCGGAGGAGCCCGAGCGCCGCATAGGTCAGGCCAAATTCGGCCTGCCACAAGGGCAGCATGATGTAGATGAGGTCGGTATAGCCGTCGTGCAGCGCGTGCGCGACGCCCGCGACGGAAGCGGCGCGCCGTTGCTCGCTGGACATTCGCGGCGACAGCCCCGCGAATGTTTCCAAGGAAAGCTTCGGCATGACCATGATCCAGGGTCCAAGGTCCTAAATGTCTCACCGGGGTCCGTCAACAAAACATGGCGCGTAGAACATGGCGCGTAGAAACATGGCGCGCGGAGTGCGCACCGGCCAAACGCGTGCGGCCGCTATGGTGCGATCAGCCGCGATTGACCGCTGCAATGTCACGGTGCAGTCTGCCAGCCCGACGGGGGGTGTGGGCGATCGGGAGGCTTCATGTTCGGCCTTGGTGATCTGTTCCAGTGGGAGCGATTCGTCACGCCCACTGTGATCAAGGTCTTTTATTGGCTGGCCGTTGTGATTTCCGTTCTGCTCGGATTCGCAGGCGTGGTCAGTTCGCTGACGACGATGGCCTATAATCCATTTGTCGGCCTGATCTTTCTCATCGCCAGCGTGCTCGGCGCCGGCATGGGCATCGTGATATCGCGCATCGCGGCCGAGTTTGTGCTCATCGTGTTTCGCATCAACGAGCATCTCGGCGCGATCAGGAACCAAGGCGGATTTCGCAGTCAGTAGCCGGACGGACGATCGTTATTGCCGGCGTTCCAGTGTCACTCTCGCGAACAAGGCGGAGACGAAATTTCTGCCGGAGTCGCTTGATCCACCGGCCGATTAGAGACGTGAATCTAGCGTCATCTACGGACACATGAGGTCATGGAAGCACACCCGGTAGCGAGGTGCGGTCGAGTCGACCCATAGCGTTGAGCGGTATGCTTTTGATCTGAAAAATTTTCGTTGGAACAAACAGTGACGGAAGTTTAGCGGCGCAGTGCCGAGCGAGCGCGTTGAGATCCAAATTGCTTTGGCCGGTAACGAAAGCCCAAATTCGTTCAACGCCGAGATCGTCTGGGCGGCCAAAAGCCGCCGCATGCAGGACGCCAGGAAAAGACGCAAGCACGGCCTCAATCGTCTCCGGATTTACCTTGTCACCTCCGAGATTGATGACGGCATTCTCGCGGCCGGTAATTACCAGAAGACGGTCCTCGGTAATCATGCCCAGATCACCTGGATAAAACCATCCGTCTTGAAAAAATTTTTGCGACTCCTCTGCATTCCCGAGATAGCCATCCACACAAGTGTGGCTACGCATTCGAATTCGACCCTCAAGGCCGGCGCCTAAAGGGCGATTGGCATCGTCGACGCTTTGCGCACTCACCCAAGGTGCTAGATAGCCGACCGCCCCCTTGATGTCGGCGATCTTGTGGGCTGCCGCCGCGGCGACCGGGCTTATTTCAGTCGAACCGTAAGTCGCCAGCAGGTTGGAGCACATGCGCGCACGAACCCGCTCGGACAACGCGCGTGACAAGAGGCTACCCGATGCAAACATGATCTGAAACGGACATGAAAAGTCCGGTGAGCGTTCATAGTAGTCAAGGAATTCAGCAACTCCGGCCGGCGCGGCAATCATGCACTGCACCTTGTATAGATCAAAGGCCTGCATTGTTTCCCCTGGGTCGGCCTGTCTTGCCAAAGTGCCCAGGTGTGTCGCAGACAATCGCATCGATCGCGAGATCAGCAGGCACACTGCCCGCCCCAAGAGACAAATTGACCACACCCAATTTGGTCAGCGCCAAAACCAAGGAAAGATGGAGCACTGGATCCGCCGCCGATACGGCAACAATATTGCCGCGGCGCAACCCCGCGGAAAGCGCGTGCGCACCCATGTTTCTAATGAAGTCTGCAAGGCGACCGTAGCTCACAATGTTGTAACGAGAGCCGGGCGCGCAGACTGCGAGCGCAGTCGGCTGGTGTTCGGCCTGAAATAGAATCGCGTCAATTATGTTCACAACTTTCCCTCAGTGTGACTTTGCCGCAACGGTATCAAATCATTGAAAATCAATAATTTTCAGCAAGTTAAGTAGCGCTTCGATTTAACAGGTGAATTTGACTCACATAGCGGTGCTTCGCATTATTTCGTTCCTTTCAGGCTGGCGGGCTAGATGGCTGCCTATCGTAACTCATTGTTACTGGCCACGGCATCGGGTCTCGCCGCCGCGGGCAACACCGAAGCGCCTGCCGCTTCCCTCGACAATTCCGTAATGAACTGGACCGGATGGTACGTCGGCCTAAACGCCGCTCTGACGCAGCACAAAGCATCTGAGACCGACGTGAATGGCTGGGGAGCCGGCGGCCTTCCTCCTGCTTCTTATGTCATGCCATTCTTTTCATCGCGTACAACACAACTCGGAATCGGCGGGCAGGCCGGTTACAATTGGCAGTACGGCAATTTCGTTCTCGGCGGCGAAGCCGACATAAACTGGGTCGGAGCTAAAAGTACTTTCAGTCCGGTTGGCCCAGGCTTCCCTTTTTGTGGGCCGTGTGCAGTTTCAGCAACGAACGAGTTGAACTGGATGGCGACGTTTCGCGCGCGCGCCGGATTTTCTTTCAATAATGTTTGGATTTTTGGCACAGCCGGACTCGCTTTGGCCCAAATCGATGACCATTGGGGATACGGATTCACCAGGCCAATAGGTAGCGCGACTCCGTTTTCCGATTCTCAATTCAAATTGGATGAGGTCCGATCCGGGTTCGTCTACGGTGGTGGCATCGAAGCTCCCATAACACGAAACTGGACTGGGCGTGCTGAAGTCATGTACGTAAATTTCGGTTCGCAAAGCAGTACGATCAGCGGGACTCCAGCTTTTGGAGTTCCCGGCACTTTCACAACCTCTTTCCACAACAGTTTGACCCTCGGGCGACTCGCGCTGAGCTATCGCTGGTAGCAAGGGTTATCCATCACGTACTGAAACGAAAGTGCATGACGTCGCCGTCCGCCGCGACATAATCCTTGCCCTCAAGCCGCATCTTGCCGGCATCCCGCGCGCCCGCCTCGCCGCCGCAAGCGACATAGTTCTCATATGAAATGGTCTCGGCGCGGATGAAGCCGCGCTCGAAATCGGTGTGGATCACGCCCGCCGCCTGCGGCGCCCTGGTGCCCCGCGTGACCGTCCAGGCGCGCGTCTCTTTCGGGCCCGCGGTGAAGAAGGTCACCAGATCGAGGAGCGCATAGCCGGCGGCAATCAGGCGATCGAGTCCTGCCTCCCGCAAGCCGATCGAGGCAAGATAATCGTCGCGCTCGTGGTGCGACAAAACCGCGATCTCGGCTTCGATCTTGGCGGAAATAACCACAACGCCGGCGCCCTCAGCGTGCGCGCGCGCCTGCACTTTTCGGGAAAATTCATTGCCGGTCGCCGCGGCATCCTCGTCCACATTGCAGACATAGAGCACCGGCAGCGCCGTCAATAGCGCCAGCATATGGAACGGCTTCTCCTCCTCGGGCTTGCGCGGTGTCAGGCGCGCCGGCTTGCCGTCGCGCAACAAGGTCAGCGTGCGCTCGATCAGATCGAGCGTCTGCCGTGCTTCGGCTGCCTCTTTGTCGGTGCCGCGCGACTTGCGTTCGAGCCCCTCGGTACGCCGTTCCAGACTTTCGAGATCCGCGAGCATGAGCTCGGTTTCGACGGTCTCGATGTCGGCGATCGGATCGATACGGCCTTCGACATGCGTTACGTCAGTGTCTTCGAAGCAGCGCACCACGTGCGCGATCGCATCGACTTCGCGGATATTGGCGAGGAATTGATTGCCGAGCCCCTCGCCTTTCGAAGCGCCGCGCACAAGGCCGGCGATATCGACGAAGGTCAGCCGCGTCGGCACGATCGCAGCGGATTTCGCCAGCGCGGCCAATGTTTCGAGCCGCGGATCCGGAACGGCGACTTCGCCGACATTAGGCTCGATCGTGCAAAACGGATAATTCGCCGCCTGCGCCGTCGCCGTTTCGGTAAGCGCATTGAAGAGTGTTGACTTGCCGACATTCGGCAAGCCGACGATGCCGCATTTGAAGCCCATGGAGTTACGTCTTTATTTCAGAAATGATTGCTGATCGTCATTGCGAGGGGCGCTAGCGACGAAGCAATCCAGCCCCTCACCCTTCCCTCCCCGCAAGCGGGGGAGGGTTAGGGAGGGGGAATTGCTTCGCGGAGCTTGTCATCGGGCCGCCACTTCGGGCCGGACCCGTTGGCTCGCAATGACGAGATGCAAATCCAACCGTCAATAGATGACGTCCCGCGCAAAGCTTCATTTTCAATCGCCGTTGCCTTTTTCCTCGTCCGCGTCCAGCTGGCCAAAACCTTTCGCCACCATCGCGAGATGGACCTTGTTCTGAAAGCTCGCGTCCTGGCCGCGCGCAATCATTTCGGCGTTGTCGCCGATGATAGCGATCAGGGCGTCAACCCAGCCGCGATCGCTTTTGGCGAAATCACTGAGCACATAGTGCTGCACCATGTCCTTATCGCCGGGATGACCGATCCCGATGCGGACGCGGCGGTAGTCATTGCCGATATGTTCGGAGATCGAACGCAATCCGTTATGCCCGGCGATGCCGCCGCCGATTTTCACCCGCACCTTGCCTGGCAGCAGATCGATCTCGTCGTGGAACACGGTGATGTCCGTAGGCGACAGTTTGTAAAAATGCGCGGCTTCGGCGACCGCCCGGCCGGATTCATTCATGTAGGTGCCCGGCAACAACAGAAGCGTACGCACGCCGCCGAGCGGTCCTTCGCAGGCGACGCCCGCAAAGCGCAGGCGCCACGGGCCGAGGCCGTGGCGCTTGGCGATCTCTTGGACGGCGAGGAAGCCGATATTGTGCCGGTTGCCGACATAGCGCGCTCCCGGATTGCCGAGTCCGACCAGGAGCAGCATGACCGCGCCGGACTACCTCACTTCTTCTCAGGCGCAGCGGCGGCAGGCGCTGCCGCGGGCGCCGCGCCCGGAGCGGTGCCAGGGGCCGCACCCGGAGCGCCCGGCGCTGCACCTTCGGCCGGCACCCCTGCTGCCGCAGCCGCGGCAGCAGCGGCGGCCGCAGCGGCGGCGGCTTCGGCGGCCGCCTTCATTTCTTCGGCGTAGCCGGACGGCGGCACCACCGTGACCAGCGTGATGTCGCGGCCGGCGACCGCGCGCACGCCTTCCGGCAGCGTGACATCGCTCAGATGCTTCGAATGATTGATCTCGAGCCCGCTGACATCGACTTCGATGCCGCTCGGGATCGCGTCGGCCAGACAACGCACTTCGACGGTGTGCGCGACAATGCTGACGGTGCCGCCGCGCTTGACGCCGGGCGACTGATCGGCGCCGCGAACGTGGATCGGGATATTGACCCGGATGGTGGCGCCCTCGCCCAATCGCATGAAATCCACATGCAGCGGTACGTCGCGCACTGGATCGAGCTGGAAATCACGCGGGATGACGCGGTGCTTCTCGCCGTCCACCTCAACCTCATGGATCGTCGTCAGGAAGCGGCCGGCATAGATGCGTTGGCGCAGATCGGCATAGTCGAGCGAAATCGACAGCGGCGGCTTGCCGTCGCCATAGATGATTCCGGGTACGCGGCCAGCGCGACGCTCGGCCCGGGCGGCCCCCTTGCCTGCCCGCGAGCGTGTCGCCGCCTTGATCAGATTGACGGTCGCCATCGTATATCCTCGTGTTAAGCCTTGTAATGTAAAGGAAATTCCGCGTCAGCCTCCAGGGGTGCCGGTGATGCCGCGGATGGCCGCGCTTATAACGGCGCGCTTTGCGGAAAACAAGGAAATGCCGCAACGCCTTTGAACCCGAAGTTCGCATCAGGGGCTCGGCAAACGTGTGCGAACTTCGGGTTCGGGGCGCTAGAGAGCGGGTCTATCGATATTGGGGCTCGCCGCCGGCGCAGGCTCCCCTGCCGGCCCGGTCACGGGCGTCAGTTGCGCTAGTCTTGCTTCGAGCGCCGCAAGACGTGCCTTGAGCGCTTCGCTGTCCTCGCGCGCGATCCGCGCCATCTCCTTGACGGCTTCGAACTCCTCGCGCTTGACCACATCGAGATCGCGCAGAAAGCGCTCCGTCTGGTTGCGGAACAGCGTCTCGAATTCACGGCGGACGCCCTGCGCAACGCCGGCCGCATCATTCATCAGCCGGGCAACTTCATCGAAAAACCGATTCGTCGTCTGCACCATGCTCGCCTCCGCAGCCTTTAAATGCTACCTGAGCCCGCGCCCCGCTTAGAAACAATGGCAATGGTGCAGCCCAGCCGCAAGGGGCGCTGGGCGCCCGGGCGCCCAGCCGCAAAACCGTGTGAGTAACCGCAATAGAACGACACGCGCGGCCAACCTTTCGTCACCCTCAGGTGGCCGCGAAGCGGCCCTCGAAGGGTGACAACGTTGGTGTCATCCTTCGAGGCTCGCTGCGCTCGCACCTCAGGATGACGTTATTTAGACTTTGTCGATTGAGGAAAGTTGAATGTTAGTTCTTCCCGTCATTCCCTTTCCGGCAATCAATCCGGTCCTGATTTCCATCGGCCCGTTTGCGGTGCGCTGGTACGCGCTGGCCTATATCGTCGGGATTATCGGCGGCTGGTTTTATGCACGCGCAATTATTTCGTCGCAGAAGCTGTGGGGCGGCCCTGCCCCTCTGACCGTGACCGATTTCGACGACTTCGTCATCTGGATCACGCTCGGCATTATTCTCGGCGGCCGTATTGGTTACGTGCTGTTCTATAATCTTGCGCATTTCGCCGCCGATCCGGTTGAGATCCTGCAACTCTGGAACGGCGGCATGTCATTCCACGGCGGGGTAACCGGCTGTGTCCTCGCCATCGTCCTGTTTGCACTGCGCCGCGGCATTCCGATGCTGTCGCTCGGCGACGTAACTGCGTCCGTGGCGCCGATTGGATTATTCCTCGGCCGCATCGCCAATTTCATCAACGGCGAATTATGGGGTCGTCCCACCGACGTTCCTTGGGCCATGGTGTTCCCGCACGGGGGACCTATTCCGCGTCACCCAAGCCAGCTCTACGAGGCGGCGCTCGAGGGCGTCGTGCTGTTCGTTATCGTTGGTTTGCTCGTCCGCTCCGGCGCATTGAAGCGGCCCGGTATCGTCACCGGTGTGTTAGCGATCGGCTATGGCGCGGCGCGGATCACTTGCGAATTCTTTCGCGAGCCGGACGTGCAGCTTGGCTTTTTATGGGGCAGCCTGACGATGGGAATGCTGTTGTCCGTTCCATTGATACTTGGCGGCATCGCCATTCTCATCGTTGCTTTCCAGCGCGTGCCGAAGCCAAAAAATGGCTGACGCGGCCGCCCCGCTGCTCGAGGAAATCCGACGGCGGATCGCGGTCGGCGGGCCAATGCCGGTCGCCGATTATATGCGGCTGTGCCTTACACATCCGGAGCACGGCTACTACGTCAAGCGCGATCCGTTCGGTGCCGGCGGCGATTTCATCACCGCGCCGGAGATCAGCCAGATGTTCGGCGAGCTGATCGGGGTCTGGATGGCTGCGCTCTGGCGACAGATGGGCGCACCGGAAAATTTTCGCATCGTCGAGCTCGGCCCCGGGCGCGGCACGCTTATGGACGATGCGTTGCGCGCGACCAAAGCGGTGGGCGGATTTCGCGAAGCGGCGGTGGTGCATCTCGTCGAAATCAGTCCGGCGCTGCGCGAAGTTCAGGAGCGGCGGCTCGCGAAAACCGGGCTGCCGATGCTGTGGCACGACCGGCTCGAAGACGTGCCCGGCGGCCCGAGCATCATCGTCGCCAACGAGTTCATCGATGCGCTGCCGGTATATCAGGCCGTCAAACAGGAGGATGGCTGGCACGAGCGCGTGGTCACCGTGGGCGCCGAGGGCAACCTCGCGTTCGATACCGGGCGCGAGCCGTTGCGATTCTTCGAGACCTCGCTGCCGCGCTTATTGCGCCAGGCCCCGCTCGGCTCGATCTATGAATGGCGCGCCGATACCATCGCGCTCGAGCTCGGCCGCCGGACCCGCGACGAAGGTGCCGCCTTGATCATCGATTACGGTCACGCCCATTCGGGATTGGGCGATACGCTGCAGGCGGTCGCGCGGCATTCCTTCACCGATCCGTTGCGCGCGCCGGGAACGGCCGACTTGACCGCGCACGTGGATTTCGAGGCGCTGGCGCAATGCGCCGAGACGATGGGCGCACGCATCCACGGGCCGATACGGCAGCGCAATCTGTTTCTCCGCCTCGGCATCGAAAAACGCGCCGCCGCGCTGAAGTCGGCCGTTTCGGATGAGAAAGCCGCCGACATCGAAATCGCATTCTCCCGGTTGATCGCGGGTGGTGCGCGCGGCATGGGCGAATTGTTCAAGGCCATCGCGATTGCAGCGCCGAAGCTCGGTCCATTGCCTGCTTTCGAGACAACACCATGAAGATCGAGGCTGCATCCCTGACACTGACGGGAATCCGCCATGCCTTTTTCACGCGGGCGGGCGGCGTTTCCAGCGGGCTTTACGCAAGTCTTAATGGCGGCGTCGGCTCGCAGGACGACGCCGGCAAGGTCGTGGAAAATCGCGCCCGCATGGCGGCAGCGCTGGGAGTGGAGCCGCAGCGGCTGCTCACGGCCTATCAATCGCACTCGCCCAATGTCGTCGTCGCCGAATCGCCGTGGACGACCGGGAATCGGCCGCAAGCGGATGCCATCGTCACGCGCATGCGCGCGCTCGCGATCGGGGTGACCACGGCGGACTGCGGACCAGTCTTGCTCGCCGATCCGCGGGCAGGCGTGATCGGCGCCGCCCATGCCGGCTGGCGCGGGGCCCTGACCGGGGTCATCGAAGCGACCGTCGCGGCAATGGAACGGCTTGGCGCGGCGCGAGGCCAGATCCGGGCGGCAATCGGCCCGATGATTCGGCAGACAAGTTACGAGGTCGGGCCCGATCTCGTTGCCCGGTTTCGGACCGAAGATCCGGCCAGCAGCCGCTTCTTCGCCCCGGCTAAGCGCGAGACCCACGCCATGTTCGACCTCGCCGGATATATTGCCGCCCGGCTCAAGCGCGCCGGCATAACCGCGGTGGAAGATACCGGAGTGTGCACCTATGCCGATCCCGAGCGATTTTTCAGCTATCGGCGGACCACGCACCACGCCGAAGCCGACTATGGCCGGCACGTCAACGCGATCGCGCTGGTGGGGCAATAGGATTTAAGCTTGCGACCGCCATGCCAGCCCGGCGGCGGCCGTTGTGCGCTGCCGGTTAACGCATTCTGTCAAAATGGGAAAAACGGCCGGGGGAAAGGTTTTGATTCATATTGCCAGCCCCAGACCCGGCTTGTATCAGGGCTTTGTTTTTGTTTGGGCGCGATCTGTGCCGCAACCGTGTCGTCATCAGACGCCACCGAGGAGACGGCACCGAAGCTTGAACTTACCGGATCTTGGACTTTCCGGGATTGTGCGCCGCGACACGACCGGCGCAGGAGAGCTGGGGATGACGGGCAAGAACGGAGCGATCAAGCTCGTCGCCGGCAATGCCAATCCTGCCCTGGCCGAGGCTATCTGCAATTACATCGGCACGCCGTTGACCAAAGCCGTGGTTCGGCGCTTTGCCGACATGGAAATCTTCGTCGAAATCCTGGAGAACGTGCGCGGCGCCGACGTGTTCGTGATCCAGTCGACCTCGTTTCCCGCCAACGATCATCTGATGGAATTGCTGATCATCATCGACGCGCTGCGGCGCGCGTCGGCACGGCGCATCACCGCTGTCATCCCGTATTACGGTTACGCGCGGCAAGATCGCAAACCCGGACCGCGCACGCCGATCTCGGCCAAGCTCGTCGCCAATCTCATCACCCATGCCGGCGCCGACCGCGTGTTGACGCTCGATCTGCATGCTGGCCAAATCCAGGGCTTCTTCGATATTCCCACCGACAATCTCTTTGCCGCGCCGGTGATCACGCGCGATATCCGGCAACGCTTCGATCTGAGCAAAGTCATTGTAGTGTCGCCGGACGTCGGCGGCGTCGTGCGGGCGCGCGGTCTCGCCAAACGGATCAACGCCCCGCTCGCGATCATCGACAAGCGCCGCGAGCGGCCCGGCGAATCCGAAGTAGCAAACGTGATCGGCAATGTTGCAGGCGGCATCTGCATCTTGGTGGACGACATCGTCGACTCCGGCGGCACTCTGGTCAATGCCGCCGACGCGCTGCTCGATAAGGGCGCCAAAGAGGTCTATGCCTATATCACCCACGGCGTGTTGTCCGGCGGCGCCGTCGCTCGCATCGGCAAATCGCGGCTGAAAGAGCTGGTCATCACCGACTCGATTCAACCGACCAAAGCGGTGACCGAGGCGAAAAACATTCGCGTCCTGCCGATTGCGACACTGATCGGCGAAGCCATCAGCCGCACCGCCGCCGAGGAATCGGTCTCCAGCTTGTTCGACTGACTGCGGCGATCTACGAGCGCGCATGTCGCTATAGCTAGAAGCCTCAATTTGGTCTTTACGCACCCGGGCAATCGATGTTCCGAACATCAATCAGGCGCAAGATCGTCGGCATCGCGATGGGACTGGTCGTCCTCATGGTGGCCACGTCCGTCCTGTCGATGGTGACGGCGAGCAAAGTCGGCCACCTCTTAGATGAACTCAGCAACAAATATATTCCGGCTTACGGTCATTTGGCGCGCGCAAATATTCGATCTCTCGAACGGTCGCTTGCACTACGCCGCATGGCCATGGCGAAAATGCAGAACCATCCGGATGAAGCAAGCTACACGGAACGGCTGCAGATTTATCAACAATCCGAGAATAAGATTGAGGAAGAAGCGGACGCCGCGCGCAAACTTATCGCCTCGATCATCGCCGATGTCAGCACGCCGTCAGACGATGTAGCGCTCACCCGCATCGACACCAAAATCGATAACGCAGTAAACGACCTCAATCGGCACCTGAACCAAGAAAGCGCTCAACTTCTGAGCCAGCTTGAATCGAAGGATTTTGACGAAGCCAGACGAACGCTGGCGCGGACGGATGAGGTTCGCGATGAATTCAATCAGAAGCTCGATCAAATACGCGCCGAGATGCTGGGCCAGGTGAATGCGAGCGCGTCAGTGGTGTTGCGCAATCAGCAACGTGCAATTCTGATTACGATCGTTGTGACTGCCCTTGCCGCCGCACTCGGATTGCTTTTCGCAATCCTCGTGAGCGGCGGCATTACGCGCCCGGTCCGATTACTGCTCCAGAGTACCCGCGAGGTCGAAGCCGGTCACCTTGACCGATCGATCGAGGTCATCACCGCCGATGAAATTGGCCAACTCTCGGCCGCGTTCAATCGCATGGTCGAGCAATTACGTCACAAGGAGCGCATCCGGGAGACGTTTGGCAGATATATCGATCCGCGGGTCGTGGAGGGGTTGATCAATCAGCCGAAACTGGCGGCCGCCGAAGGACAGCGGCGCGTCATGACCATCATGTTTTGCGATATGAAGGGATTTACGACGCTGAGCGAAGGAATGACGCCGCAAGGCCTTGTGAAGGTTATGAATCGCTACCTGTCGACCATGTCGGAGCCGATCCGTCGACATGGCGGCGTGATCGATAAGTATATCGGCGACGCCATAATGGCGTACTGGGGTCCACCCTTTGTCGAGGAAGCGGACGAGAGCCAATTCGCGTGTCTCGCAGCTACCGAAATGATCAAGCGGATTGGCACGCTGCGCAAGGAAGTGACGGAACTCTTGGGCGTTCGCGTCCTCCCGACCGAATGCGATGTTCGGATCGGCGTCGCCACTGGCGAAGCCCTGGTCGGCAGCATCGGCTCAGAGATCATGATGAACTACACGGTCATGGGCGACACGGTTAATCTCGCAGCGCGGCTCGAGGCCGCGAACAAGCTCTATGGCAGCCGCTCGCTGATTGCGGAAGCGACGGTAGCGAAGACCGATGACGCAATTCAATTTCGTGAAATTGACCGGTTGATGGTGGCGGGCCAAACGCAACCGCAAGCGGTTTTCGAGCTGTTGGGTCGAAAGGACGAACTGACAGCAAAACAAGATTTATTGCGAACGCGTTACGCGGACGGGCTCCTGGCCTATCGGGCACAACGCTGGGACGAGGCGCGCGCCGCATTCCATGCCGTACTGGAAGCGGTCCCGACCGACGGACCGTCGGCAACGCTGCTCAGCCGCATCGATCGTTTACAGCAACATGCACCGGGC
>DASXJB010000269.1:0-5626 GCA_036497645.1 Xanthobacteraceae bacterium
GCGTCGCGCCACTCGTAATACCCGTCGGCGACGACGAGGCAGCGGCGTCCGGCCTGCCAGGCGCCGCGGAACGCGGCGCGCGTTGCAAGGCTTTCGGCCCGCGCATTGAACGTCGAATATCCGATTTTGAGGTCTTTCGCCAAGAACGGGATGAGGCCCCAGCACATTAGAATGCGCCTGCCGGCCTCAGAGACCACGACCGGGAGATTCGAAGTCGGCGCTGCATTCCAGCGTGGCTGGTAGTCGCCAATCTGGTCGAAATCGATTTTCAGGTCGAGTTTGATCTCGGAGACGTCATCGGGAAGTTTGGCGCGGCCGCACATGGTCGACTCCTGGCAAGTGGGTTCCTGGCAAGCGCGTTCCTGGCAAGGGGTTCCTGGCAACGGGCTCAATGAAAATCACGGCTATGCAGCGGCAGCGGATCAGGTTGCGGCCGCGGGCGTCCGGAAAGTTTCGGGGAGAAAAGGTCGCCGTCGCGCAGCCACGGCAATTGCGCGGAAAGATCGACGAAGCTTTCCGCGACCACATGGATAACGAGACCTGCGCGCTGCAGACGGCCACGCACCGCAAGAAACCGCGATGTCATCACCGTGCGGCGGTTTCGTTCAAAAACCCTCGGCCAGACAATGACATTGGCGATGTCGGTTTCATCTTCAAGCGTCATGAACACGACGCCCTTCGAGGTGCCCGGGCGCTGGCGTACCAAAACCAGACCGGCAACGGTCACGGTCGTATCTGGCGGTAAGGACTCGTCGCGAAGCTGCACATTGCGGATTGCGCCGAGCGCGAGAAGGCGCTCGCGGAAGAAACGAACCGGATGCTCTTTCAGCGACAGCCCGGTCGTCACATAGTCCTCGACGACGTGCTCGCACAGCGGCATTGCCGGCAGCGCGACTTTGGGCTCGGGAAAAAATTCGTCGCCGAGATGTGGCGTCAATAGCGGCAGCGCGTCTTCGGTCTTGGCATCGCCAAGTTTGCTGTTTCCATTTGGCCGACGAATACCGATGGTGTCGAGCCGCCGTGCCGCCCATAATGCGGCGCGCCGATCTAACCCGAGCGAACAGAAGGCGTCCGCGTCGGCCAGCCGCTCGATCGTGAAGCGCGAAACGCCGGCAATCGCAGCGAGCCGCTCGATCGAGGAAAAGCTGTTGCCGCGCGCCGCGACCAGCTTTTTCAATTCCGGTTCGCTGAGACCGCCAATAAGGCGAAAACCGAGTCGCACGGCATGACGGCTTCCTCCTTCGCTTGCGCCAGCAGCGGTTGGCTCCAACGTACAATCCCAATCGCTGCAATTGACGTCGACGGGACGGATCTCGACGCCGTGCTGGCGCGCGTCGCGCACCAGCTGCGCCGGCTGATAAAACCCCATTGGCTGACTGTTGAGAATGGCAGCGCAAAACACATCAGGATAGCGGCATTTGATGAAGGCCGAGGCATAGACCAGAAGCGCAAAACTTGCCGCGTGGCTTTCGGGAAAGCCATATTCGCCGAAACCTTCGATCTGGCCGAAGCAATGTTCGGCGAAATCGCGGTCGTAGCCGCGCTCGACCATGCCGTTGATGAATTTGTCGCGAAATAGATGAACGTTGCCGGTGTGGCGGAACGTGGCCATGGCGCGGCGTAGCCCGTCCGCTTCGTCGGGCGTGAATTTCGCCGCCGTGATCGCGATCTGCATCGCCTGTTCCTGAAACAGCGGCACGCCAAGCGTGCGCTTGAGAACGTCTTTCAATTCATCCGGCGGTCCATGGGTGGGCGACGGGGAGGGATAGTGTTCCTTCTCGATGCCGTCGCGGCGCCGCAGATAGGGGTGCACCATGTCGCCCTGGATCGGCCCCGGCCGCACGATCGCGACCTCGATGACGAGGTCGTAAAAGCACTGCGGCTTCAATCGCGGCAGCATCGACATCTGTGCGCGGCTTTCGACCTGAAACACGCCGACCGAGTCGGCGCGCGACAGCATCTGATAGACCGCGGGATCGTCCTGCGGCAGCGTAGCGAGCGAATAATCCAGCCCATAATGGATTTTCAAGAAATCGAGTCCGCGCCGCATGCAGCTCAGCATGCCGAGCGCCAGCACATCGACTTTCATCAGCCCGAGCGTATCGATGTCGTCTTTGTCCCACTCGATGAAGGTGCGCTCGTCCATGGCAGCATTGCCGATCGGCACCGTCTCATCGAGCGGCGCGCGCGTGAGCACGAATCCGCCGACATGCTGTGACAGGTGGCGCGGAAACCCGATCAGCGCGTCGGCGAGCGCGACGGCCTGCTGGATCGCCGGATTTGACGGATCGAGGCCGGCTTGGCGGATGTGGTCGTCGGGATAGCTGTCGCCGTAACCCCATACGGTCTTGGCGAGCGCAGCGGTCACGTCTTCGGTTAGCCCCAAGGATTTACCGACTTCGCGGATGGCGCGGCGGGAGCGGTAATGTACCACGGTGGCGCAGATCGCCGCGCGGTGGCGGCCGTAACGCCGGTAAATATATTGAATGACTTCCTCGCGCCGCTCGTGTTCGAAATCGACATCGATATCGGGCGGCTCGCCGCGATTTTCCGAAATGAAGCGGGCGAACAAGAGATTGCTTTTGTCCGGATTGACGGAAGCGATGCCGAGACAAAAGCAAACCGCGCTATTGGCCGCCGAACCGCGTCCTTGGCACAGAATTTCCTTCTCCTGGGCGCGCGCGAAGGAAACGACATCGTGCACGGTGAGGAAGTAGCGCGCATAATCGAGTTTGCCGATCAGCGCGAGTTCGTCTTCGAGCCGCTTGCTGACATCGCCGGGAATGCCATTGGGATATTTGTCTTTTGGATAGCGGTCCTGCGCGCCCGCCCATGTGAGGTCTTCCAGATGCTCCTGCGCGGTCTTGCCCGGCGGCACCGGTTCGTCGGGATATTCGTATTTGAGTTCGCCAAGCGAGAAGCTGCAGGATCGGGCGATTACAACGCTGCGGGCAATAGCGCCTGGAAAGGCGGCGAACAGCCGCGCCATTTCCGCAGGCGCTTTGAGATGCCGCTCGGCATTGATCGACAGCCGCGAGCCGGCTGCGGCGATGGTGCACTTTTCCCGGATGCAGGTGAGTATGTCGAGGAGCGGCCGGCGTTCCGGCGCGTGATAGAACACGTCATTGACCGCGACCAATGGCGCTCCACATCGGGCGCCAAGCTCGGCCAACAGCCCGAGCCGGCGCGGCTCGTCACCGCGATGATAATGCGCGCTGGCAAGGAAAGTGCGGCCCGGTGCGGCGTCGGCCAGGGCGGCGAGGCGCGAGGAGAATACGGACGCGTTTCCCGGATGCGGTGCAGCGCGGAGCGGTGCACCGCTGATCCGGGATCGTTCTAAATCGAGAGTGCGCAACGATCCCGGGTCTGCGGCGCACCATTTCGTTTCGCTCCATGCTGCGCCGCGCCCGGGAAACTCTGACGGCGGCAGCGCGATGAAAATCTGGCCTTCCGCGGCATTGAGAATTTCCTCGAAGGTCAGATGACATTCGCTTTTCTTTGCTTTGAGATTGCCGGCCGTGATCAAGCGGCACAACCGGCCATAGGCGGCGCGATCGACCGGATAGGTCAAGACTTCAAAATCGTCGATCGTCACTAGCCGCGTGCCGACCAACAGTTTTATTTGGCGCTTTTTGGCTTCGTCATAAGCGCGCACCACGCCGGCAAAGGAATTGCGGTCGGCGATGCCGATCGCGGTCAGCCCAAGCTCGTCGGCGCGCGCCACCAATTCCTGCGGATGCGAGGCGCCGCGAAGGAAAGAAAAATTAGTAGTTACAGCGAGCTCGGCATAAGCACTCATTTACATTCTCACGCGAACAAACTCACGCAAACAGGCCGTGTACGAACCAGCGCGGCGTCGCAGTTTCACGGCCATAAAGGCCTTCGCGGTAGAGCCAAAAGCGATGACCCTCGCCGTCTTCGACGAGGTAGTAATCGCGGGTAGGAGTCCCTGCTTGAGAAGGATAAGGCGCACGCCACCATTCGTCAGCGATCCGTTCCGGACCTTGCGCGCCGGTGATGTCGTAAGTCATCCCGCGCCAACGAAAGCGCCGCGGTGGGCCGTCGGGAATGAGCGCGGTGACTTCGGTCGGCTCGGCTTGAGGCAACAGCAACAACGGTCGCGTTTTTTCTTCCGTAAACGTCCAATGTTCCTCTCCCGAAACTCTCTCGCCGTTGATCTCAGTCAGAGTTTCGGCGCATTCGGGAATATGGCGCGGAACGGCTTTGAACTGCCGCACGCGATCGGGACCGAGTCGTTGTCGCAGCGCATCGATCAGCGCCGCACCACGTTCGGCATCATCCTGAGGCGGCGAATGCACAGCCGAGACATTCAATTCGGTCTGCCGCCCCGGCATGGATTCGGCGCGCGTGACGGCAAGACCGATTGCCTCGAAACCGAAGCCGTCGTCGTACATGGCCGCGAGCGCCTCGAGTTTGAGATCGATCAGCCGCGACACATGCGGCAAGCTGCGCGTCGGCGACGTCAATCCGATATCGATCGTCTCTACCGTTCCATCGACGCCATAGAGGCTCAGCCTCAGCGCGCGCGCTCCGACCTCATCGCGTACGAGCACATGCACCAGGTGCTGCATGAGGCGGCAGGCACGCGCGAGGATCGCCTGGTGGCGCACGATCGGCTCGAGCAAATAATTCAAGCTGTGATAAACCGGAGGCGCGACGACCGGGATAAGCGGTTCGTCGCGGCGGCCGAGCGCCTGGTCCAGCCGGCGGAGCAATTCGTCGGCAAAGCGTGCGGCAAATGGCGCCCGTGGCTTGTCCAAAAGCGCGCCCACGGATTTGAAACCGAGCCGGCGTAACAGGGCGCGGGTTTCGCCCGACAGCCGGAGCGCCTCGATCGGCATTGCCGAAAGCGTCGCAGCTTCGCCGCCCGCGGACAGGATCGATTGCGGGGCCAAATCAAAGTGCGACAAGGCCCAGGCCATGCCTGGCGTATCGGCAATGGCAAGCCGCGCCGGCAATCCGAACCGATCAAGCCGGCCGGCAAGATCGGCAAGCAGGCTTTCCTCGCCGCTGAACAGATGCGCGGCGCCTTCGATATCGAGAAAAAAACCGTCGGCGCCGTTTTCCTCGGTCCATGGCGAGGCGGTCGGCGTGTAGCGCGTCGCCCATAAAGCGAGACGGCGCAGCGCGGCATCGTCGGTACCGCTGTCTGCGGCGCGTACTTGCAAACTGCCCGCTTTGGCGCGCGCATCGGCCACCGGATCGCCGACGACAATCCGGGCACCCTCCGCCGCTTCGTTCATGGCGACGATGCGCAGGCCTCCGGTTGCGGGAATGGCAAGGACGAACGGCCGTTCAGGATCGATTGGCTTGCCGGCGGAACTGATCGCCTGCGCCGCGAGAAAGCGTTTGATCGGCCAGCGCGGCAACCAGACTGAAACGATGCGCGACATGATCGTACTCCACTACCCATTCACCCGGCCGTCCGTTACGGCAGCGTTCAAGTTGCAGGCGCCAACGCGGACGCGCGTAACTGCCGAAACGATCGCGTGCGGCAGCCACAGTGCCGATCCGCCAGCGCGTCGACGCAGCGCTCGATTCCAGCGTTTGCGAAGGCCGCAGCAGCAGCAGCGGTAAACCGGCATCGGTGGCGGCGAGATGTAAT
>DASXJB010000270.1:0-5294 GCA_036497645.1 Xanthobacteraceae bacterium
GGTGCGGGTGATCGCGCCCATCGTCGGCGGCGGCTTCGGCCCGAAGATCATGCTGTTCTATCGCGAAGAGATGGTGATCCCGTGGGCGGCAGAAAGCTCAACCGCCCGATCAAATGGATCGAAGACCGGCTTGAGCATTTCTTCGCCACCACGCATGAGCGCGGCCAAACCCACGACGCCGAGATCGCGCTCGACGTCGACGGCCGCATCCTCGGCGTCAAGGACGTGTTCCTGCACGACACCGACGCCTATAATCCTTACCGCCTGACGGTGCCGATCAACAGCCAGTGCACATTGCTAGCCCGGTGCCGCATCTTTCCGTATGAACGCAAAAGCAGCAAGATCGCCGTCGCGCGCAGACGAACGCCACGGCACATGCGAAATGACGACCCTGGCACATTACTTGCCTGAACTTGCCTGATTTCGGCCAGACGGACTATTATCGAGTTCGCAGTACCCCATGAGCAGAAACTCCTTACAATTCCAGCGGCGCGGCCGCAGCGTGCGGATCGGCGAATTTTCGCCGCGCACCACTTTGCTCGACTGGCTGCGCCTGCAAGAGCGGTCGATCGGCACCAAGGAAGGCTGCGCGGAAGGCGATTGCGGCGCCTGCGCTGTCGTGGTCGTGCGCGAGCGCGACGGCCGATTGGTCTACGAGCCGGTCAATTCCTGCATCACTTTGCTCGGCCAGCTCGACGGCGCCGAATTGATCACCGTCGAGGATCTGGCCGACGAGGGCGTGCTGCATCCGGTGCAGGAAGCCATGGCCCGCGATCACGGCTCGCAATGCGGCTTTTGCACGCCCGGCATCGTGATGAGCCTGTTTGCCCATTATCACGAGTGCAACGGCGCCACGACGCGCGACAAAATCAACGACGCATTGGTGGGAAATCTGTGCCGCTGCACCGGCTACCGGCCGATCGTCGACGCGGCGCTCGAGGTCTGCAACGGCGCCGACGATCAGTTTACCCGCAATGCGGCAATGCGCTGGCGGGCGATCGCGGCGCTCAACGACAAGGCCGATTTGTTCGTCGGCGACGAGCGCGCTTTCTTCGCCGCGCCGGCGAGCGAGCAATCGCTTGCGCAACTCTATGCGCAACATCCCGACGCCACCATCGTCGCTGGCGCGACCGATGTCGGGCTGTGGATCACCAAAAAACTCACGCCGATCGAAAAGATCGTTCACGTCGGCCGCGTCGCCGAACTTTCCGCAATAGAGGAGACCGCCGACGGCTACGCGCTCGGCGCGATCGTTTCGCTGGCGCGCGCCGCTCACGTGCTGGGATCGATCGATCCCGACATTGCCGAGGTGCTGCGCCGGTTCGGTTCGATTCAGGTGCGCGCCTGCGGCACGGTCGGCGGCAACATCGCCAACGGCTCGCCGATCGGCGATCTCGCGCCCATGCTGATCGCCCTGGGCGCCAGCGCGGAGCTGCGCCAGGGCGATAAAATCCGCCAACTTCCGCTGGAGAACTTCTTCCTCGACTACGGCAAGCAAGACCGCGCGCCCGGAGAATTCGTGCGCCGGCTGTTGGTGCCCAAGCTGCCGCAATCAACGCATTTTCGCGCCTACAAGATCACCAAGCGTTTCGACGAGGATATTTCCGCTGTGCTGGCGGCGTTTTGCCTGAAGGTCGACGCCGGCCGGATCAGCGAAGCAAGGGTGGCTTTCGGCGGAATGGCAGGAATTCCCAAGCGCGCGAAGGCGATCGAGGAGAAACTGCGCGGCCTTTCGCTGAACGACACGCACGGTTGGCAATCGGCGGCCGAAGCGGTCAGCAAGGACTTCACGCCGCTCACCGATCTGCGCGCCAGCGCGGCGTATCGCAGCCGCGTTGCCGGCAATCTGGTCGTCAAGGCGATCGCCGAAATTGCCGGCGTCAGCCCCGGCATCACGCGTATTGCCGATCACCGGATGGTGGCCGATGCCGCCGCGTGACGCCGTTTTAGAAGCGCCTTTGCGCCATGTGTACAAGCCGCTGCCGCACGACAGCGGCGCCAAGCACGTGCAGGGCTCGGCGGAGTATATCGACGATATGCCGGAGCCGGTCGGCACCATGCATATCGCCGTCGGCGGTTCGCCGGTGGCGCGCGGCACGATTCGGCGGATCGATCTTGCCGAGGTGCTGAGCACGCCTGGCGTCGTCGCCGTCATCACCGCGGCGCACATACCGGGAAAGAACGATATTTCGCCGGGGCACGCCGACGAGCCGGTGTTCGCACATGACCGCGTGGATTTCCACGGCCAGCCGATATTCGCGGTGATCGCCACGTCGCGCGACACCGCCCGGCGCGCGGCGCTGCTCGGCGAGATCGAGATCGATGCCGAAAAGCCAAACGTTTCCGTCGAGCAAGGCAAGGCCTCCGGCGAGCGCGTGTTGCCCGATTACGCATTCGTCAACGGCGACGCGGCAAAGGCGGTCGCCGGGTCGCCTTGTCACACTGCCGGCGCGTTGCATATCGGCGGCCAGGAGCACTTTTATCTGGAAGGCCAAATCGCGATGGCCGTGCCCGGCGAGGACGGCGCCGTGCTTGTCTATTCGTCCACCCAGCATCCGAGCGAAGTGCAGCACATCGTCGCCCGCGTTCTGGCGTTGCCCGACTCGTTCGTGACGTGCCGCGTGCGCCGCATGGGCGGCGGCTTTGGCGGCAAGGAAACGCAAGCGACGCAATGGGCGGTGATTGCCGCCTTGGCGGCGCGCACAACCGGCCGGCCATGCAAGTTCCGGCTCGACCGCGACGCCGACATGGTCATGACCGGCAAGCGGCACGATTTCGCGGCCGAATACGCCGTCGGCTACGAATCCGACGGCCGCATCCGCGCCGTCGACCTCGCGCTCGACGCGCGCTGCGGATGTTCGGTCGATCTCAGCGTCGGCGTGGTCGATCGCGCCATGTTCCACGCCGACAACGCCTATTTCCTGCCCGAATTCAAAATCCTGACACGCCGCGTCAAGACCAATACCGTGTCGAATACCGCGTTCCGCGGCTTCGGCGGGCCGCAGGGCATGCTGGCGATCGAGCGCGTAATCGACGCCATCGCCTGGGATCGCGGCCTCGATCCGCTCGACGTGCGCAAGGCCAATCTCTACGGCGCCGGGCGCGACGTCACGCCGTATGGCCAAACGGTGGAAGATTACGACGTGGCGCCGCGGCTGATCGAGCAGCTCGAGCGTTCGTCGAATTACCGCGCGCGGCGCAAGGAGATTGCGGAATTCAACGCGCGCTCGCCGATTTTGAAGAAGGGGCTGGCGCTGACGCCGGTGAAATTCGGCATTTCGTTCACGCTCACCCACCTCAATCAGGCCGGCGCGCTGGTGCACGTCTATCAGGACGGCTCCGTTCACCTCAATCACGGCGGCACGGAAATGGGCCAAGGCCTGTTCCAGAAAGTAGCGCAGGTCGCCGCCGAAGAACTCGGCATCGGGCTCGAGTGCGTGCACATCACCGCGACCTCGACCGACAAGGTGCCGAACACGTCCGCCACCGCCGCATCGTCCGGCACCGATCTCAACGGCATGGCCGTGCAGCTTGCG
Organism: Xanthobacteraceae bacterium; assembly: GCA_036497645.1. GTDB lineage: Bacteria > Pseudomonadota > Alphaproteobacteria > Rhizobiales > Xanthobacteraceae > BOG-931. The sequence continues at coordinate 3,537 of DASXJB010000270.1, forward strand.
GTGCGCGAAATCAAAGGTCGGCTGACGCGCTTTGCCAGCGAAACCTGGAAAGTCTCCGAGGAGCACATCACGTTCCGCGACGACCGCGTCTTCATCGGCAACGAGAGCATTCCGTTCGGCGAATTGACCAAAAAGGCCCACGCCGGGCGCGTGCACCTGTCGGCGGCCGGTTTCTACAAGACGCCGAAGCTTCATTGGGATCGGGAGAAGGGCAGGGGCCGGCCGTTTTTCTATTACGCCTACGGCGCGGCCTGCAGCGAGGTCGTGATCGATATCCTCAGCGGCGAGATGAAAGTCCGCCGTGTCGATATCCTGCACGACGTCGGCCGCTCCATCAATCCGGCCATCGACATCGGCCAGATCGAAGGCGCTTTCGTGCAAGGCATGGGCTGGTTGACCACCGAGGAGCTCGTTTACGACGAGAAGGGCCGTCTGCTCACCCACGCGCCCTCGACCTACAAGATCCCGGTTGCTTCCGACGTGCCGGCCGACTTCCGGGTGGCCTTGTTCGAAGGCAGCAATCGCGAGGACACGGTCTACCGCTCGAAGGCGGTCGGCGAGCCGCCGCTGATGCTGGCGATTTCCGTGTTCGCGGCCATCACCGATGCGATACACTCGCTAAATCCGGGCAAGCCGGTCGCGCTCGACTCACCCGCCACGCCGGAAGCGATACTCAAGGCGATCGGCCCGGTCGATGCAGTGGCCGCGCTCGCGCCGCGTTAATATCTAGTGGGCATGATGTTGCGGATCATGCCGTGAAGAGCACAGCGAGATGGCAAAGGTCTGGACCCGCATTCGGCAAACGATCGAACGGCACGGCAGCGCCGCCCTTCTGAGCGCGGTCGGCGCCGCCTCGGTGCCGCGCGAGAGCGGCGCCCGCATCGTCTCGCAGTCGGATGGCGGATTTTTCGGCTCGATCGGCGTCGGCCGCCTGGAATACGAGGCGATTGCGGCGGCGCGCGCCGCGCTGGCGGCCGGGCGCGGGTGTATTTCGTCGAGCCGTTGACTGACAGCTTCACGCTGCAAGAAATTGCCGTCAAAGCGACTCCCTTGGTGATGATCGCAGTGGGCCTTTCGCTCTGCTACATCGCCAATATCTGAAATATCGGCGCCGAGGGGTGCCTTGACGCGCGGGATGCTAGAGCGGTGCTACGCATGCAGCTCAACAAGACCGACCGCAATGATGCCGAAGGGTTGGCGCAGATCATGCGCACGGGGTGGTATCGCGCGGTGCATGTGAAGTCGTTTGATGCACACCGCGCCCGCGCACTCCTGGGTGCTCGCCTTCAACTGGCCAGAGCGCCAGCAGGGGATTCTTGCCCATGATCGCGAACAGAATCGCGAAGGTGCCGATGGTGAGCGCAACGGCAAGCGGCGAGGCGACCGCGATCAGCGTCGAGCGTTCGGCACGCCGTTCAAGCACCAACTGCATGCTTTGCCTCTCGCTCCTCCGCCAGCCGCTCGGGGTTCGCGCCGCCCATCAACAATCCGAGCTTCTCGCGCGTCGCTTCGGCCGCTTCCAGCGGCGCCGACAGCCGGCCGTGGAACATCACCGCGATGCGGTCGGCAATCTCGGCCAATTCGTCGAGATCCTGGCTGATGACCAAAACCGCGGCACCGCGGGCGGAAAGATCGATCAGCGCCTGGCGAATGGTCGCCGCGGCACCGGCGTCCACGCCCCAGGTCGGCTGGTTGACAATGAGCACGCCGGGCTCGCGCAGGATTTCGCGGCCGACCACGAATTTCTGCAAATTGCCG
>DASXJB010000271.1:0-9916 GCA_036497645.1 Xanthobacteraceae bacterium
ACAGAAGCGGATCCCAATGCGCCGCCTGGCGGGCGCGCAGCGGCGCCGGGCTCTCGGCGCGGTAGAATACGAGATCAGACGCCAGATATTTCCGGATTTCCGCTGCGACCTGGTCCTGCGCCGCGCCGACGCCGTCGATGATGGTATTGGCAAGCCGCGTCAGCGGCATCCTGGCCGGCTCGATGTATTCGCCTTGCGCCGCCCATTCATCGGCGAGCGCGCGGGCGAGCTCCGCCGTCGGCGCGGCGAGTGCGCGGCGGCCCGGCGTGCGAACGGGTTTGCCGTCGAGGCAGACCACGCGGTCTCCTGGGGCCGCTTGGTCCCCTCGGTCGCTTCGGCCGGGTTCGCCTGCGGCAATTGTCACCGCCTTGTAGAATCGACGCCGCAGCGCCGGCCGCACCGCGCCCCGCGCCGCCTCGACCGGACCGTCCCGCATGTGTTAGGATTTACCCTCTTTTTCAAAGACTTACCTGGTCAAAAATCGGCCGTATAGAAGCCGCAGGGCTCTCGCGCCGACCGGCTGTCCGCCGCCTGACCAAGCGCGCCGCCAATCGCGCTTTTGTTAAGGACCGGTGGCGACAAAACCTTGTTATACCAAGTACAAACCATGGAAATCCGCACCCCTCTCGACTAGTATCCGCGCCGGATTCGGCGACCGGACCGCCCAAAGGGACGACCAAGGGGAAGAGTGGAAGAACAGTCACGCAGCAGCGTGCGTACCGCCAGCCAAGAACGGACCAAAGAGCGGAAGCTGCGTGCAAGAGGAATTAATGAAGCCCACTGACATTTCGGTCCCGGACTACTTCCACAAGGTGGTGGACTGCCAGTGGGCGTGCCCGGCGCACACCCCGGTGCCCGAATATATCCGCCTGATCGCCGCCGGGCGTTACAGCGACGCCTATATGATCAACTGGGAGTCTAACGTGTTCCCGGGGATCCTCGGGCGCACCTGCGACCGTCCCTGCGAACCCGCCTGCCGCCGCGGCCGGGTGGAGAAAGAGCCGGTGGCGATATGCCGGCTCAAGCGCGTCGCCGCCGATTTCAAGGACGATATCCGGGCCCAGTTGCCGAAGCCGGCGGCACAAAAAAACGGCAAGCGCATTGCGCTCATCGGCGGCGGCCCGGCCTCGCTGACCGTGGCGCGCGATCTCGCGCCGATGGGCTACCACTGCACCATTATCGACCAGGATCCGCAGTCCGGCGGCATGATGCGCACGCAGATCCCGAAATTCCGCCTGCCGGAATCGGTGCTCGACGAGGAATGCCAATACATTCTCGACCTCGGCATCGAATTCGTCGGCGGCAAGCGCATCGACAGCCTCAAAGCGTTGCTGGCTGAGAATTATGACGCGGTCTTTGTCGGCTGCGGCGCGCCGCGAGGCCGCGATCTCGACATTCCGGGCCGCAAGGAAGCCGCCAAAAACATCCATATCGGCATCGACTGGCTCTCCAGCGTCTCGTTCGGCCATATCAACAGCATCGGCAAGCGCGTGATCGTGCTTGGCGGCGGCAATACCGCGATGGACTGCTGCCGCTCCTCGCGGCGGCTCGGCGGTGAGGACGTCAAGGTGATCGTGCGCTCCGGTTTCGAAGAGATGAAAGCGTCCCCCTGGGAGAAGGAGGACGCCATGCATGAAGACATTCCGATCTTCAATTATCTGGTGCCGAAGGAATTCACCCACGACAACGGCAAGCTGACCGGCATCACCTTCGAGAAGGTCAAGGCGGTGCGCGATGCCAAGGGCCGCCGCGAGCTCGTCCCGACCGGAGAACCGGACCAGCATTTTCCTTGCGATGATGTCCTGGTCGCGGTTGGGCAGGAAAACGCCTTCCCCTGGATCGAGCGCGATTGCGGCATCGAATTCGACAAATGGAACATGCCCAAGGTCGATGCCAAGACCATGGCCTCGACCCATCCGAAAGTCTTCTTCGGCGGCGACTCGGCGTTCGGTCCGAAGAACATCATCTGGGCAGTCGCGCATGGCCACGAGGCCGCAATCTCGATCGATCGGCTGTGCCGCGGCGAGGACATCAATGTGCGCCCGGCTCCGCAAGTCGGGGTGACCAGCCAGAAGATGGGCATCCACGAATGGAGCTACGACAACGAGATCGCGCTCGATAAGCGCTATCGGGTGCCGCATCGCGACAAGGTGGTCTCGCTGCGCGACATCAAGGCCGAAGTCGAACTCGGCTATGACCTTGAGCTGGCGCTCAAGGAAGCGGAGCGGTGTCTCAATTGCGACGTGCAGACGGTGTTCACCGGCCAGCTCTGCATCGAATGCGACGCTTGCGTCGATATCTGCCCGATGGATTGCATCACTTTCACCGAGAACGGCGAGGAAGCCGAGCTGCGGCAGCGGCTGCAGGCGCCGGCGAAGAATCTCAGCCAGGATCTCTATATCGGCAATAGCCTGAAAACCGGCCGCGTCATGGTGAAGGACGAGGATGTCTGCCTGCACTGCGGTTTGTGCGCGGAGCGCTGTCCCACCGGCGCCTGGGACATGCAGAAGTATCTGATTGACATGACTCACGCAGAACAAGCATGCCAATTCAAAGCGTAAACGACTTCGTCGTCCGGTTCGCCAACGTCAACGGCTCCGGCTCCGCCAGCGCCAACGAGCTGTTTGCGCGCGCGGTTCTGCGCATGGGCGTGCCGGTGGCGCCGCGCAATATCTTTCCGTCCAACATCCAGGGCCTGCCGACCTGGTACGAAGTGCGCATTTCGCAGGCCGGCTATCTCGGCGCCCGCGGCGGCACCGACCTGATGGTGGCGATGAATCCGCAGACTTGGGACAAGGACGTCGCCGGCATCGAGCCGGGCGGCTATCTGCTCTACGATTCAACCAAGCCGATGCCGAAGTCGAAATTCCGCGACGACATCACGGTGATCGGCGTGCCGCTGACCGCGATCTGTAACCGCGAATATACCGATCCGCGTCAGCGCCAATTGTTCAAGAACATCATTTATGTCGGCGCGCTGTCCGCGCTTCTCGACATGGATGTCGGCGAGATCGAAAAACTCATCGCCGAGCAGTACAAAGGCAAGGAAAGGCTGTTCGACGCCAACAAGCACGCGCTCCATCTTGGCCGCGATTGGGTCATGATGAATATGGAGCATCCGATCGGGCTGCGCTTGCAGCGCGCCAACGCAGTCGGCGACCGCATCTTCATCGAAGGCAATTCTGCCGCCGCGCTCGGCGCGGTCTATGGCGGCGCCACGGTGTGCGCCTGGTATCCGATCACGCCGTCCTCGTCGCTCGCCGAAGCCTTCACCCGCCATTGCAACCGGCTACGGGTCGATATCGCAAGCAAGCAGAACAAATTCGCCATCGTCCAGGCCGAGGACGAACTCGCTTCGATCGGCATCGTCATCGGCGCCGCCTGGAACGGTGCGCGCGCCTTTACCGCCACGTCCGGCCCGGGAATTTCGCTAATGCAGGAATTCCTCGGCCTTGCCTATTTCGCCGAAATTCCGGCAGTTGTCTTCGACGTGCAGCGCGCCGGGCCGTCGACCGGCATGCCGACCCGCACGCAGCAGACCGACATTATCTCCTGCGCCTACGCCTCGCACGGCGACACCAAGCATGTGCTGTTGTTTCCCGAAGATCCGGCGGAGACCTTCGAGTTCGGCGCGATCGCGTTCGATCTCGCCGACCGCCTGCAAACGCCGGTTTTCGTGATGATGGATCTCGACATCGGGATGAACCATAGGCTGTGCCGCCCGCTCGCCTGGGACGACAGCCGCAAATACGACCGCGGCAAGGTGATGACGGCGGCGGCGCTGGAAGCCGGCAAGGATTTCGGCCGCTATCTCGACGTTGACGGCGACGGTATTCCGTATCGCACCTATCCCAGCACCCATCCGACCAAGGGCTCGTTCTTCACCCGCGGCACATCGCGCGACCGCTACGCGCGCTACACCGAGGAAGGCCCCGCTTACGCCGACAATATGCAGCGGCTCTTGCGTAAATTCGAAACCGCCAAGGACCTGGTGCCGCGGCCGATCCAAGCTAATTCCGAGAAACCGACCAAATACGGCGTGATTTATTTCGGCTCGACCTCACCGGCCATGGACGAGGCGATCCGGGTGCTTGAAGCCAACGGACAACATCTCGACCGGCTGCGCGTGCGGGCTTTCCCGTTCCATTCCAGCGTCATGAGCTTCATCGCCGGGCACGACTTTATCTTCGTGGTCGAGCAGAACCGGGATGCGCAGTTGCGCTCGCTGATCGTCAATGAATGCGGCACCGATCCGGTGCGGCTGGTGCCGATCCTGCACTATGACGGCACGCCGATCACAGCGCGGTTTATCGCCCGCGCCATCGGCGAGCACCTCGATGCCTTGAAAATCACGCCGCTGCGGAAAGTAGTCTCATGACCTACGTCGTCAAGCCGAAATTCCATCATCCCGAACTGCCGAAGAACAAGCTCGGCTACACGCACCGCGATTACGAGGGCAAGATCTCGACGCTGTGCGCCGGCTGCGGCCACGATTCGATTACCGCTTCGATCATCGAGGCCTGCTTCGAGCTCTCGATCGAGCCGCACCGCGTCGCCAAGATTTCCGGCATCGGCTGCTCGTCGAAGACGCCGGATTATTTTCTCGGCAATTCGCACGGCTTCAATTCGGTCCACGGCCGCATGCCGTCGGTGCTAACCGGCGCCAATCTGGCCAATCGCGACCTCATCTATCTCGGCGTCTCCGGCGACGGCGATTCCGCTTCGATCGGACTGGGCCAGTTCGCGCATGCCATGCGCCGCGGCGTCAACATGGTCTATATCGTTGAAAACAATGGCGTTTATGGACTGACCAAGGGCCAATTCTCGGCCACCGCGGATCGCGGCTCGAAGTCCAAGCGCGGCGTCACCAATACCGACAGCGCCATCGACATGGTCGGCATTGCGTTGCAGCTCGGCGCGAGCTTCGTGGCGCGATCGTTCTCGGGCGACAAGAAACAGCTCGTTCCGATCGTCAAGGCCGCGATCGAGCACCGCGGCGCCGCTTTCGTCGACGTGATTTCGCCGTGCGTCGCCTTCAACAATCACGCCGGCTCGACCAAGAGCTTCGACTATGTGCGTGAGCACAACGAGGCCGTCAATTTTCTCGATTTCATGACCGGCCGCGCGCCGATCCATGTGGACTACGCGCCGGGCACGGTGGAAATGGTCGAACAGCATGACGGCACGACGCTGACGCTGCGCAAGCTCAACGCCGAATACGACGTGCACGACCGGTTGGCGGCGATGAATTTCATCGCCCACCATGCTGCGCAAGGCCAGATCGTGACTGGCTTGCTATACGTCGAGCAGGACGCTTCCGATCTGCACGGCCATTTGAATACCGTCGAAGCGCCGCTCAATGCGCTTGGCGAGAAGGAGTTGTGCCCCGGCTCGGCCGCGCTCAACAAGATCAACGCCAGTCTGCGCTAGCGCGTCGCCTGGCCGAATGCATCATCGCTGTCATTGCAAGGCGCCCCGCAGGGGCGACGAAGCAATCCAGTCTTTCCAACTGGACTGGACTGGACTGGCCTGGACTGGACTGGACTGGACTGGATTGCTTCGCTCGACTTCGTTTCGCTCGCATTGACGATTACTGCACGCACGCGCCCATATACTGATTGCGCAGATTTCCCGGCACGCTGTAAAGCCCCGACTGGAACGTGCAGCGCGAGGCGCGGTCCTGAAACGTCTCCGCTCCATGCGGCAGGTTGGGAATGATTTGCGCGGTGCCGGGAATCCGGGTCGGCCCCTGCTCCTGGTGCAGCGGCGCCAGCGTCACTGCGCCGCCGCCCTCCGGCGGAATGAGTTGCGTGCGCGGCAACGGCGTCGGCAGCACCGAGCCCGACGAGCCGCGCGCGGCGTAAAGGCCGCGCCGGTGCAGCTTGGCAACGAATTTTTCGCGACCCAGGAGGCTCGGGCGATGCGGCTCCGTCGCGGCCGCCGCGGGCGTCGTCTCGGGTACGCTGGCGCCGCGGTGCCCGCCCGCGCGCTTATGAATCCCGGAGCCGCGTTCGGGTGCCATGATCGAATCGGGATAACCGGGATAACCCTGCGCCGCTGCCGCCTTGGGCAACAGCGCGCACAGGATTGCCGCAGCGCAGATATAATGAACGCGAATAGCCATAACCCGCTGCTGTCCCTCTGCTGGCCCCCCGCCGCGCGGCGCAGCCGGCTAAGCTGGTGAACCACGGAATTGGGCCGATGTTCCTGATCTGCCTCAATCCGCCGGCGCCTCTTCGATCGGATCGTAGCGCCCGGCGTCGAACCCCAGCAGATTCCACGACTGCTGCATGTGCGGCGGCAATGGCGCGGTGACGTCGATCACGCCGGCCCGCGGATGCGGCACGGCGATGCGGCGCGCCAGAAGATGCAGCCGGTTCTGCATGCCGCCGGGTAATTGCCAATTTTCTCGCGAGAAATATTTGGCGTCGCCGACGATCGGATGACCGATATGCGCCATATGGGCACGCAATTGATGGGTGCGCCCGGTCACCGGCTTGAGCGACAGCCAAGCGAGCGACGGTCCGGCGGTATCGACGACCGCATAATAGGTGACGGCGTGACTTGCACCCTCCTCGCCGTGTCGGGCAATGCGCATCATCGATTCCTCTTCGCGCTGTTCCTTGGCGAGAAAGGTGGAGATGCGGCCCTGGCGCGGTTTCGGTACGCCGGCGGCCAGCGCCCAGTAGATTTTCCGCGCCGAGCGCGAGCGGAACGATTTGGCCAAAGCCGCCGCGGCGAACCGCGTCTTGGCGACCAGAAGACAGCCGGCGGTGTCCTTGTCGAGACGATGCACCAGCCGCGGACGCTGCCCATGCGCGTCCCGCATGGCCTCGAGCATGCCGTCGATATGCCGCGTGGTGCCGGAGCCGCCCTGCACCGCAAGGCCCATCGGTTTGTTGAACACCAGCACATCGGCGTCTTCGTAGAGCGTGATCGATTTGAGGAATTCGCGGGTCTTGTCGGCAGCTTCGTCGCCAGGTGCGCGCGGCGCCGGCGCGACCCGCAGCGGCGGGATGCGCACCATTTGCCCCGGTTCAAGCCGGTCATTGGCATCGACGCGCTTGCCGTTGACGCGCACCTCGCCTTTGCGGATGGCGCGCTGAATGCGGGCGAAGCTCAGATCGGGAATGCGTGCTTGCAAAAAGCGGTCGACGCGTATGCCGGCTTCGTCGGCGGTAACGCTGACGTTTTGAACGCCAGAATGCGTGCTCGCGTCACCCGGCTTGGCGAGCTCATTTTGTTTCCCGTCATCCTGAGGTGCGCGCCTTCGCGCCTCGAAGGATGAGCGGCCAGCCGAAATCGGGCTCCCGATTTCGGACCATGATTTTCCAAGCCGACTCTTGTCGGCTTGGCTGCCGTCGCCCTTCGAGCGCCGCTTCGCGGCCACCTCAGGGTGACGGCGACCGCGAGCGAAAGAATGCCGCGGGCCGGCGACCTGCTTGCCGCCGCCGGGCTGACGCGGTCCGCGGCTACTTCTCAAGATCCGCCCCGCTCTTTGCGCAGCTTGGCCCAGTATTCGAGACGCTTTCTGATCTCGCGCTCGAAGCCGCGCTCCCGCGGATGGTAGAATTGGCGGCGGCCGAGCGCTTCCGGGAAATAATCCTGCCCGGAGAACGCGTCGGGCGCGTCGTGGTCGTAGTCGTAGCCGGCGCCGTAGCCTTCCTGTTGCATCAGCCTGGTCGGCGCGTTGAGGATATGCTTGGGCGGCAACAGCGAGCCGGCTTCTTTCGCCGTGCGCATCGCCTCGCCGAACGCGGCATAGGCGGCGTTCGACTTCGGCGCGGTCGCGACATAGATCACCGCCTGCGCGATCGCGAGTTCGCCCTCGGGACTGCCGAGAAAATCGTAAGCCTCCTTGGCGGCATTGGCGACGACGAGCGCTTGCGGATCGGCAAGCCCGATGTCTTCGACCGCCATGCGCACGATGCGGCGCGCGAGGTAGAGCAGATCTTCGCCGGCGTCGAGCATGCGGCAGAGATAATAGAGCGCGGCGTCCGGGTCGGACCCGCGCACCGATTTATGCAGCGCGCTGATGAGGTTGTAATGGCCATCCTGCGACTTGTCGTAGATCGGCGCGCGGCGCTGAACAATGTCCTGCAGCGCCGCAGCGTCGAAAGTTTCCGATCCGCGCGCGGCGCGCCAAACTTCTTCGGCGAGCGTGAGCGCGGCGCGGCCGTCGCCGTCGGCCATGCGAATGAGCGAAGCGCGCGCGTCGCCATCGAGCGGCAGTTTTTTGCCCTCGATCGTCTCGGCGCGCGTCAAGAGCTGCTCGATCGCCGCGGCATCGAGCGGCTTGAAAACAAGAACGCGAGCCCGCGACAATAGCGGCGCAATCAATTCAAAGGACGGGTTTTCGGTGGTGGCGCCGACCAGCACAATAGTGCCGTCCTCCATCACCGGCAGAAACGAATCTTGCTGCGCGCGATTGAAGCGGTGAATCTCGTCGACGAATAACAGGGTGCCCTGCCCGGTTTCGCGGCGCAGCCGCGCCGCGTCGAACACCTTCTTTAAGTCCGCGACGCCGGAAAAAATTGCCGAAATCTGTTCGAAATAGAGTTCGGTCGCGTGCGCGAGAAGCCGCGCCACCGTGGTTTTGCCGGTGCCGGGCGGGCCCCAGAAAATCAGCGAGCCGAGCGAGCGCGTCTCGAGCATGCGGGTGAGCGCACCGTCGGGCCCGAGCAGATGATCCTGGCCGACGACTTCGGACAGTTTGTCGGGCCGCAGCTTGTCGGCAAGCGGCCGCGGCGCCGTGCGATCGAGCCCCGCGGCGGCGAAGAGATTAGGCGTCTTGGATTTGGGCTTCGAGCTCATGAGCCTTCCTACTCCCTCTCCCCGCTTGCGGGGGGAGGGTGGGGTGAGCGGGACCGCCGCCACGCCAGAATACTGACGAGGCCCCCTCACCCTCGTTTCTGGAGCCTGTTATCGGGCCGGCCACTTCGGGCCGGACCCGTTGGCTCACTCGACCTCTCCCCGCACGCGCGGAGAGGTCTGGAAATCACCCGCTGAACACCACCGATATCTGCTGGCCGGCACGCTGGATTGTGATCCGCCATTGCCGGCCGCCGGCGGTGGTGACGCGCTCCAGATCGGCGGGCTTGTTGATCTTCTCGTTATTGACCGAGACCACCACGTCGCCTTTTTGAAAGCCGATCGATTGCGCGGTTGAGCCATCGGCCACCTCGGTAATGACGACACCCTCGGCCTGCGCGTCGAGGCGCAGTTCATCGGCCAAGGCCGGCGACAGGTTGGCGACGGTCGCACCCGTGAACGGCGAGCGGGCTTTGATCTGCACTTCCTGGCGCGGGGTGTCGGGCAGGCTTTGCAGCGCGATCGGCAGCGTCATGGAGCGGCCCTGGCGGAGGATACCGAGCTGCGCGGTGCCGCCCAGCGGCTTAGTGGCGAAGCGATAGCCGAAGGCGTTCGGGTCATCGACGCTGGCGCCGTCGATGCTGACGATGAGGTCGCCAGCTTTCAGCCCGGCCTTGGCCGCGGGCCCGGCGGGCACGACGCTCGCCACCAGCGCGCCGCTCGGCCGCTGGAGTCCCATGCTGTCGGCGATGTCGGCCGTCACGTTCTGGAGCTTGGCGCCGAGCCACGGCCGCTTGACCGCGCCGCTGCCGCCCTCCGCCGAGGCAACGACGACGCGCACCATATTAGCCGGAATGGCGAAGCCGATGCCTTGCGAACCGCCCGAGCGCGAATAGATCGCCGAATTGATGCCGACCAATCGGCCGGCCATATCGACCAGCGCGCCGCCGGAATTGCCAGGATTGATGGCGGCGTCGGTCTGGATGAAGAACTGATAATCACTGATGCCAACCTGGGTGCGCGCCACCGCCGACACGATGCCGTGTGTCACAGTCTGGCCGACGCCGAACGGATCGCCGATCGCCAGCACCACGTCGCCGACCTG
>DASXJB010000272.1:0-4356 GCA_036497645.1 Xanthobacteraceae bacterium
GATGGCCGGCGGTGGCGGTGACGAACTCGCCGCCTTTTTCCGATAAGATCGCCGCGATCCTTTGCGCATTTTCGCGCCGCAGCGCCTCGCCGGTGAGGATAACCACACCGGTATCGATCTCCTCGGGCGGCAGTCCCGCCGTGACATAGGCGTCGTCGATGATCGCGCCGAGGCTCGCGTCGTCGATGCGGTCCTCGTTCTGATATGGCGTGAGTGCCACCTGCGATTGAAACAGCGTCTCGCGCGCGACGACGTAATAACGGCTGGTCAGATCCTCGGCCAGGCGCCGCAAATGCAGCCGCGAGAAGATGACTTGTGTACCTGAAGATCCAATATCGATGCCGACGGTCGTCAGCGCGACATTGTCCTGCTGCCACAACGGATTGTCTTCAACCGGGCCGTCGTCATCGAAATCGTGGTCGTGATCGTGATCGGCGTCGCCGCTGTGCGCGTGCGCCACCTCCCGGCCGTAGAGATGATCGGCCAAGGTGTGCGGCGCTTTGGGTTTTTCTTCTTCGGCCATCCGGTTCGCTATTTCGCGTCTTCATCCCCCGCGCCGGATCGGCCGTCAATAGTACGGCCGCGCAAATCCCAAACGCGGCCGGGCAATGCGGTTTTCTGGAATTGTCGGAAAAATCGCCGTGTTTATCGCACAGCATACGGTGTCGGACAGACGCCGTCGGCTGCGCGCGTTACGCTGTCGATGAAAATCGCCAGGGTTGCGGCAGCGGCCGTCGCCGGCGCGGTGCAATTAATGCTGGCCCACAGGGCAGGCGAGGCTTTAACCTTGGCATGAATTTATTTCAGCCGGTTCAAGGCTGCACTTGCGGGTGACGATGGCAAGTCGTTGAAATTCGTGGAACTTTTCCACGTCCGCGATGTTCCGCGTGGTGCGGGGAAGCGTAAAATGCGTGCTCAAGGCTCAAAGATCGTCTCGACAAAACAGGGCTGCGAAGCCTTTAGCAATATTGACCAAAGCGCGCTGGATGCGATTCCGACCGGCTTTTGTGTCTGCCGCGTCGATGGCGCGCTGGTGCGCTACAACAAGCGCGCGGTCGAATTGTGGGGCCGGACGCCGCGGCTCGGCGACACCGGCGAATTCTCAGAAATCAATTTCCGCCGTTACACGGCGCAAGGCCTGCCGCTGCCCTTTGCCGCCAGCCCGGTGGCGGTGGCGCTGCGTAGCGGCGTTCCGGTGCGCGGCGTGGAGCTCTTGATCGAGCGGCCGGATGGTTCGCAAGTCCCGGTCCTGATGAGCGCGGCGCCGCTGAAGGATGCAGAAGGACACATCGATGGCGCGATCTGCAGTTTTCAGGAACTGACGGAGCGCAAACGCGCCGAAGAGGCGCTGCGCGCCAGCGAAGCGGAGCTGCAATCCGTCATCAATCGCACGCCGTTCATGCTGGTGCGATGCGGGTGCGATCTGCGCTACCGCTTCGTCAGCGAAGCCTATGCCCATCTCATCGATTGCGAGCGCGACGCGGTCATCGGCAAAAGCATCGACGAGGTGATTGGCGCGCGCGGTCTACGCACGCTGCAGCCTTTTATCGATGCGGTCTTGCAAGGCGAGACCGTCGATTTCGAATGCGACCTGGAATTTCCGCGCAGCGGCGTCCGCCGGCTCGCCATCGCCTACCGGCCCGAACTCGACCCCGCCGGGAATGTCGAAGGCTGGATCGCCTCGCTCCTTGACATCACCGATCAGCGCAGCGGCGAAGAGGCGCGCCGGCAGCTCGCCAGCATCGTGGAATCGTCCGACGACGCCATCGTTAGCAAGGACCTCAACGGCGTGATCATTAGCTGGAATCCGGGCGCCGAGCGCCTGTTCGGATATTCCGCCGAAGACATGATCGGCAAGCCGATCACCACGATCATTCCCGATCATCTCAAGGGCGAGGAACCGCAGATTCTGGAGCGCATCAGGGCCGGCGCGCGCGTCGAGCACTACGAGACGATTCGGCGCTGCAAGGACGGCCGGCTGGTTGACGTTTCGCTCACCGTGTCGCCGATGCGGGACGAACACGGCACGATCATCGGCGCCTCGAAGATCGCCCGCGACGTGACCGCGCGCAAGCGCGCGGAAGCGGTCGTGAACAGGCGCGCCGACGAACAAGCGGCGCTGTATCGCTTCACCAACCGGCTCTATCGCGCGGAGTCGATCAAAGCCATCTATGAGGCGGCGCTCGATGCGATCATGGACGCGATGCATTGCGGCCGCGCCTCGATCCTGCGCTGCGACACCGACGGAATCATGCGTTTCGTCGCCTGGCGCGGTTTGTCGGAAGGCTACCGGCGCGCCACCACCGGGGATTCGCCCTGGGCGCTGGATGACGCCAATCCCGAGCCGGTCTGCATGACCGACATCGATCGCGCCGAACTCGACCAGCCGCTCAAGAGCATCGTCAAGCAGGAAGGCATTGGCGCGCTCGCTTTTATCCCGCTGATGGCCGAGGGCCGGCTCGTCGGCAAGTTCATGGTTTATTACGACACACCGCAGGCGTTCGACGGCGAGGCCATGGAGCTCGCTCTGACGCTGGCGCGGCAGCTCGGCTTTGCCATCGAGCGTATGCGCGCCGAACAGGCGCGCCTGAGCATCCAGGCCGAACTGCGCATGCTCAGCGAACGGCTCGAAGAGGAAGTCGAACGCCGCACGCTCGAGCGCGATCGCATCTGGAACGTGTCGGAAGACCTGCTCGCGGTGTCGAATTTCGAGGGTTATTTCCTTTCCATCAATCCGGCTTGGACGCGGCTCCTCGGCTGGACCGACGACGAAATCAAATCCATGCATGTCAGCGAACTGCGCCATCCGGAGGACGCGCCGGCCTCGATTGCCGGCCGTGCCCAGCTCGCGCATGGCGCGACCACCGTGCGCATGGAAAACCGTTTCCGGCACAAGGATGGATCATGGCGCTGGCTGCAATGGACCATGACCGCCAGCAAGGGGCTACTCTATGTCGCTGGCCGCCATGTGACCGCCGAGAAGGAAGCCGCCGCCGCGCTCGAGCGCGCGCAGCGACAGACCGCGCATCTGCAGAAAATGGATGCCATCGGCCAATTGACCGGCGGCATCGCCCACGACTTCAACAATCTGTTGATGATCGTCAGCGGCCACGCGCAGGGTCTGAAAAAACGCCTGAAGGACGCCAAGGACGTCCGCGCTTTGCAGGCGATCGAAATGGCGGCGGCGCGCGGCGAGAATCTTACCCGCCAGCTGCTGTCGTTCTCGCGCACGCTGCCGCTGAGCCCGACCGTGATCAATGCCGCAGAAGCCGTTCACGCCATTCGCGATGTGCTGGCGGGCTCCATGCACGTCAATATCCAGTTTCAGATCGACGTGCCGAAGTCGACCTGGCCGATTTGCGTCGACAAATCCGAGCTTGAACTGGCGCTGGTGAATCTCGCGGTCAATGCGCGCGACGCCATGCCCGATGGCGGACGAATCACGATCGCGGCGGAAAACGTCCACGTCCGTCTCGGCGACTTGCCGGAAGACATCAGCGGCGATTTCGTCGCACTGAGCGTAGCCGATACCGGCAGCGGCATCCCGCCCGATCTGGTGTCCCGTGTGGTCGAGCCGTTCTTCACCACCAAGGCGCCAAACAAGGGCACCGGGCTTGGCCTGTCGCAGGTTTATGGCTTCGCGCGCCGGTCAGACGGGACCGTCGCGATCACCAGCGAGGTCGGTCGCGGCACCAAAGTGACCGTGTACCTGCCGCGCAGTCACGCGGCGCTGGCGACGCCGTTGCCGCCGGACGAGGCGGATTATGCCGCGCTCGACCGGCGCACCATTCTAGTCGTGGAAGACAATGCCGACGTGCGGCGGGTTGCGGTGTCGCTGCTCGAGCAGCTTGGCTACCGCGCCATCGAGGTGGAAACCGCCGCGGCCGCGCTCGACGTTGTCGTGTCGGGCAAACACGTCGACCTCGTCTTCAGCGACGTGGTGCTGCCCGGTCCGGCCGACGGCTTGGCGCTGGCGCGCACGCTGGCCGAACGCTACCCGCAGATTCCGGTGGTGCTCACCACCGGCTACACCAAAGTATTCGACGCCGATCCCGAATTCCCGGTCCTGCGCAAGCCCTATCAGATCTCGACGCTCGGGCGCATGATCCACGACGCGCTCACTCCAGCGGTTCCGTCACCCTCGATGCTGGCGAGTTGATGCCTTGACGCGGGGCAAGCGCCCAGCTCCCAAAAGTATGGTCCACAGTTTCGACCATGTCCCGGAAGGTCTGCCAATGTGCGAATAGTGAAAAGGCCCGGACGCCTTGCCCGTCCGCCGAGGGGCCGCTATATCGGGTGAGCGCTCGCCGCACGGCGGCGCGGTTTCGCTGGCGCATCTTGGTCTGACTCTTGGTC
>DASXJB010000273.1:0-2815 GCA_036497645.1 Xanthobacteraceae bacterium
CTTCCTGGTCGACGGCTCGTCTTACATTTTCCGCGCCTATCACGCGCTGCCGCCGATCAACCGCAAGTCGGACGGCTTGCAGCTCAATGCCGTGTTCGGCTTCTGCAACATGCTGTGGAAGCTTCTGCGCGACATGAAGCCAGAGGACAAACCCACCCATCTCGCGGTGGTGTTCGACCTCTCCGAGCGCACATTCCGCACCGAAATGTATCCGGACTACAAGGCGCACCGGCCGGATCCGCCGGACGATCTGCGGCCGCAATTCCCGCTCATTCGCGAAGCCGTGCAGGCATTCGATCTGCCGTGCCTGGAGCAGCAAGGCTTCGAGGCCGACGACCTGATCGCGACCTACGTGCGCGAGGCCTGCGAGGCCGGCGCCACAGCGACCATTGTCTCGTCGGACAAGGACCTGATGCAGCTCGTCAACGACTGCGTGATCATGTTCGACACGATGAAGGATCGCAAAATCGGCCGCGCCGAAGTGATCGAGAAGTTCGGCGTGCCGCCGGAAAAGGTGATCGAAGTGCAGGCGCTGATCGGCGATTCCACCGACAACGTGCCCGGGGTGCCGGGCATCGGGGTGAAGACCGCGGCGCAGCTCATCGGCGAATACGGCGATCTCGAAACGCTGCTCAAGCGTGCGGGAGAGATCAAGCAGGAGAAACGCCGCCAGGCTTTAATCGACAATGCCGAGAATGCGCGGCTGTCGAAGAAGCTCGTCACGCTCGACGATCGCGTCAAGCTCGACGTGCCGGTCGGCGATCTCGCCGTGCACGAGCCGGACCACAAGCGCCTGATCGCGTTTCTCAAGGCGATGGAGTTCAACGCGATCACCCGCCGCGTCGCGGAATTCGCCGGAATCGATGCGGCTGAGATCGCTCCCGAAGCGCGGCTTGGCGGCAAGGGCGCCACATCTGCTACGCCGGCCGCAGAAAGCGTCCAAGTAACGAGTCCCGCCGGTGCCGGCGGAACGTCACCGCAGCTGCCGCTCGGGCGCCCGCCACAGCCGGCTGATGCGCGCAGGGCCAAAAGCGACGAGACGATCACGCTTACCCCGGCCGCGCTCGCTGCCGCGCGGTTCGAGAGTGCGCAGAATCAGAAATTCGACCGCTCCAAATATGAGACCGTGCACTCGCTCGATCGATTGCGGGCCTTCATCGGACGCGCGCACGACATCGGATTTGTTGCGCTCGGCGCGCAGACCGACAGTCTCGATCCTATGCAGGCGCAGCTTTGCGGGTTCTCGCTGGCCTTGGCAGCGAACGAGGCTTGCTACGTGCCGCTTGCGCATCGCCAACAGGGATCTGGCGGCGAGGACAATCGCGGCGGCTTATTTGGCGGCGGGCGTGCGGCGGATCAAATCGAAGAGACTGCCGCGCTCGCGGCGATCAAGCCGCTCCTTGAAGATTTCGGCGTGCTCAAGATCGGCCACGACTTTAAATTCGTGTGGCAGATCTTCGCGCTGCGCGGCATCGAGATCGCCGCTTACGACGACATCATGCTGATGTCTTACGTGGTCGATGCCGGCCGCGCCAGTCACGGCCTCGACGCCTTGTCGGGGCGCTATTTCAATCACCAGACCATCGATTTCGGCGAGATTACAAAACCTGGGAAGAACAAAATAACCTTCGATTGCGTCGACATCGGCAAGGCGACGGAATTTTCCGCCGAGCGCGCCGACGTCTCCCTGCGGCTGTGGCAAGTGCTCAAAGCCCAGCTTCCGCCCGAACGTGTGCTCAATGTCTACGAAACATTGGAGCGGCCGCTCCTGCGCGTATTGGCTCACATGGAGCGGCGCGGCATCTCGATCGACCGTCAGGTGCTGTCGAGGCTGTCGGGCGAATTCGCTCAGGAAGCCGCCGGCCTCGAAGCCGAGATCAACAAACTTGCCGGCGAGCCGGTCAATGTCGGTAGCCCCAAGCAGATCGGCGACATTTTATTCGGCAAGCTCGGCCTGCCGGGCGGCACGCGGACTAAGACGGGGCAATGGGCCACCGGCGCGCGCATGCTGGAAGAATTGGCCGAGCAGGGCCACGAACTGCCGCAAAAGATTCTCGATTGGCGGCAAGTATCAAAACTCAAATCGACCTATACCGATGCGCTGCCGGGCTTCGTCAATCCGACCACGCATCGCGTGCACACCAATTACGCACTGGCTTCGACCACCACCGGCCGGCTGTCGTCCTCGGAGCCGAATTTGCAGAACATCCCGGTCCGCACCGAGGACGGCCGCAAGATCCGCCGCGCTTTCATTGCGACGCCGGGCCACAAGCTCGTCTCCGCGGACTATTCGCAGATCGAATTGCGGCTTCTTGCCGAGATCGCCGGCATCGAGCAATTGCGCAAGGCGTTCCGCGAAGACCTCGACATTCATGCCATGACGGCATCGGAAATGTTTGGCGTGCCGATCAAAGGCATGCCGGGCGAGGTGCGCCGCCGCGCCAAGGCAATCAATTTCGGCATCATCTACGGCATTTCGGCGTTCGGGCTCGCCAATCAGCTCGGCATCGGCCGCGAGGAAGCCGGCGCCTATATCCGAAAATATTTTGAGCGCTTCCCCGGCATCCGCGACTACATGGAGGAGACCAAGGCATTTGCGAAGAAGCACGGCTACGTGCTTACGCTGTTCGGCCGCAAATGCCACTATCCGGAGATCGGCGCCTCCAATGCCTCCATCCGCGCGTTCAACGAGCGTGCCGCGGTCAATGCGACGCTGCAAGGCAGCGCCGCCGATATCATTCGCCGCGCCATGATCCGCATGGACGACGCGCTCACGGCAAAAAAGCTATCCGCGCAGATGTTGTTGCAGGTCCAC
>DASXJB010000274.1:0-2724 GCA_036497645.1 Xanthobacteraceae bacterium
GGCGCGTCATTGCGGGCGCGGCCCTGCTGACGGCGTGCGCCTCAATCCAAAACGATCCGGTCAATCAGCGCCTTGCCGCCAATCCTCGCGAGGTCGACACCGAACTCGCAACCGGCGTCGAGACCAATTACGACGACATGGTCGTTGCGCTGTCGTTTTCCGGCGGCGGCATGCGCGCCGCCGCTTTTTCTTATGGCGTACTGGAAGGATTCGATCAGACGCGGGTGCCGGCGCGGATCGGCGCCGCATCACTGCTCGACCGGCTTGATTTTCTCTCCGGCGTGTCCGGCGGATCGATCCTTGCGGCTTACTACGGGCTGAAGGGGCGCGCGGCCATGGCCGACTTCCGCCAACGTTTTCTTGATGTGAATGCCGAGGAGTCGCTGCAAACCAATCTCAGTCTCGGCAATATCGCTCGCGGGCTTAATGGCGGCGTGAACGACGCGACCAGATTTCCGGTCTGGCTCGACGCCCATCTCTACAATCAGGCGACGTTTAAGGATCTGTTGCGCCGCTCGCGGCCGCGCGTCTGGATCAACGCCGCCGACATCTTTAACCGCACCACCTTCATTTTTGCTCCGGTGACGTTCAGCGCCTTGTGCAGCGATCTTGCGAGCTATCCGATTTCACTTGCGGTTGCCGGCTCCGCCGCCGTTCCGGTCGTATTCGCGCCGATCGTCGTGCAGAACTTCCACGGCACCTGTTCGACGCCGCTACCGGCCTGGGTTGCCCGCGTGCACAACGATCCGAATGCCGCGCCGCTGATCAAATCCTATGCCGACGCGTTGGAGCGCTATCGCTCGGGCGCGATTAATTACGTCAAGCTGCTTGATGGCGGCCTGGTCGACAATTTCGGTTTGGCCGGCTTCACCGTGGCGCGGCTTGCGGCCAATACGCCGTTTGGTCCGCTGGCGCCGTCACAGGCGGTGAAGTTGCGCAGGCTTTTGTTCCTGGTGGTCGATTCCGGCCGCGACCCGTCGGGCGAGTGGGCGCAGACGGTTCCGGGTCCATCCGGAATCGACCTCATCATGGCGACCTCCGACACCGCCACGGAATCCGGCGCGATCGGCAGCTATTCGGCCTTTGACGCAACGATGTCGGATTGGCGCAAGACACTCATAAACTGGCGCTGTGCTCTGTCTGAAGCTGACCGGCACCGTTTTGGCGCTCCGCCCGGCTGGAATTGCCGCGATCTGGAGTTTTTCATCAGCAGGATATCGTTTGACCAACTCGGTCCCAACCGCGCCGCCGCGCTCAATAAGGTCGAGACGCGCTTTCAGCTGCCGCCCGACCAGATCGACATGCTGGTCACCGCCGGCCGCGACGCGCTTAACGCCAATCCGAAATTCCGCGCCTTCGTCACCTCATTGGGCCGCACGCCGCCGCCCGTGCCGCCGGCCGCACCGGTCGCGACGTCGGGCGATGGTGCCCAGCACGCTTTGGCGGAGTAATCCGGCCGCTGGCAGCGTCTGCCGCTTGATTCAGGTTTCGCTTCGGCGTTGAATTTTCCCGCACCCGCCGCGATCGCACCGCCGGCGGAATGCGGGAGGAATAGTCCATGGACGACATTCAACGGCGCGCCTTCATGAAGGGCGCGGCAATCGGCACGCTCGCGTTTACGGTTGGCGGTGCCGAAGTCATGCTCACGCCACGCCAAGCCCGCGCACAGGGCCTCGCGCTGCGCACCCTGACGGCGGATCAGGCCGCCATCCTCGACGCAGTGGGAGAAACGCTGGTGCCCGGCGCGAAGGACGCCGGCATCGTTCATTTCGTCGATCAGCAAATCTCGATCGCGCCGCAAGAGGCGCTGCTCGAAGCGCGGATCATGAACGTGAAACCGCCGTTTGCGAATTTCTATCGTGCCGCGCTCGGTGCGATCGATGGCACGAGTTCAGCGCGCTATGGCGGCCGCAATTTTGCGCAGCTCGCCGCCAACGAGCAGCACGAGTTCGTCGATCTGATGCGACAAAACAAGCTTGATGGCTGGAAAGGCCCCGCTGCCGGCTTTGTGTATTTCCTCCTGCGCAGCGATGCCGTGGACGTGGTTTACGGCACCATGGATGGTTATGCGCATCTCGGCGTGCCCTATCAGCCGCACATCGCGCCGACGAAGAGCTGGTGAGATGGCAAACGGTAACATGGCAAACAACGACAAAGTCGATGTCGTCATCGTCGGCGCCGGCGCCTCGGGCTCGGTATTTGCCTCAGTCCTGGCCAAAGCCAGCAAGAAGGTCGTGCTCCTAGAAGCGGGACCCGATTGGCAGCTCGGTGATCTGATCAGTTCGGACATCTGGGGACGTCGTATCAAGCCGGCCGGGCCGCCATTCTTGCTCGAAGGCAAAAATCCTTATGGCTACGTGTATCAGGCCGTTTGGGGCACTGGCGGCGCGGCGCTGCATTATTTCGCCAATTTCCCCCGGCTCTTGCCTAACGACTTCAAGGTCAAAAGCACTTACGGCAAAGGCTTGGATTGGCCGATCGACTACGCCGACATCGCGCCTTATTGGGACAAGGTCGCCGACGATGTCGGCGTCTCCGGCGACGCCAAGGCGGAAGAAATCTGGCGTCCGGCCGGCAAGCCATATCCCATGCCGCCGATGCGGACGTTCCCGGGTGGCGACGCGTGGAAGAAAGGCTTTGACGCGCTTGGCATGCGGCTTGCGCCCGCAGCCGTCGGCATCAACTCGACGACTTTTAAGGGCCGGCCAGCTTGCATCTATGACG
>DASXJB010000275.1:0-4216 GCA_036497645.1 Xanthobacteraceae bacterium
GTGCGGCGCAGCCAGGCATAGGCGCTCGACTCGCGTGACAGCATTTCGGTTGGCGAGCCACGGCTATCCTTATAGAGCGCGTGCGCGGCGATGCCGTATTCGGCAATTTGATGCATTTCGCGCGTGCGGATCTGCAATTCGACGCGCTGCTTGCCCGGACCGATCACCGTGGAATGGATTGAACGGTAATCGTTCTGCTTCGGCGTGGAAATGTAGTCCTTAAAACGTCCCGGCACGACCGGCCAGGTCGTATGGACGATGCCGAGCGCCTGGTAGCATTCGGCAATGCTGCCGACCACAACGCGGAACCCTAAAATGTCAGATAGTTGCTCGAAGCCGACGGCCTTGCGCTCCATTTTTCGCCAAATGGAATAGACCCGCTTGCGACGTCCGGAAACTTCAGCGGCAATACCGCGGTCGGCGAGTTTTTTTGTCAGCTGCTGCTCGATCTCGCTGATCCAGGCGCTCGACCGCGCGGCGAGAGCATCGAGCCGTTCGCTTAAAACCTTGTAGGCTTCCGGATTGAGCTCGCGGAAGGCGAGATCCTCCAGCTCTTCCCGCATCCGCTGCATTCCCATCCGGCCGGCGAGCGGAGCATAGATTTCGAGCGTCTCGTCGGCGGTGCGGCGGCGGGCGGCCGGCGGCTGGTGAGCAAGCGTGCGCATATTGTGCAGCCGATCGGCGAGCTTGATCAGCAGCACCCGTACATCGTCGGCCACCGCCAGAAGAAGCTTACGGAGATTTTCCGCCTGCTTGGCTTCTTTGGAGACGAGTTCGAGCCGCTTCAGCTTGGTCAGGCCTTCGACCAGCCGTCCGATTTCATGGCCGAATATGCGATCGATTTCCGCACGCGTGGCGTCGGTGTCTTCGATTGTGTCGTGAAGCAGCGCCGCCGCGATGGTCGCGTCATCCAGCTTAAGGTCGGTAAGGATCGCCGCCACTTCGAGCGGGTGGGAAATATACGGATCCCCCGAGGCGCGCTTCTGCTCGCCATGAGCGCGCATGGCATAGACGTAAGCGCGGTTAAGAAGCTCCTCGTTCGCGTTGGGATTGTAGTGTTTGACGCGATCGATGAGTTCATACTGCCGCATCAACCGCTTGCGCGGCTTTGCTCGCACCGGCTCGACTTCGAGCGGCGCCAAATCGGGGCTGCGGGTCACCGGCGCCCGGACCCGGGGCTGGTTCTGCATCCGCGGCAGATCGATCGGCAAGCGCGGCATTCGCGATACCTCAGGCAGCGCCTCGGCACCCCTTGGGCAACGTCAAGTCCCAATGAGCGGCCAAAGTGCCCATAAAGATATCATGGCGCGGGCTTAGCACCACAAGGCAGACGCCGTGCGGCAACGGTCAGGCCAGCCAGCAAGAGCGGCGAGCAAAGACTGATTTAGTTAAATAATCGTCAGAGGACGAACGCGAGCGCTTGCGGCAGGCAGGAGGCTTATTCTTCCTCCTCCTCGCCAGCATCCGGCTCGGGCTGGCTTTCGGGAGGGGTCAAGCCCTCGAGGCCCTTGAGGAGCTCTTCTTCGGACATGCGGTCCGTGGTCACGTCGGTATCGTCGGCGTCGACCCCGGTGCCCGGGGCGCCGATAAGAGGAACCGCCTCCGGCTCGGGCTCATCGACTTCCACGTATTTCTGCAATGAGTGGACTAGCTCTTCCCGCAGGTCCTCAGGCGAAATGGCCTTCTCCGCGATCTCCCGCAGCGCCACCACGGGGTTTTTGTCATTGTCACGCTCGACGGCAATCTGCGCACCGGAGGACACCAGCCGGGCGCGGTGGCTTGCCAGTAAAACAAGGTCGAAGCGGTTTTCGACCTTGTCGATGCAATCTTCGACAGTGACGCGGGCCATCTGATATTCGCTCCTGGTTCGCTTGCCGAAGCCCCGGAAATGGCTCCCGACAAAGCTCACATACCTGTAAACATAGGAATAATGTGGGCACTAGCTATCCTGCCGAGCGCCGTCGCGCAAGGGCCGGGACGCCAACAGCCACCCCGCAACCGCGACGGCAGCGCCGCAAGACCGGGAGTGCCGATGCGATGCAAAGCCCGGCAGCGGTTTTGGGCCTCTTTTAACGGGCCAGTTTCGGTTATATTTTTGCTTGGCGAATTTACTTGGCAAATTTAACTTGGCGGCTGCGCCTGCCTCTGTTACCGAAATTTTTGGGAACCAGCACCGGGGTTCCGAATCGTAGTCACGGAAGCGCCGCGACGGCGTGCCACATCAGGTTCGCCGTGGATTTTGCCCAACGAGGACGACAATATTTCGCGCGTGAAATGTTTCCGGTGGTTGGAACTTTGATTTTGAGCGCCGGCAGGCGAATCCATTGCGATCCAGCCGGCTTCATCACGAGAGCGTCACGAGACCGATCATGTCAGCACAAATCGAAAAAATTGCATTGTTTATTGATGGCGCCAATCTTTACGCGACGGCAAAGTCGCTTGGCTTTGACATCGATTACAAACGCCTGCTGCGGGAATTTCAGTCGCGCGGTTATCTGGTGCGCGCGTTCTACTACACGGCAGTCATCGAGGATCAGGAATATTCCTCGATCCGCCCGTTGATCGATTGGCTCGACTACAACGGCTATACCGTGGTCACCAAAGCGACGAAGGAATTTGTCGATCAGACCGGCCGGCGCAAGGTCAAAGGTAACATGGATATCGAACTTGCCGTCGATGCGATGGAGATCGCGCCGTTTATCGACCAGATGGTGCTGTTTTCCGGCGACGGTGATTTCCGTTCGCTGGTGGAGGCGGTGCAGCGGCGCGGAGTGCGCGTCGTGGTCGTTTCCACGATTTCCACGCAGCCGCCGATGGTGGCCGACGAGCTCCGCCGTCAGGCCGATCAGTTCGTCGATATCATCGAATTGCAGTCGAAGCTCGGCCGTGATCCGACCGATCGGCCGCCGCGCGAGCCGCGGGAACAGCGCGAACCGCGCGAGCCGCGCCACACTCCGCAATTTCTACAGCGTAGCCCGACCGCGCAACGCGTCGAAGTCGAAGCCGAAGACGAATTCGAAGACGAATAAGTTCGAAGATGCGCCCGAGCGGAACGCCCGGCCGCGATTGCCCGCGCTGTCCGCGGCTGGTGGCGTTTCGGCAATCGTGGCGCCAAAGCGAGCCGGGCTGGTTCAACGCTCCGGTCGATTCATTTGGAGCCAGCGACGCGCGGCTTTTGATCGTGGGCCTTGCCCCCGGGCTGCGCGGCGCCAATCGCACCGGCCGGCCGTTTACCGGCGACTATGCCGGCGATCTCCTTTACGCGACATTGGCTAAATTCGGCTTCGCACGCGGCCAATACGCAGCCAGTCCCGACGATGGACTTCAGTTGCTTGATTGCCGGATCACCAATGCCGTGCGCTGCGTTCCGCCGGACAACAAACCCACCCCGCAGGAGATCACGACCTGCCGCGACTATCTGAAAGCCGCGATCGCCGAAATGAACAATCTGCGCGCGGTTGTCGCACTGGGCCGCATCGCGCATGAGAGCTTTGTGCAAGCAAGCGGCGCGCGGCGATCACAATTTCCCTTCGCTCACGGGCGCGCGCATGTCTTCGCGACGCTGACCTTGCTGGATAGCTATCACTGCTCGCGCTACAACACCAATACCGGCGTACTGACGCCGCAGATGTTCCGCGACGTCATCGCGGCCGCGCGCAAGCTCATCGACGCGCAGCCGCAGAGCGTGTTGCCAGCCAAGCCGTGACTTCCTCGGCATTTTTGTCGGGCGGGAATACCGGGTAGAAAACGCGGACGATTGCCGCGTCCTCAAGCACCATCGCCATGCGCTTGTAGAGTGTCATGCCCGACGTGAAGAATGTCGGCAGGCCGATGGCGGATTTCAATTTCAGCTCCACGTCGGACAAAAGCGGGAACGGCAGATGAAGGCGCTCCGCCGCTTCGCGCTGATATGCGGTGTCCTGGCTGGACAACCCGTAGACCTGGGCAACGCCGAGCGCCTTTAACTCGGCAAAGTGATCGCGAAATCCGCACGATTGCGGCGTGCAGCCGCGCGCGCCGGGAATGTCGTCCCAACCCGGCGACGCATCGACGCCGGGAACGCCGGTGCGCGGATAGACGTAAAGAACGCTTACTCCCTTCAGCTTCGATAAAGTCACGGCAGGACCAGCGGTCGCCGCCAGTGTGACGTCCGGCAGGCGCGCGCCGGTGAGATGCCGCGCGGCGCCATCATCCGTGGGGACCGGCAAATCCGGCG
>DASXJB010000276.1:0-21669 GCA_036497645.1 Xanthobacteraceae bacterium
GCATCGTAAAGGCAGAGGCCTTGCGACATGTTTTCCAAGGCGGCGTCGAGCAGCAGGTTGGACTGGCGCAGCGACCATTCCTGCTGCTTGAGCCGGCTGACGTCGCCGCACAGCACGATGAAGCCGCCGTCGCTGGTCGGAATTAAATTAAGTATTGGTTAACCATTGCCGCGAGGGGCGTCACATTCGAAGATGATCCGGAAAAATCGAGCGATCTGGCTAGCCCGGCGGTAAGCGACACCCGCTAAATCCCGCACTTGCAAGGCGGGAGAGTGCGAGAGCGGCAATGTTGGCGGTGGTCGGAATCCTGAGTGTCCTGAGTGGTGCCGTGCTCGCCTGCACGTCCAGCCGCTTCCCGGCTCATGTGCGGGTGATCGAAATCGGCGCGGGTCTTTTGCTGATGTGCGGATTAGCGCTGGCAAGCTGCGCCTTGCCGGTCATTTTATAACAAAACCATTGCATCCGGACGCGCCTAGCGCAGCCGCAGGAATTTAGCGCGGCAAATTCGGCAGCGGATACGGTTTGGGCGTACCACTGAGCGTGTTGAGAAAAGCGATCAGATCGGCTTTCTCGCGGCTCTGCAGATTGAGCGGACGGATTTCGCTGTCACGGCTCGGCCGGTCGATGCCGCCGCGATCGTACAGATCGATGACATCGGCGAGATTAGCCACCGAGCCGTCGTGCATATACGGGGCCCGGTGCGCCACATCGCGCAGTGTCGGCGTCTTGAACGCGTGCTGCAGCTTCACCGAGGTGGGGAACAAACGTCCGCGGCCGAGATCGCCGTCTTGCGCCGCCCCGATATCGTGGAACGCCGCATCGGTGAACGCCCAGCCGCTGTGACAGACCGCACAATTGGCCTTGCCGTTAAACAGCGCAAATCCACGCTTGGCAGCGGCGCTGATCGCCGCTTCGTCGCCGTGAACCCAACGGTCGAATGGCGCGTCAACGGACACAATTGAGCGCTCGAACGTGGCTAGCGCCTGCTCGATCTTCTCTCGCGTCACGCCGCCATTGCCGAATGCGACATCGAAAGCGGCGAGATAGCCGGGTATCGCCGAGAGTCGTTCTATCAGCTCCTGTTCCGGCAAATTCATGTTGGATTGCCCGGTGATCGGGCCCATGGCCACACTTTCCAGGTCGTGGAAGTGCCCGTCCCATCCTAACTTCGGGACCCAAGCGATATTGAGCAGCGTCGGGCTGCGCAGCGGCAGCCGCACCTGATTTTCGCCGATTGCTCGCGGCTCTCCGTCGCCCCATGCTAGGCCGGGGTTATGACAGGTGGCGCAGGATCGCACCCGCGCTCCCGACAGGATCGGATCAAAAAACAGCGCGCGGCCGAGCTCTTCTTTGGCGCGGCCATAGGGATTTTCTTTCGGGTAGGGAATCGCCGCGGGACGCCAATATTGCTGCTTCAGTGCGGCCAAACCCATTTGGGGTGCGCCAAGCAGGCTGCCTGCGGCGCCGCATATCAGCGCCACAGCCGCAATCACTCGCACGGCTCTTTTGGTCGTCCGCGATACCCGCGCCCGGTCGTCTAGCATGAGGCACGATTTATCGGCCCCGGTTGATGAAGCGTTAAGATGACGTGAACAGACAGGGGTGCGCGGTTATGGCGCGTTTACCACGCTTCGCCAGGCAGGCGGATTTCGCAAGCCTTGAGCCTGCGGCGCCCCAAATCGGCCCCGCCGCAAGGGGCGGATTCGCCTCGTCAAATCCTGTTGCCGGCGCTCCAGCTCCAGAAATCGCGGCCTTCCTCGCGCAAAAAGCGAGCCAACACCATGTTGTGCACTTCGGAAGCGCCATCGACCAGGCGTGCGGCGCGCGCGGCGCGGTAGATCCATTCCAAGATCGTATCTTTCGAATAGCCGCGGGCGCCATTGAGCTGAATCGCGGTGTCGGCGGCCTCGTGGAGTGTGTCGGCGACATGCACCTTGGCCATCGAGATTTCCTTGCGCGCGCGATCGCCACGGTCGAGCTTCCACGCCGCGTGCATCGTCAGTAACCGCCCGATCTGGATCCGCTGCGCGACCTGGCCGAGCTTGATCTGCACACTCTCACGGTCGGCAAGCTTGACGCCAAAGCCTTCTCTTTTGTCGACATAGTCCTGCGCGATCTCCAAGCAGCGTTTGGACCAGCCAAGCCAGCGCATGCAATGCGTCAGCCGCGCTGGGCCGAGCCTGATCTGCGTCACTTTCAGTCCGTCGCCAATACCGAGCAGCACATTGTCATCGCTGACTTCAAGGCCGTCGAATTCGAGCTCGCAATGGCCGCCGTGCTCCTCCGGTCCCATGATCGGAATGCGCCGCACGATGCGCCAGCCCGGCTGGTCGCGGTGATAGAGGAACGCGGTCAAGCCGCGGCGTTTGTCGTCCGATGTCCTGGCGATGACGATGAAATGCGCCGCCTCGGCGGCCCCGGTGATGAACCACTTGCGGCCGCGAATGACCCATTTTCCGTTTTTCTTTTCCGCGCGAGTGCGGATCATGCCGGGATCCGAGCCGCCGCCCGGCGCCGGTTCGGTCATGGCGAAGGAAGATCTTACCTTGCCCTCGACGACTGGCCGTAACCACCATTCCTGCTGCGCCGGCGTGCCCGCGCGCGACAACAGATTCATATTGCCGTCATCCGGCGCGGAGCAATTGATCGACAACGGTCCGAATAGCGAGCGTGCCGCCTCTTCGTAAATGGCGGCCCAGGCCACGATCGGCAGCGCCATACCGCCGAATTGTTTCGGCGATTGCGGCGCCCACAAACCGGCCTTTCTGGCTTTGTCTTGAACCGGCGCGATCCGTGCGAGCGGAATGTTTTCATGCTCGGAAAAGTTTTGCGGATCGGCCTCAAGCGGCAGCACTTCTTGTTCGATGAAGGCGCGGGTGCGCTGCCTCAATTCCTCGATTTCGGATGAAAGCGTAAAGTCCATGTTGACCCCTCGATCAGGTCCTCGCAATCCGGCAACTGCCCGGTAGCGGACTGCAACCAGCGTCGCGCCAAGGAGTTTATAGCCAAGGGAGTGGCGAGGTGGAATTGCAATGAACCGCATCCCGCTTTTGATCGCCGCCGCGGCCAGCACTGATTTTTGCGATTTCGCCCAGTCATGCCGCCTATATCGGCAATGCACCCTGGTGCGCCGTCGTGAACACCGGCGCAGGCAACGTCGAATGGGACTGCGAATATGGTTCGGTCGCGGCCTGCGCGCCGAACGTGGTGGCGGGCAATCGCGGCTTTTGCCAAATAAATCCGTATTATTCGCCCGCACCGCCTTATGGTGCGCCGCACGTAAAGCGGGCGCCGCGCCATAGGCATAAGTACTAAGGCCCAGTCTCCGGCCCTAAGGCTCAAACCCGCCATTTGCTGCCGCAAAACGCCAGTGCAACAATGGCGCGCGGTCGCGGAAGGCACGGGGTTATGCTGGATTCGATTTCAACCGCTTCGACGCAATTTACGCTCGACGCCGACCAGATCGCGGTGCGCGAGGTGGCGCGCGCCTTCGCCGCGGAAGTATTCGCGCCCAACGCGATCGCTTGGGACGAGGCCAAACACTTTCCGGTCGCCGAAATGCGCAAAGCCGCGGCGCTTGGAATGGGCGGAATTTTCGTCGCCGAAGATCTCGGCGGCTCCGGCCTATCGCGTCTGACCGGAACGCTGATTTTCGAGGCGCTGGCGACCGGTTGCCCGACGACAGCGGCCTTCATGTCCATCCACAACATGGTGGCAGGGCTCATCGACGTGTTCGGCTCGGACGAACAGCGGCGGCGATGGCTGCCGAAATTGTGCGCCATGGACTTGCTGGCAAGCTACTGTCTCAGCGAGCCGGGCGCAGGCTCCGACGCGGCTGCTTTAGCGACGCGGGCCACCCGGAACGGTGACAACTACATCCTCAAAGGCCAGAAGCAATTCATTTCCGGCGCCGGCGCGAGCGACCTCTATCTGGTGATGGCGCGTACCGGCGGCGAAGGACCGTCCGGGATTTCCGCATTTCTCGTGCCTGGCGAGACGCCCGGCCTGTCGTTCGGCGCCAATGAACGCAAGATGGGCTGGAACGCGCAGCCGACCCGCGCGGTGCTGTTTGAGGACGCAGCTGTGCCGGCGGCCAACCGGCTCGGCGCGGAAGGGACGGGTTTTGGGATCGCGATGGCCGGCCTCGATGGCGGCCGGCTCAATATCGCCGCCTGCTCACTCGGCGGCGCGCAATCCGCTTTGAACAAAACACTCGCCTATATGAGCAACCGGAAGGCTTTCGGCCGGCGCCTCGACGAGTTTCAGGCGCTGCAATTTTGCCTCGCCGACATGGCGACCCAACTTGAAGCCTCGCGCGCATTGTTGTGGCACGCCGCCGCCGCACTCGATCGCAAAGACGTCACTGCCAGGCGGCTCTCAGCCATGGCCAAGCGTTTTGTGACAGACGCCTGCTTCGACGTTGCCAATCAGGCACTGCAATTGCACGGCGGCTATGGCTACCTGTCCGAATACGGCATCGAAAAAATCGTGCGGGATTTGCGGGTGCACCAGATCCTTGAAGGCACCAACGAAATCATGCGCCTCATCGTGGCACGAAGCCTCGTCGGCCGATGAGTGAAACGCTTCTGCGCGACGATGACCTGATCGTAAGAAGCGACGGCGCGCTGCGCCGAATCACGCTGAACCGGCCGCAAGCGCTGAACGCGATCACGCTCGACATGGCGATCGCCATGACGGCGCTGTTGCGGGATTGGCAATCGGACCCAAAAGTCGGCGCGGTGCTGCTCGACGGCGCCGGCGACCGCGGCTTTTGCGCTGGCGGCGACATCCGCGCGCTTTACGAGGCCGCCCAGAGCAAGCCGGTTAGCGCTGCCGATTCGCTGCCGGTGCGATTCTGGGCGACCGAGTACAAGCTGAATGTCCTGATCGCGCGCTATGCTAAGCCGGTCATCGTAGTGATGGACGGCTTGGTGATGGGCGGCGGCGTCGGGCTTGCAGCGCATGCCGCGCATCGCGTGGTTACCGAGCGCTCGGCTGTCGCCATGCCGGAAGTCGGCATTGGCTTCTTTCCGGATGTGGGCGCCTCTTTCTTACTTTCGCGGGCTCCCGGTTACATCGGGACCTATCTTGCCTTGACCGGTCAGCGCCTCGGCGCCGCCGACGCGCTATCCTGCAAACTCGCCGATATTCACGTGCCCGCGGAACGCTTGATTAAGCTGCCCGCCGCGCTCGCTAGTTACCGCAGTCATGATGAAGTCCGCATCGGCCTCGAACGGCTGTCCGCCGCTCCCGCTCCCGCGCGATTACCGAAGGAACGCGAGTGGATCGACGCCTGCTACGGCGGTGACGTGCTTGAGGAGATTATCGCGCGGCTGCGCGCATGCCGCGCCGAAGGCGCGCAGGCAGCGCTCGAGGTCATGGGCAAAGCCTCGCCGACCTCGCTGAAAGTGACGCTGCGCAATATCCGCTCGGCGGCGACATTCGAACGGGTTGAGCAGAGTTTTGCCCAGGACTACCGTATCGCGCTCGCTTGCATTGCCGGGCACGACTTCATCGAAGGCATTCGCGCAGCCATCATCGATAAGGATCGAAACCCGCGCTGGCGACCTGAAAAGATCGAAGCGGTGACACGGGAGATTGTCGATCGGCACTTCCGGACCGTGGGCGAACTGGAACTGACATTCGAATAGGAGCCTTTATGCCGAATATCGGATTCATCGGGCTTGGCAATATGGGCGCGCCGATGGCCGCCAATCTCGTCAAATCAGGCGACCATGTCCTCGGCTTCGATGTCGTTGCGGCGGCACGGCAGGATTGTGCGCAGCTGGGTGTCGAAATCGCCACTAGCGCCAAGGCATCGGTCGAAGCCGCCGACATCGTGATCACCATGCTGCCGGCGGGAGAACATGTGCGCACGGTCTGGACCGAGATCTTGCCAGCGGCAAAACGCGGCGCGCTGTTCATTGACTGTTCGACGATCGACGTAACCAGCGCGCGCGCTGCGCATGCGCTCGCCGCCGAGCGCGGCATTGGGGCGCTCGATGCGCCGGTCTCCGGCGGCGTTGCCGGCGCCAAGGCGGCGACGCTCACCTTCATGGTCGGCGGCGCGGCAGAAGCCTTTGCGCGCGGCAAAGCGGTTCTTGAACGCATGGGTAAGCGCGTCGTGCATTGCGGCGATGCCGGCAATGGCCAGGCCGCCAAAATCTGCAACAATATGATCCTCGGCGCCTCGATGATCGCGGTGAGCGAAGCTTTCGTGCTCGGTGAGAAGCTTGGCCTGTCGCATCAGGCGCTGTTCGACGTCGCCTCGGCAAGCTCAGGCCAATGCTGGTCGCTGACGAGCTACTGTCCAGTGCCCGGTCCCGTTCCGGCGAGCCCGGCCAATAACGGCTACAAGCCCGGCTTCGCTGCAGCCTTGATGCTGAAGGATCTCAAGCTCGCGCGAGAGGCAGCGGAAGCGGTGCACGCCAATACCGCGATCGGCGCACATGCCGCGGAAATTTACGAGCGCTACGCGGCGGCGGGCCACAGCGCGAGCGATTTCTCCGGCATCATCAATTTCGTTCGCGAAGCATCGAAGCCAAGCTGAGAAGCGACCCGTCAGCCGCGCAGCGCAATCATCTGTCCGCCATCGGCCACGATGGTCGCCCCGGTGACGAAGCGGCCGGCGTCGGAGGCGAGCAACAACAGCGGACCGTCGAGATCGCGTTCTTCGCCGAAACGGCCGATCGGAATCTCGCGTTTGATCGCGGCGCCACGCTCGGTCTGCAAATAATCGCGATTAAGTTCGGTGACGATCCATCCCGGCGCGATGGCGTTGACGCGAATGCCCTTGAACGCAAGTTCGAGCGCCAGTGCCTTGGTCAATTGGATTACGCCAGCCTTGGCGGTGGCGTAGGCGATTACGCCTTTGTCGACGCCGAAGCCGAGCACCGAGGCGATGTTGACGATGCTGCCGCCGCTTTTCGCCGCCAGCATGCGGCGCGCCGCTTCCTGCGCCCAAAAGAACACCGCATCGAGATCGATCGAGAGCACGCGCCGCCATTCGTCCTCGGCAAGCTCCACCGCGCGCGCGGCATGCGCGACCCCGGCATTGTTGACGAGGATCGTCACCGTGCCGAAGGCCTTCTCGGCGGCATCGAACGCGCCGGCCATGGCGTGCCGGTCGCGTACATCGGCGGCGACGGTGATCGCCTTGCCCCCGGGTTTGGCGATTCGCGCCTGTAGCGCGGTGAGCCGCTCGGCGCGCCGCGCCACCAGGACGACGGAAGCGCCGTTGGCCGCCAGAACCTCGGCGAAACGCGCGCCAAGCCCGCTGGACGCGCCCGTCACCAGGGCGACTTTGCCGTTGAGATTAAATAGTTCTGCTGCGGTCATCGCCTCACCATGTCGCGTCACTCAACCGATCATAGGATTCATTTCAATCCGGCACCCAAGCTTCGCAGTTAGGACGGATAAAGCCGATGCGGCAGCGACGTCGCAAGTCCCGGCGCAAACCACAGGGCAATCAGCATGGCAAGCTGAATGAGCACGAAGGGGATGATGCCGAGATAGATGTCGCGTGTCGTCACTTCCGGCGGCGCAACACCGCGCAGGTAGAACAATGTCGGACCGAGCGGGGGATGCATGTAAGAGGTTTGTAGATTGACGGCCAGCATGATGCCGAGCCAGACCGGGTCGACTCCCGGCATTTGCAGCAGCACCGGCGCCACGATCGGCACAACGACGAAAATAATCTCGAACGCGTCCATGACGAAGCCGAGCAGAAAGACGGCGGCCATGACCGCGAGAACCGCGCCGGCCACGCCGCCGGGCAGATTGGTCAGCGTGCGCGCAACCAGGCCGTCGCCGCCGAGCCCGCGGAACACCAGGCTGAACACGGTCGCGCCGACCAAGATGACGAAAATCATGCTGGTGATCTGGGTGGTTCGGATCATCACCGGGATCAAGAATCCCTTGGCGCCGGCCTTGCGCATGGCCAGCAGGGTCGCGCCGACTGCGCCGACCGAGGCCGCCTCGGTCGGCGTCGCGATGCCGGCGAGGATGGAGCCGAGTACCGCGAGAATCAGTGCAAATGGCGCAACCAGAGCCGAGATGAGCCGTGCGCCAAGCGCGGCGCCGACCGGTGCCGACGGATCGGCGGCGATCGCGGGAGATTTCTTCGGCCTGACCACCGCCACGGCGACGATGTAAAGTAGATAAAGCAAGACCAGTACCAGGGCCGGGCAGATCGCTCCGGCAAACAGATCGGCCACCGTAACCGTCTGCGGCGCAAAATTGCCCTTGGCCAATTGCGCCGCCTGATATGAATTGCTCAGCTGATCGCCGAGCAAAACGAGCACGGTCGCCGGCGGAAAAATCTGAGCGAGTGTCGCCGTGGCCGCAACGGTGCCCGCGGCCAACGCCCTATCGTAACCGTGGCGCAGCATGGTTGGCAGCACGATCAGGCCCATGGTGACGGTTGTGGCGCCGACGACGCCCTTGGCCGCAGCTAACAGCACGCCGACGACGATCACCGACACACCAAGGCCGCCCGGCAGTCGGCCGAACAGCCGCCCCATGGTCTCCAGCAATTCCTCGGCAATGCGCGAACGCTCCAGCATCACCCCCATGAAAATGAAGAGCGGGATCGCGAGCAGCACGTCGTTCGTCATGATGCCGAAAATGCGCGCCGGCAGCGCGCCGAGCAGCGCAAAGTCCATGAGGCCCAAGGCTGTGCCGAGACCGGCAAAGCCGAGCGACACGCCGGCGAGCGTGAACGCGACCGGATAGCCGACGAGCAGCAAGGCGCAAACCGCGAGCACCATCGCAACCGCAAGCGTTTCGCCCATGGTCAGTGCGGTTGTTGCCGAGAGGGAGCGCTCAAGATGAGAGCGGCACGGATGGCCTGCGCCACGCCTTGCAGGCCGATCGAGGCGGCGAACACCAGAATGATGGTTTTGAGCAGGTAGACGAACGGCAACCCGCTCGGCTGCGGCGAACCTTCGAAGATGCGCCAGGAACGCTCGACATAGGGCAGCGTCAAGGCGAACAGGACAGCGGCGAAGGGCAAGAGAAACACGACGGCGCCGAAAAGATCAACCGCCGCGCGCGCCCGCGGACTACCGTGCCCATAAAAAATATCGACGCGCACATGCTGATCGGTTTGCAGCACCCAAGCCGCCGCCAACATGAACAAACCGGCATGCGCGTAAAGGACCGATTCCTGCAGCCGGATCGAGCCGAAGCCGAGCGCGTAGCGCAGCACGACCACGGCAAACTCAGCGACAACGACATAAAGCGAGCACCACATCCCAATGCGGCCCATCGCCGCCGTGATGCGATCGATTTCGTCGGCGATGCGCGCGATCGTGTTTCGCATGGTTGGCGCTCATACTATAATCTGCATTAATAGCTTTCGGGAAACGGAATGAGAGCGCCATGGAGCAAAAACACAAGCATCATCATGAGCATGACGAACACAGCTCCGAACTCTCCGAAATGCAATTGCGGGTGCGCGCGCTCGAGACCGTGCTCACCGAAAAAGGCTATGTCGATCCGGCGGCGCTGGACGCCGTCATCGAGGCCTACGAAACCAAGGTCGGACCGCATATCGGCGCGCGCGTCGTGGCCAAGGCCTGGAGCGATCCTTCATTCAAGGGCGCGCTGCTCGACGACGCGACCAAGGCAGTGCTGGCCTTGGGTGTCATCAATCGCGTCGGCGATCACCTGATTGCAGTCGAGAACACGCCGAAACTGCACAACATGATCGTGTGCACACTGTGCTCCTGCTATCCGTGGGAGGTGCTCGGGCTGCCGCCGGTCTGGTACAAATCCGCGCCTTACCGCTCGCGCGCGGTGAACGATCCACGCGGCGTCCTGGGAGATTTCGGTGTCACGCTGCCCGCCGATACCGCCATTCGCGTCTGGGATTCGACCGCCGAGACCCGTTTTATCGTCTTGCCTATGCGGCCCAAGGGCACCGAGGGCTGGAGCGACGAAAAACTCGCAAGCCTCGTCACCCGCGACAGCATGATCGGCACTGGCCTTGCGAAACAGCCCGGCGAGGTGGCGTGATGGACGGCGTCCACGATATGGGCGGCATGCATGGCTTCGGCAAAGTCGAGCCGGAGCAGGATGAGCCCGTCTTTCATGACGATTGGGAGGCCCGCACATTCGCGCTCTGTTGGGCGATGCGCTATACGGGCTTCTGGTGCATCGACCAGGGGCGTTTTGCCCGCGAGCAATTGCCGCCGGACGTTTATCTCGCGAGTTCGTATTACAAAAAGTGGGAATTGGGCTTGGAAAAGCAGCTCGCCGAGCTCGGCCTTGCCGGCTCGGATGAGCTTGCCGCCGGACACGCGCTGCGCCCTGGCAAGCCGCTCAAGCGCAAACTAAGCGCCGCCGAAGTCCCCAATGTCATAACGCGCGGCTCCTTCGCGCGGCCGCCGCAAAAGCCGGCGCGGTTTTCGCCCGGCGACCGTGTGCGCACCAAAAATATTCACCCGAAAACGCATACGCGTCTGCCGCGCTATGCTCGCGACAAGGTCGGCGTGGTCGAGGCGCTGCGCGGCTGCCATGTCTTCCCCGACACCGTCGCGATCGGCAAAGGCGAGGACCCGCAATGGCTCTACACCGTGCTGTTCGACGGCCGCGAATTGTGGGGCGAGAGCGCGGAGCCTTCGCTGAAAGTGTCGATCGAGGCGTTTGAACCCTATCTGGAGCCGGCATGACTATCGGCCGGAATGTCGGGCTCAATATTCCGCGCGACGAGAACGGCCCCGTCTTCCGCGAGCCATGGGAAGCGGAAGCCTTTGCGCTGACCGTGTCGCTCAACGAGCGCGGCCTATTCACCCGGACGGAATGGGCGAAGACGCTCGGCGAGGAAATCAAGAAGGCGCAAGCGGCCGGCGATCCCGACACGGGCGAGACTTATTACCAGCATTGGCTGGCGGCGCTCGAGCGAATCCTCGCCGAAAAAGGTGTGGTCGAAAGCAGCGTG
The DNA here is from genome assembly GCA_036497645.1 of Xanthobacteraceae bacterium. GTDB lineage: Bacteria > Pseudomonadota > Alphaproteobacteria > Rhizobiales > Xanthobacteraceae > BOG-931. The sequence continues at coordinate 10,943 of DASXJB010000276.1, forward strand.
CTGGTGCGAACCCGTGACGCCTGGCAACACGCTTGCGCCCGCACACCGCACGGCACGCCAATCGAGCTGCGAGCCGACGATTTCCACGATTGAGACGAAACGTCTATCGGCACGATGAGACTTGCTCGCGCGAGGCGTGGAATATCAAAGCATTCCGAGCGCGTGCGGCAGCCATAGCGACAGCGTCGGAATGTAAGTGATCATCGCGAGGAAAATCAGCATGGTGACCAGCCATGGCAGCACCGCGATGGTGAGTTCGGTAATGCCCATCTTGGTTATCCCGGAAGCAACGTAGAGATTTAACCCGACCGGTGGATGGCAGAGCCCGACTTCCATGTTGACTGCCATCAGGATGCCGAGATGGACCGGGTGGACGCCCAGCGCCGCTGCCATCGGAAACAGGATTGGCGCCATGATCAGCGTGATCGCCGCCGGATCCATGAAGTTGCCGGCGGCGAGCAGCACGATGTTGGTGACCAGAAGGAATGCGATGATGCCGAAGCCTTGGGCGGTCATCCATTCCGCCATCGATTGCGGAATCTGCTCCGAGGTGAGCAGCCATGAGAACACCGCCGCATTGGTGATGATGTAAAGGATCATCGCGCTCATCGACGCGGCTTTGAGCAGCACCGCCGGCACTTCCTTCAGCGGCAGGCCTTTGTAGACGAAGACCGCGATGACGAAGGCGTACACCGCGGCCACTGCGGCGGCCTCGGTCGGCGTGAACAGCCCCGAATAGATGCCGCCTAGCACCAGAAGGATCAGGAGCAGGCCCCACACGCTCTCACGAAATGCGCGCCAGCACTCACCCCAGCTGGCGCGAGGCATGCGCGGATAGTCGTGGCGCCACGCGCGATACCAGGTCGTTGCGCCGAGCATCGACGACAGAATGAGGCCGGGCACCAAAGCTGCAATGAAGAGTTGGCCGATGGAAGCGGAATCGACGACCGCCCCGGTTGGGCCGCGCGGCTGCATGCCGCTTGTCGCCACTGCGTAGATGACGAGGTTGATGGACGGCGGGAACAAAATGCCGAGGGCGCCGGATGTGGCGATCACGCCGGCGGAAAAACGCGGCGGGTAGCCCTGCTGCATCAGCGCCGGCAGGATGATCGAGCCGATGCCCACCACGGTGGCGACTGAAGATCCGGAAATCGCGGCGAACAACGCACAGGCGACCACACCCGCAAGCCCCAGCCCGCCATACCAGTGCCCGATCATCGAAGTGGCGAAATCGATCATGCGCCGCGCCACGCCACCGGCGGTGAGAAAATTCCCCGCCAGAATGAAGAACGGGATCGCCATGATCTCGAAGCGATCGATACTGGTGAACAATTTCAGGCCGACCATTTTCGGATCGACGTCGGAAAGGATGAACAGGTAGGTGAGCACCGACAGGCCGAGCGCGATCGAAATCGGCATCCCCGACGCCATCAGCGCCAGCAACAACGCAAACAAGAGCTCGGCGCGCACCGTGTGCGACAGCTCTATGATGTGGAGCCTGGCGGCGAAACAGATCAGCGCCAGTGCGATCGGAATGACGACGATGAGAGTGGCGGTAATGGCGGCGCTGACCGGCCCCTGCGCTGACGGCTTGGAAACGTGCAACAGCGCCGTCATCGCGCCGCCTCGATTGCTGCCGCCGGCGTTGTATCGTGCGGCGCTTCATAGTCGACGCCGTGCGCCGGATGCGGCACTACGCCGGTGCGCAGGAAACGCCACATCACCTGCAGGAAGCGGAAGCACATCAGATAGGAGCCGAGCGGGATCGCCAGATAGATCATCCAGCTCGGCCATTCGAGCTCCGGCGACACCTGGTCGGGATCGAGCTCATAGACATAAACCGCGCCCAGCGTGCCAATCACGCCGGTGAACAACGCGCCGCACAACATCGCGAAGACGATCACCGGCTTGCGCGCCGCAGGCGTCAGCCGATTGACGAAAACATCGACGCCGACGTGAATGCCGGTGCGCACGCCGAGCGCGGCGCCGAATTTCGCCATCCACACGAACATGTAGGTAGCGAGTTCCTGCGCCCAGGAGAGGTTGATCGAGGCAAGCCAGCCGTAGACCGCGTTAGTCACGCCTTTGAGCAGCAACAGCTGATGCATGCCGGCCCAGCGCGCCAGGCTTGCCGAATTGCTGGCGCCATAGCGGTGCACCACGGCGACGAAGGTAAGCGCCGTCGCCGCGCCGATCAGCGTGACGATGATCCATTCTTCGAGCCGGTCGAGAATACGGTCGAGCACGCGGCGCCCCCACGAGCGCTAACAGGTCTTTAGGACTGTGGCGGGACGAAGCCCGACTCCTTGTAGACCCGTTCGATGAAATCCTTGCCGAACCGGCCTTGCATCTCCTTGTGCACCGGCATCAGCTTGGAGATCCACGCCTGCTTTTCGCTATCGGTGAGGACGTGCATTTGCACCTTGCCGGTCGCTTTGATCTGTTCGAGTGCGTCGGCATTGTCCTTGGCCGCGGTGTCGTTGAAGAACTGCGTCGACTCTTTCACCGCGCGATCAAGGCCGGTACGAACGTCGGCCGGTAAGCCATCCCAGAATTTCTTATTGGTGATCAGCGAATAGTTGAGGCGTCCGTGATAGGACACCGTCAAATATTTCTGCACGTCATAGAATTTTTGGGTCCAGATGTTCGAAGGCACGTTGTCCTCGCCGTCGACCACTCCAGTTTGCAGGGACTGATACAGCTCGCCGAATGCAATGATCTGCGGAATCGCGCCGAGCTGCCGCGCCACCGCGTCCAAGACCTTGCTGCCCTGGATGCGCATCTTCAGTCCGCGAAAATCGTCCGGCACAATCAGCGGCACGTTTGCGGTATAGACATGGGCGCCATTGTCCCAATAAGCGAGCGGCTCGACGCCCTTGTCTTCCAGCTTCTTGTTGAGATCGCCCATCATCGGGCTCGCCATCATCTGCCGGGCGTGCGTATCGTCGCTCATCAGAAACGGCAGGTCGAAGACGTCGAATTCTTTCACCCCTAGTGGGCCGAATTTCGAGATCGACGGCGCCAGAAGTTGCACCGAACCGAGCTGCAAGGCTTCGAGTTCCTCCTTGTCCTTGTAGAGGGAAGAGTTCGGGTAGACCTCGACGGTCACTTTGCCATTGGTGTATTTCTCGGCCAGCTGCTTGAACATCAAAGCCGCTTTGCCCTTTGGCGCGTCCGGCGAAACGACGTGGCTGAACTTGATGATGATTGGATCTGCAAACGCGGGTCTGCCGGCAAAGGCCACTGCGGCAGCGAACGCAAATACCAGCCATTTGGCAGCTGTAATCTTCATAAAACTCCTCCCGATCTGGCCGTGACGGCCAGTGTTGTCGTTTTCTGTCCTTCCATAGCGCGAATGCCGGAGCGGGCCAAGGACGCTCCCGCGGAAATTTTGCGGCATTTCCAGATAAAGCTTGAGAGGCCGGCGCTCATGTGACGCGATGCCCCGTTCCGCTAATGCATAGCGGCTTCGGCCCGCGGCAACAGCGCGCCCGGATGGCTGATGATGTCGCCCGCCAGCCGGTGCGCGGCACTTGCCGCCTGCGCCGGCTCGCTGCCGGACAGCCGGGCCGCGAGATAGCCGGCGTTAAAACCATCGCCGGCCGCAGTTGGATCGACCGGCACCAAAATTTCCGGCACCGGCACGAACTCCAACCCGCGCGAGGTGGCGACCAATGCGCTGTTCGGTCCGTTCTTGACCACGATCTCGCCAACACCGAAAGCCTGCAGCCGCGCCACCGTGCTTTCCGGAGATGGATCGCCCCACAAAACGGCTTCATCGTCGAAGGCCGGCAGCGCGATGTCGACGCGCTTGAGCGCCTCCATGAAGACGGTGCGCGTACGCGCCAAATTTCCCTTCCAGCCGGCGGGACGAAAATTGCCGTCGAAGGCGATCTTGGCACCCTGCTGCCGCGCAACTTCGAGCGCCGCGAACAGACGGCCTAACCCGTTATTGGAATAGAGCGACAACGTGATGCCGGAAAAATAGATCAGCCGCGCCGAAACGAGGCTTTGCGCGATCCGCATCCAGTCGGGAAGCTCGAACAATTCCCGCGCCGGCGCGCCGTCGCTCCAGACGCGGCTCACGCGTTCGCCGGACCGTCCACGCTCGACCAAGGACAATGCCGGCAGGCGGCCCGGCGCGCGCAGAATGAGATTGGCCCCAAGCCCTTCCGCTAAAGCCAATGAGACGATGCTGTCCGAATAGGGATCTTCTCCCACCGCGGTGGCAAAGCCGACGCTGAGCCCGGCACGCGCGAGATAGACAGCCGTATTGAAACTGTCGCCCGCGCAAGCCGCGGTGAAGGCGCCATCCGGGCCGCGCGTCAGTTCGATCAGCGCCTCGCCGATGCAGATGACACGCGGTGTTTCCTCACTCATGCGCGAACCTTATCAAGAAGCACCCGAGATTGGCGGCCGCTCGCGGACCGCGCGAACCCGCTTTCGCCGTTTGCGCGTCGGCCCAGCCCTCGGCTGGTGCGCAGCCGGCATAGTGTTATATTATAACATTATCGGTAAGACCCACCGGCCACGACCAAACGATGACCCACCATCATCACCAACATGACGCGCCGCACCCCTCGGCAGCGATCGGAGCCTCGCTTTTGCGGCTCTCGGCCGCGCAGCGCCTTGCGATCGCGGGAATCGTCATCGCTTTGCTGTGGGCGTCGCTCTGGTGGGCGATCCGCTGATTGCCGAGCGAACCGATGCCGCAATTGCGATTGCAAGATCTGACGCTCGGCTATGACCGCCATCCGGCGGTGCATCATCTCGACGGAATCGTGAAGGACGGCGCACTGCTTGCGGTAGTCGGTCCCAACGGCGCCGGCAAGTCGACCCTGTTCAAGGCAATCGCCGGCACGCTCAAGCCGCTCGCGGGCTCGATCAAGCGTGACGGAATCGATGGCCGCGGCGTCGCCTACCTACCGCAAGCGCCCGATATCGACCGTTCGTTTCCAATCGCCGTTTACGACATGGTGGCGATGGGACTGTGGCGCAGCCGCGGGGTGCTGGGCGGCTTCACGGGAAAGGATCATCACGCCATCAAAACGGCCATTGCCACGGTCGGGCTGACCGGCTTCGAGCGGCGCCCCATCGGCACGCTTTCCGGCGGGCAAATGCAACGCATGCTGTTCGCACGCCTGGTTGCCCAGGACGCCCGTCTTATTGTGCTCGATGAGCCCTTCGCCGCGATCGATGCGCGGACCTCCGCCGAACTCCTAGCGCTGGTGCAACGCTGGCATGGCGAGGGGCGGACCGTGCTTGCCGCACTTCACGATGTCGATCTGGTCAGAGCGATCTTTCCCGAGACCTTATTGCTGGCGCGCGAGCCGGTCGCCTGGGGTTCGACCCGCGAGGTGCTCACGGTCGAGAATCTGAACAAGGCCCGCCGCATGTGTGAGGCCTTCGACGATGCCGCCGAGACCTGCGCCGTGGCCGCTGAATAAGTCAGACACACGCGATGCTGTACGACAATCTGATCGCCCCGTTCGCGGATTTCGAATTTATGCGGCGAGCGCTGGTCGGCACGTTCGCGCTCGCCTTCGGCGCGCCGCCGATCGGTGTCTTTCTGATGCTGCGGCGCATGAGCCTGATTGGCGACGCCATGGCGCATGCCATCCTGCCTGGCGCCGCGATCGGCTTTATGTTCGCGGGCTTGAGTTTGCCGGCAATGGCCGGCGCAGGCCTCGTCGCCGGGTTTCTCATCGCCATCGGCGCTGGGCTGATCTCGCGCTCGACGCAACTGAAGGAAGACGCCTCGCTTGCAGCACTGTTCGTGATTTCGCTTGCAGTCGGCGTCACGATCGTCTCGCTCAAGGGCAACAACATCGATCTGATGCATTTCCTTTTCGGTTCGGTGCTCGCCATCGACAACAGCGCCCTCGTTCTGATCCTCGCGATCGCATCGGTTTCGCTCGTCGTGCTGGCCTTGATCTGGCGTCCGCTGGTGCTCGAATCGGTCGATCCGGGCTTTCTGCGCACGATCAGCCGTGCCGGCGCGGCGGCCCATGTCGTTTTCCTCACGCTGGTCGTGCTCAATCTCGTCGGCGGGTTCCAGGTCCTCGGCACCCTGCTTGCCGTCGGCATCATGATGCTGCCGGCGATTACCTCGCGATTCTGGGCTCGTGACGTGACTGGGATGATCGCAGCCGCGGTCGCGAGCGCACTGATTTCCAGCTATGCTGGCCTCATCCTCTCCTTCCGCGCCGAACTGCCGTCTGGACCCGCTATCATCCTGGTCGCGGGATTTATCTATCTGCTGTCGCTTGCGTTCGGGCCGGTCGGCGGTCTGATTTGGCTCGTTCTGCCGCGCCGGCATCTTGAAGCGTGAGCAATGCCGGTACGAACTTGGTACGAACCTGGCGGGGTTTTGGCCGCGACCGCGATTGCCTATATAGCGTCCCGGGAGCTTCGAAATAACCGCGATCAATGCCGCCAACAGAGGCGCGAGGCCCTTAAGCCAAACGCCAGGAGATAAGAATGTCGGAGCAGTCTTTGTCTGAAAAGATTCCGGTGTCTGAAAAGATCCCGGTGACGGTGCTGACCGGCTATCTGGGCGCCGGCAAGACGACCTTGCTCAACCGCATTCTCTCCGAACCCCACGGCAAGCGATACGCCGTGATCGTCAATGAATTCGGCGAAATCGGCATCGATAACGATCTCGTGGTCGGTGCCGACGAGGAAGTGTTCGAGATGAATAACGGCTGTATCTGTTGCACCGTGCGCGGCGATCTCGTGCGCATTCTCGACGGTCTGATGCGGCGAAAAGGAAAATTCGATGCCATCATCGTCGAGACCACCGGGCTTGCCGATCCGGCGCCGGTCGCGCAAACCTTCTTCATTGATGAAAATATCGGGCGCAAAACCAAGCTTGACGCCGTTGTCACCGTCGCCGACGCCAGATGGCTCAATGAGCGGCTCAAGGACGCGCCGGAGGCCAAGAATCAGATTGCCTTCGCCGATGTAATCCTGATCAACAAGACCGACCTCGTCTCGCCTGATGAATTAAGCGACGTCGAGGCGCGCATTCGCGGTATCAATCCTTACGCCAAGCTGCACAAGACGCAGCGCGCCAAGGTTCCGTTGGACGCGGTGCTGGGCCGCAATGCCTTCGATCTCGATCGCATCCTTGATCTCGAGCCTGACTTCCTCGGCGGCGACGATCACAGTCACCATCATCATGATCACGACCATGATCACGGCCACGATCATGATCACGCGCATGCGCATTTGCACGGCGGACTCAAGCATTACCACGACGAGGAAATGCAATCGATTGCGCTGCACGCCGACAAGCCGCTCGATCCCGACAAATTCTTCCCCTGGGTGCAAGACCTGGTGCAGAAAGAAGGCCCGAATATCCTGCGCTGCAAAGGCATTCTCGCGTTCAAAGACGACGACCAGCGGTTCGTTTTCCAGGGCGTGCACATGATCCTCGATGGCGACCATCAGCGGCCGTGGAAAGCCGGCGAGAAGCGCAACAGCCGGATCGTTTTCATCGGCCGCAACCTGCCCGGCAAGATGATCACCGAAGGCTTCGAAAGCTGCGTTGCGTGACGGTCGACAAGGCCCAGCTCGACCGTCTTCTCGCGGCTATCGAGTCATGGGCGCGGGCGCGGTCGGACATCCTGGGCCTTGCCTTGGTCGGTTCGCACGCGCGCGGCACCGCACGACCGGACTCCGACATCGATTTATTGTTGCTGGCGTCCGAGCCGCAGGCGTTCAGGGATGCCGAAGACTGGCTTACCGAGATTCCTTGGGCGCAAGGCCACATCGCCGATTGGCGAGACGCTGATTATGGAGCCGCGTGGTCGCGCCACGTACGGCTCGAACCATTCGGCGAGATCGAATTTACGTTTTGTGCGCCGTCATGGGCCGCAACCGATCCGATCGATTCGGGTACTTCCAAGGTTGTCTCGATGGGCTGCCGCATTCTTATCGACAAAGTTGGTTTATTCAGAACCTTGTTGGCTTTGAGCCCCTCATGACCGACACCCGCGGCGACACAGTTTCGGTCGTCGAGCGCACCCGGCCGCTCACGATCGGCGGCGGCATCGTCGCTGCGCATTTTCTCGGCCGCACCGCCGCATTCGTTCTCGGTGAAGAGGCCATCGTGCTGGTCCCGCCGGACGGCGAGCCGCGCCGGGTCGCAGCGCATGACGGGGCTATCCTCGATACAGCAGCCGACGACGGGCGCGTCGTCACTGCCGGCGACGATGGCAAAATCGTCGCCACTGACGCCGACGGCGCCAGCAGCGTCCAGGCGAGCGACCCGAAACAGCGCTGGATCGATCATGTCGCGCTCGGTCCCGACGGCGCAGTCGCCTGGTCCGCCGGCAAGACCGCCTATGTGCAGGCCAAAGAATCGAACAGCCAATCGACCAAGCAATCGAATAGGGAACCGCGCGCATTCGAGGCGCCATCGACCGTTGGCGGGCTCGCTTTCTTCCCCAAGGGTTTTCGCCTGGCGATCGCTCATTACAACGGCGCCACGCTCTGGTTTCCCAATGCGGCCGGCGCCGCACCGGAAAAGCTCGAATGGAAGGGCTCACATCTCGGCGCGAAGGTGAGCCCCGACGGCCGCTTCCTGGTGACCACCATGCAGGAGCCGATGTTGCATGGCTGGCGGCTCGTCGATCGCCAGCACATGCGGATGTCGGGCTATGCGGCGCGGGTCATGTCGCTGTCCTGGAGCGCGGGCGGCCAGTGGCTCGCGACATCCGGAGCGGCGCAGCTCGTACTCTGGCCGTTCCAGAGCAAGGACGGCCCGATGGGCAAGACGCCTCGCCTGTTGATGCCATCCGGCCACCGCATCGATGTCGTCGCCTGCCATCCCCGCACCGACGTCGTCGCCGCCGGCTACAACAACGGCCTCGTGCTCCTGGCGCGCATCGAAGACGGCGCCGAGATCATGGCCAAGAAGCCCGGCGACTCGCCGGTCACCACGCTGGCCTGGAGCGCCGACGGCCGCCTGCTCGCCTGGGGCACGGAAAGCGGCGAAGCCGGCATTGTCGATCTCGGTTGAGCGTTGAAAGGCCGGAACTGGCGCGTCGCGCCATTCGTTATTCCAATGTGAAACCGATCATTGCCCGCTATGGAATCGCGCTGGCGCTCACGCTTGCGGGCGTTTCGCTGGCTTGCGCGCAAGCGCCGAGCGCCGCGCAGAAGCCTTGCTCGGAGTTTGGCGGCGACTCATCGAAGACGCTGAGCGAAAAACTCGACCAGGGTAGCGGCGTGATTTGTCCGCCGAACGTCGACCCAGGCATTAAAGTGCCGACACCGGAGACCGGAAAAATGCCGGTGATCCCGCCGCCCGGTAGCCCGGGCGGCGATCCCAAGGTTCAGCCGAAATAAAAACCTCTCCCCGCCGCGCGGGGAGAGGTTAGACGGCTCCTCATCCCGATCTCCCCGCACACGGGGAGAAGAAGATGTTCAGATCACATACTGCCGCAGCGGCGGATAGCCGTTGAAGCCGACCGAGGAATAGGTCGCGGTATAGGCGCCGGCCGCCTCGATCAAGACTTTGTCGCCGATCGCGAGCGAGACCGGCAGTGGGTACGGCGTCTTCTCGTAGAGCACGTCGACTGAGTCGCAGGTCGGCCCGGCAATGATGCACGGCGCGGTCTCGTCGCGATCGTGCGTCGTGCGGATCGGATAGCGGATCGACTCGCCGATGGTCTCGGCAAGACCGTGGAACTTGCCGATGTCGAGATAGACCCAGCGAACCTCGTCTTCCGGGCTGCGCTTGGCGATCAGTACCACTTCCGCCTCGATGATGCCGGCATTGCCGACAAGGCCGCGGCCCGGTTCGACGAATGTGTTCGGCAGGTCGTTGCCGAAGTGCTTGCGTAGCGCCTTGAAGATCGCCTTGCCGTAGGATTCGAGTTTCGGCGTCTTGCGCACATAGCGCGCCGGAAACCCGCCGCCGAGGTTGACGATGGCGAGCGAAATGCCGCGCTCGGCGCAGGTGCGGAAGATCGCCGCAGCCGAAGCGAGCGCACGGTCCCAGGCTTGGACATTGTGCTGCTGCGAGCCGACATGGAACGAGATGCCGTAGGGCACGAGGCCCTTCTTATGGGCGAGCTCCAGGATGTCGGCAGCGTAGGCGGGCTCGCAGCCGAATTTGCGCGATAAGGGCCATTCGGCGCCCGAGCCGTCGCAATGGATGCGGCAGATGACCCGGCCGCCCGGCGCGGCGCGCGCGACTTTCTCCACCTCGGCTTCGCAATCGACCGCGAACAGGGTCACGCCAAGCTTGAAAGCCTCGGCGATCTCGCGCTCTTTCTTGATCGTGTTGCCGTAGGAGATGCGGTCGGCGGTGGCGCCGGCCGCGAGCGCAGCGTGGGTCTCGGCGATCGAGGCGACGTCGAAGCAGCAGCCAAGCTCGGCCAATAGTTTGAGGATTTCCGGCGCCGGATTGGCCTTGACGGCGTAATACACTTTCGTGTCCGGCAGTGCCTTGGCAAAGTTCTGGTAGTTCTCACGCACAACGTCGAGATCGACGACGAGGCAGGGTCCGATATCGGTACGTTGCTTGAGGAATTCGCGGATGCGTGCAGTCATTTCACCCAGCTCCTAATCCGGCTGGCGGCGTAGCCGCCGACGAGTTAAACCTCCTGCGACGCTGACGCTCCCCCACATGGAGGAGCACTTACGTCGCCGTGATTGCTGCCTCGGTCCGGATTAGGGAAATCCCGTTCCGCACTGTTGGCAAAGAAGGACAAGCC
>DASXJB010000277.1:0-12459 GCA_036497645.1 Xanthobacteraceae bacterium
GAGCTGGCGCTCGATGCGCGCGGCTTGGTCGATCAGGCGCGGGGAGGAAGTCCGCACCAGCGTTTGCGCGTGAACGCCAGCTCGCACACCGGGCTCGCCCTGGCCGCTCATGATCGGCGTGAACCCTGCGGCTTCGTCAAACAGTTGGAAAATAAACTGCAGTTCCTCGAGGTAGTGCGGGTCCGGCGCTTCCATGATTTTCTGCGCCTTGGCATTCGGGTTCGGATCGTTGATGAAGCCGCCCTCGGAAATAATCTTGAAGTACATCTCCTCGGTGACGCTGGTGAACCCAGAGAGCGCATAAGGTGCTGCGACGTTGCGATCCCAGATGACTTTCAGATCGCGTAACCGTTTGTTCAGCAAATCCTGCAACATCTGAATGTCGGCAATGATGCTCCTGCCCCAAAAATAGCCGGGCGTGGATTGCGGCTGCACCTTGACGAACGACGAATGCCCTGGGATGCGCGACAGATTGCGTCGGGTGACGTCGCCTTCGATGATGATGCACGGTTTGCCATAGATGACTTGGATCACCGTGTAATCGCCGCCGCGGGCGCGATCGCGCACCCACAGTTCGCAGTGCCGCACTGTGCGTGAGATCTTCTTCTGCGGTTTCCATGGCGCCGGCACCGGGAACACGTTGACGATGCCGGATGCCGACGGGGTCGAGCTTTCGCTGCCGATCGGCTGCAACCCGCCCACCACCATCTGATGAAAATAGGTGTCCGGCTCGCTGTCCTTTTCGGTCGGCCGCGCCTCCAGCACCTGGGCGATGATGTCGTCCTCGCGCGGATGGCTGATCTCCTGCAGCATAGTGCGCAGGCGCGACAGGGTCGGGAACGAGACGTGACAGAACGCCTCCTGTTCGTGGAGGTTGAGCACCGTCTCTGCCAGCACGCCAAAATTCTCCGGGTGGACCGGCGCCATCTTGAAGCTCTCGCCCTCGGGGCGGAGCTTGAGCATCTGCACGCCGTTGACCAGCGACCATGTCACCGCCTCGGCGAAAGTGACATCGCTGTTCGTCATGCTGAAGTCAGCCGTGAGTTTCTCGCCGACCAGCTGAGCGCGGTCGAGCACATCGTCCGGCTCGCTCGAGTCGTAGAGGACTTGGAATCGGACGTCGGTGGGCTGCATCAAGAAGCCCGAGAGCTTGTCTACGAATCCCTTGGTCTTGTTGTAGATCGCCGCTCGCGAGTCGCCGGTGCCCTGATAATAGTATTGGCCGGCGCGAGTGTAGACTGTGCCGCGCTCTTGCGCTGAGCCCATGCACTCATCGATGATTTCTTTGCTCCACTCCTCGAGTGGACTGCCCTTGTCGTTAACGTCGGGAATTTTCAGCGCCATGGCTCACCAGATGCGCGCCGACCTTCGTTTCGACACTTCGATCAAATCCGGCTGCGCGCCGCTCTTCAAGTTGGACTGCAAGATGTCGAGGCCCGAGCCGAAATTGAGGCGGGTCTGTTTGCCGAGCGCGGTGGCGTTTTCGAGCGCCTCACGGCCGATCGCATTCCAAGACGACGGCGCTACGGTCGAGGTCTGATCCTTGTAGGACACTTTCGGCTTCATGCCCTCATGCCGGTCGCGCTGGATATTGCCGACGTGATAGTCCTTCTCAAGAATATCCTCGGCGATGGCGTTCGCCCTGGCGTAGAGCGAGCCGCCGATCGCGACCGGCTTGAACTGCTGCTCCATCTCACGGGCGGCGCAGGCCGGGCATTCCGGCGGCGGATCGTCCCACTGCGCGGCCTCGAGCATCACCTCGAGGCGGTGGAAACACTCGCCGCATTGGTAGGTTCTAGCGATCGGCATCAGTAGCTCTTCCGCTTGCCCGCTTTCGTGCGATGATGATGCTCCGGCGGCTCTTCCTCGGGCGGCGGCTCTTCCTCGGGCGGGGGCGCTGCCACAGCTGGCTGTGGCTCAGCTGGCTGTTGCTGCGGCGCAGTCATAAGCCCCGGTGTCCAAGTCGGGGGAATGCCCACGTTGATCATAGTGCCGGCTCGGTAGAGCCAGACGTGGCCGGTCGCATCGATACCGATGCCTGATGTCCGCATCGGCGGATAGTTCGAGAACGGATCAGCTGCCGTTTGAACGGGACCGTTTGTCATTTTTTGCCTCCTGTCACTGTTGCATAAGCCCCGGCGTCCAGCTCGGCGGAATGCCGACATTGGTCAGCGCGCCGGCTCGGTAGAGCCAGACATGGCCGGTGGCGTCGATACCGATGCCCGCTGTCCGCAATGCCGGATAGTTCGAGAACAGGGTGCCTTGATAGGTGTAAATCCCGGCGGACGTGCCGGTGCCGCCGGCCGTGGTGACGGCAATGGCTACCAGCGCGCCCGGCGTACCGGCCGGTGCGACACAGGTGATCGAGGTATCGCTGACCACAACTACGGTGGTTGCCGCAACGCCGCCGACTTTGACAGCCGTCGCGCCGGTAAAGCCGCTGCCGGTGATGGTTAGCGCAGTACCGCCGGCTTGCGAACCCGTATTCGGACTGACGCTAGTAACGACTGGAGCTGGCATTTTGGCCTCCTGTCAGAATATCTGGTGTCGCCGCTGCGACTTCTGATTGATCATCTGGAAATGCCGGCTGAAGACGCGCATCAATACATCCTCGGGTTTGTCCGGTGGCCGTTCGTGGACCGATTCCCAAGTGTAATTGCGCGCTACCAGTCCGTCGCGTTTCCACTTGACCCAGGCATGATGCGCTAAAACCAGAGCGCTGACGAGGTCGTCCTGCTCGCCGGTGTCGGGACCAGCGCCGATCCAGCCTTCGTCATCGACAATTGCCTGCATCTGCTGGACCAATCGCAATGACCGGATCTCGAGCCGCCGCAGCATCAGCGAGTCGCGCAGCTCGGAATAGATCATCGACTTATTGTCTTGATTCGTTTTCCAGTTGATGACGTTGCCGGCACCGCCCATCGTGTCGACGCGGGAATACAAGAACCAGCGGACGTTGCCGATAATGTCGGTTATTTTTTCGGAGGTTGGATTGCCCTGGATGAGGCCGCGCTCGGCGAGCTGTCTGAGGTTGCGGACTTCGGGCATGACTGCAGCCCCGATGCCAGTAATTTCGAGGTTCGCCATGTGGTCGCGATACGCCCCAGCCAGATGCGCCAGAACCCAAGCCAGCTGGTATGTGAGGGGCTTATTAGATTGAAACTCACAGACCTGTACAACACGATTAGCATAACAACGAAGAACCTGAATCGCGTGATCGTCGGACTCACCACCGCCGCCTCCTGATGGATCAATGCCAATGGTGTAAACACCGCCGGGAACCGGCGGCTCCCAGACGCGGAGATTCGCTTCGTCAGTGTCTGTAGTCTGCTCAATTCGGCTCGACAGAAAGCGCTCGTCGAAAACGTATTTATAGCCTTTGTACGGAGCGCCATGGGCCAGTGCCTCGCCGATTTCAAGAGTGCGTTGTGCAGGGAAGAAGTGAGAGCCGCTGGCGATGAAACATTCTTTCTCGTGCCAGGGAAAGTGGCGCAGCATGTATTCTTCGGCGCGATATTCTGACTCGCGGCGCCACCACGCGACTTGTTCAGGCGTGACCGTAACGCCGTACTCCCCCCGCACCAGACGGGCTTTTTTGATCTCCTCATCGGTGAGGTGTCCGTCCCAATAGGTGCGATAGTCCGGATTGTCGCGGGGGATTGAGTAGGTCGGATTGCTCCAGAAGCCGCAAAACACAAAGCGCATGTGGCGATCTTGTTTCGCCTGCATGCAGTAGTGGTACCACCAGTTAAATCCGTTCGCGATTGATTCAAACAGATAGAGTCTGTTCGGATTGAGCTGCGCCAGCGAAGCCTTGAGCGATTCGACGCCGGCGAGCGATCGCCATGTGCCGCACTCGGTCGCGTGCAGCATGTTGAGCGCGCGACTCGCTCCTAAATCCGGATTGTTCGCCGCCGCCATCAGATCGATCACCGAACGGTTAGCAAACACCATGCCGTTTCTGTTGTTGGTGATGATCTGATGTTCGGGACCGCGCCATTCCGGCGGCAGCGTCTCGAGCAGCGACGCGAAGATGCGGCGCAGGCGTTCGAGATTGTCGGTTCTATCTGCAATGATGGCGCCCTGTGTCCCAGGGTTCGCCAGCGCCCAAAATAGCTCGATCACCGAAGCGGCCGTCGTGATCGCGACTTGCCGGCATTTTAGGATGCAGAAGGTATGAACATCGTTCTCCAAGCCGTTGGCGACGGTGTCGATCACCATGCGCTGTGACAGCCACGGTTCGACGTGGGTTCTCCCCATTTCTTTCGTGTCGACTTCAACGGAGCCCAACAAATCGTAGATGCCTTCGCGTATGCTCGGCATGAATCATTCCGTCGCCGGCGGCAATACCGGCACCCAGAATTCGTACGGCCCGCTGGTCCGCTGACCCCTTATTGACGGGTAAGTGTTGCCGTCACGCTGTGGCCAGCTGCCGTTGAGCAATCGGCGTATCGGCTGGTCCACCGGCATCGCCGGCATTGTGCTGCCCAGGTCGGCGGTCCAATTGCCGATCGCGATTGCTGCGTTGCGAACGCTGTTAACCTCTTGCTCAAGCCCGGCGAAATCGTTCTCCAGCTGGTCGATGCGCTCGGAGATCAGCTCGGCCTTCATGAAGGCCTCAAGCTCGGCAATGCGCTCGGTCAGCGTTGGATAGGGTGGCTTGGAGTGTTTTTCCGTCATTGGGAGCGCTCCGGATCGGTGCTATATAGCACACGGCGAGGCGCGTCCCCCGTTCCTCGCTTTCCTAGAGTACCGGGCCCGTCCTGCTAACACCCCGACCCCTCCCCAACTGGGCGGGCCCCCTTTCAATGCAAAATAAGATGGGCGATCCCGAGGATCACCCAAACCCAAAACACGATCAGTCCTAATGCAATCGCCGTCCACAGATCGCCCGGCGGCGGCGGAATGATCACCCCTGGTCAGTCATAGTCCCCCTCGTATTCGCGTTGATTGCGGATGCGCTCTTGGCGCTCCTCCTGCTCAGCATATTCCTGATCGCTCATGGCGTCCTGCCGCCACACCCATTGGCCTAAGACGTGATGGTAAGTCCCCCACGTCAGTTCGATGCGGTCCGACGGCGTGTAGTCCGGCGGATATTTGACCTGCAGCGGCGGCATGAGCGCCACCTTGTAGATTTCCCGGTCGGCCTCAAGGTCTTTACCGTCCCACGGACCGCCGCGGCATCTGCCTTGGAAACAGCTCACTTGAACCCCCTTGCTCTCGCCTCTGGTCGGATCTCACCGATGCTGTCGTACCAGACGTCGTCAATATCTTCGCCGAAGCCCAACGCCGCGCGCTGCCGTTCGCGTACCAGATCGAACAGCAGGTTCGGCGGCTTCATAATCTGTTCGGTAGGGTGAACGAAATATGCGGGGCGATCTTTTTGTCGCTCTTCGATTCGATGGCCCTTGATCTCGTGGCCCCAACACCATGGGCCGATTGCGTAGAGCGGGTGTTCGTGACCGAACACCATCAGATAGGCGTGGCCGCGCTTCAGCTGACTTGGCATGACGATCAGATCGTCCGAGAGTTGCCGGCGTTCTTTGACGTCGATAAAGCCTTCAATGTCCGCCTTGCCGTCTGGATAGCCGACATAGTGAACCCATCGGCACGGGCGGAAATACAGAAACGCGGCGTACTCGCCGCGCATGCCGCGGATGCTGAGTTCAAGCGCTCTTTTCGGATCTCTGGGTGCGTTGTTTCGCGGCTCCAGTTTTACCATCTCTGCAAACGCGTGTTGCAGTCTGGCAAAATTGTCGGCGTACTCGACATCACTTGGCATTAGCTCGACCCACGGCCACGGGGTTTCGATCATCAGGGTACGCTCTTGTTGGTTGGCTGCGGCCATTGCCTGTTGGCACTGACCGCAGCTCCACCATTCTTGTTTACGCGGCCTTGAGCGCGTTTTTCAGATCGGCCTCGGTGGCACCTTGCTCGCGCAACGTCTTATTGCTGTTGCGGCCGCCTGCCAGTTTCGACAGCGCGCGATACCAGCCGCCGAGCTTCCACAGCTCCTCGCCGCTGCAGTCAGCAGTCGCTTTGCCGTACGGGGTTTTGAACTCCATCAAGTTTTTGATGATCTCCTTGGCTGTTGTCATCGCGCGGCGTTTGCGCTCTTGCCGCAGCGGGGCTGCAGCCCGGCGCGTGCCATTTCCTTTTGTCGGCATGATTGTCGCCTTGACGTGTAGCAGCGCGAACTCGGCGAGCGACTCGAGCGCAGCCGGATGGCTGCGTAGTGTTGTGACGTATCGTCCGACCAAATCGCTAACTTCTTGCTCGGGATTTGCAGCGAGCAATTGCACCGCGAGATCGCGGAAGTTCGCTTTGCCGGTAACTGGCCGACGAGGCTCCCTGTGAGGTTCTTGTAGTGTCATCTTCGCTCCTCCTACTGGCCTAACAATTGCTGAAGAGCGGCCAGCACCTCCTCAGCATGCGCCGCCGGATTGGCAGCGATGTCTTGATCGACCTGATCGAATAGCGTTCTTTTCCGCTGACTAGCGCGTACGCGACGATCCTCCGCGAACGCACCATCCGTGGCGTATCTCGTAATCTGATAAACGCGACTTAGTTGATTGCGACGCTCGCGATAAGCCGGGTCTTGTTTCTTTCGGCGGTGCAAATCGTTTGCATAGCTGTTCACATGATCCCGATTTCTGGATCGCCAGCTTAATTGTGTCGCGCGGTGGCGTTCGTGATGCCGCTGTCGATATGTGACGCTGTTGTTTGTCATGCGCTTGGTGCGGCAACGCTTGGCCCAACAATAGCGCTGTTGCTGTCGCGCGGTCCAAAACCACTCGCGGCAAACGACGCACTGCACTGCGAATGGCTCCTTTCGCTTGGTCACTTGAGCCTCGGCTGGAACGCGCGGACCATGGCGACCATCGTTAGCGTGACTGCTCTGCGCTGCACCGCCGGCAGCTTGCCGATCTCCAGCAGCATGCGCACCATGTCCCGGTCGTGGAACAAGGCCAGCACATCCGGCTCGCTGTGAAAGACCCCGTGGCCATTGCCGAGGATCTGCTCGGGTTTGACATTGAGCAGCTCGCACAGTTTGACCAGCGTGGAACTCGAGATGCGGTTCACGCCGTTCTCGTATTTCTGGATTTGCTGGAACGTGACGCCGAGCGGCGTAGCGAGGGCGGTTTGGGTGAGCTGACGCTGCAGACGAAAGGCGCGCAACCGCGCGCCAATCGCCTTGTCGATCGTTTGCACGCGCTTCATGCGGGTTCGTCCGCAAACAAGCCTTCGGTGTGCTCGGGCAGGGTGTTGCACGCTGGGGGCAAAGCTAAGCGCTCGCTCGCGCTCTCCTGTTCGCAGGTGATGACTTCTATGTCGCCATGTACTTCTATCGTTTGCCAAGTCACTTCGATGCGTTTGCGGTCCCACGGGTCTTTGCCATTTTCGGCGATGTACTCTGCTATCAGTTCGGCCTGCTCTTGGTTGTGCGCTTCGATGTACAGCGTGGTGCTCTCGATTACGGTCTGCGCCAGCTCAACTTCGTATTTCATTTCGCTCTCCTGTTTGTTTGGTGGGTTTCGGCCGGCGCCTCTGCGTGCAGTCGCCGGCCTACTCCCCGCGGATCGGATCAGACCCGATTGGTTTTCAACGGTTTGGGACGCAAACGTATGCGCCATCGTCGTCAAAGTGACAGCACAGACCTGAAGGCCAACAAACCACGGTGTGATCTGGAAGTTGCGTGCGGGATCGCTTCACCCACAGTTCGCGCCTGCGCTTCCACTCGGCAGCCTCGTCGGTCCGCTCCTGCCCGTCGTATTGCGCGAGCTGCTCGTTGTGCTCTTGCTCGTCTCTCGCGCAGCCACCAAAGCCACCACTGTCACAGCAAACCCAAGTGTTGCCCTCCCAGTGGCATTTTTGACCTGCGAGCTGGTCGCTCTGCCGCTGCAGTCTGGTCGCGTTGCTAGCGGATGGCGTGGCGTTTGCTGCAAGTGCCCACAGCACAAGGCCAACAAAGAACACCCCGATGGCTATTCCCAATATTTTCATTTCGCTCTCCTAGTGCGGACCTAACAGATGATTGCCGAACGGGTCCGCGCGCTCGGTATTCCTGTCTTTCAAGCTTTGAACTCGCGGCAGCCCAGGACCAGCCGAACCCGATCAGGCCGATCAACATGAGCAGCTGCTCGTTGCCAGAGCGCACCACGGTGCCCCATGCGGTCACGCCCACGAACAAGATCAGTCTCATCGCTGCACCGGCTTCGGCCACGACGGCAACTGCGGCCAGTCCGGCAGCGGCATGCCGCTCTGGCGCGGTGCATTCTCACAGCTGCGCCAGCACTCAGAGAACGAACACATCAGGCTGCTGCGCGCAGTGCGCGCACACGGCTCGGGCAGCGGCCACGCCCACAGCAGGCAGATGGCCAGCGCGACCAGCGCAATCGCGGTGCTGAGCTTGGTCATCAGAACTTGCCAAACCGTGACATGACGCCTTGCCACGAAAGCTTGCGCCACCGATTGAACCAAGCGCGCAATGTGCTCGGTTTGCACGGGGACTTGAGTTGATTGTTTGCTAGCTCCATTGCCGTTCGGGTGCCGTGGGTGACAAACACACCAAACAAAATGGCCTTGCGGTTCTTAGCTGGTGATCGGTTCATTTTTGGTGCTCCCCGTCTAACTGATTGCCGGCGGCTGGCAGGGCAGCGGCGGCCCAGGCTCGCAATTCCAAACGATTGGCGGCCTCAGAGCCTCGCCCACGAGCTGGCACGCCGCCATGCTGGTAAAGTTTGTGACCCGCGTTTGAACCATGTTGCCGTGCGCGTCAGTCAGCACGAACAGCAGCACAAATGTTGTGACGCTCATTTTTTCCTCCGTGTGGTTCGCTTTCTGCGCGCTGGCGAAAGGCGAACAATGCGCTCGCCGCGGCGCACGAGGATGCGCAGCAGCAGCGCTTGCAGCGCGTCCTTGCTGGTGGTGAATGGCCCAATCTCGATGAACCATCCGCCGTTGCGCTTGTACGGATTAGCGCGCCCGTTCTCGCTCATGACATCATCCGCGCCGATTGACTGCGGATATGCGCTTAAGCCGATAGTGACCGCGCTTGATCCTTTCGATTCGACCCGCCGTTAGAGCTTTCTTGAGCTTTCCGAGCGCTGTGGATTTTGTGCCGCCGTTTGCTATTTCGCAGCGCTCAAAAACCGTCCACCTAAATGGCTTTCTCCAATTCCATTTTCTCTCGGTCATCGGTTCCTCCAATGTTTGCGTTTGGCGCGGTTGCGCGGAAACCCCAGCTCCCGACATTTCAGATTAGCGGTCGCGTAGGCCACGCCGACATATTCAGCGATGAGCAACAGCGGCGCGCCGCGCTCGCGCATGTCGCGCAGCGTTTCCAGCATCTCATCAGTCCAGATGATCTTTGGTCTGCCTCTGCTCTTCAGCATGGCCCTGCACTCCCTGGTGCGACCGGCCGCACGATATCGACGCAGTCGTCAAAGTCGGGCGCCGACGTCCACTTGTGAGTCACGGGCGCAGGCGGCGCCACCTTGCGCTTGCCGGCCCGCATGTCTTTGAGCTGGTCTTCGATCTTGACCAGCTCATTGGCGTCCCGCCGCAGACGCAGCAGGAGCTTGCGCTTGCGCGCCTCGACCTGTGCGATTGTTTGTTTGCTCATCTCAGCTGTCCCGCTCTGCTAAATGTGTCGCGCACCAAATCGATAGCCGCCATCTCCTGTCGGTAGCGTGTCGGGTTTTCCAGCCGATCGATGGTGTTTTGGAACGCCAGCTCGATTACAATTTGCAGCGCGGCTTCGATGTCGTGGGATTGTGGTTGTTTGCTCATTGTCGCCACCCGAAATTTTCAGCGCAGATCGGCCCAATGCCGCGCGCGATGGATTGATCGTCTGTGAGAGTGCGGCCGCAGACTGTGCAGATGCCCCACGCCTTGCCGAACGCGACCGCGGCCTGATTAGGATCGCTGCAGGCCTCGGCCACCGCGGCGGCTTCCGCATCGCTGCATTCGAAGCGGCGCTTGAATGTGCCGGCGGCGATGCTGCCGAGCTTTTTGTCGCCGGCCTTCACAAAGATCATGCCGGCCCATTGCGAGCCTTCTGACCCGGGCGTGAACGTCAAATCCATGCCGGCCGCGCGGAGCTTGAGCGGTCGCGTCCAAACGCCGACGGCGCCCGGGCGAGCCGCTCGGCCGCGTGCGTGCGCAAACGCGGTTTCGATCTTGACTGCGTCCATCGTGAGCGTGAGCTTTTGCTCGCGTTCCTTGGCGCGCTCGGCGTCCCGCGCCATGAGCTTTTCGACCGCGGCGAGCTGTGCGTCGGTCCATGTGCCGAATTGACCGAGCGCGTCCAAAAGCTTTTGCGGGAAATCGAACGTTCCGCCGCGTTGGGTGTTGCGGGCCGCAGCGCGCACCGTCCAGGCGATTTGCGTAGCGTGCGCGGTCTGCCATGCCGCCTTGTCGGCCTCGCGCTGTGCGGCCTTCTCTGCGCCTTTGGCGCGGGCCTTGGCGCGGCTTTCGGGCGATGTCTTGAATGTGCGCCGGCCGAGGCCTTTGCACTTGAAACACACGCCGCGGCCGCGCCACCGGCCGGTGCCATGGCAGGCCGGACAACCTTCGCTGAATTCCGGCCGTTCGAGAACCGGCGTGAATTGTTCCGAGCGGCCTGTCGGCTTGCGCGGGGTGCCGCCGATCAGGTCGGACAGATCATCGTCTGGAAAATCGTTTGGTGGGCGTTTATTGTCGTCATGGGTCACGGAAGCCTCCAACGCTTTCGATGGTCAAGTCCCGGCTTGTCGTTTGTAGCGGCAGGCCGGGGCGCACACACTTTAGACGCTATCACTATACCGATGCAACCCCTTTTTGCACGGCCTCATCGGGCGCCGCATAACGGCGCGACGGCGCCTAGGCGCCGTTTCGGCCTTTCCGGTTCCGGTTGTCCCATTGGTCGCTGGGGTGCGGCGTTGACTCGACGCGGAATTCGCATCCTTCAAACCACAGATCGATCACGTGTTCGCGCTGCAACGCGGTGCGCGTCACTTGCACGGCATGCCATGCGAGCACGGCGCGTTGATAGTCAGCGACAGAATGCAAATGAAGCGACATGGTTGTTTCCTCCTATGCTGCGAGCGAAAGCGCGACGGCGTCGCGCACGATAAAGCCGCGTGTGTCCTTCTTCGCTTTGATTCCCTTGGGCGAGAGGCCAACAACGAAACCGCGGAACATGCCGTTAGCGGCGTAGGCGCGCGGGTCTAGGTGGCGTAAATCGTGCGTATCGCCGTCTATGACCGTGTAGCCGTTCCACTCTGCGGGCTTCGCCTTGCCAGCAAACACCACGGCGACATTGACGCCGCGCCCCAGCAAATCGATTGCCGCGGCTTCGTTGATTTCGGAGCGGCTAAAAGTCAGATGGTAATTGAGCGGAAGGGCTCGAGCGAACCGGCGCGGATTCTTGGTGTAGTCAACGAATTGCACCGCGGGGTAATGCTCGAAAATGTTCTTCGCATCGGGACCGCCGAGCGTGACCGCAAGCGCTTTGCCTTTAGCGTTGCGTACGATGGCAAACCGAATGCCTTCATAGGCAACGTCGGTTGACCCGTTAAGCCGCACGCAAAGCTTTTTGCCGAGACGTGCCGCGCGCGGAATCAGACAATCGATGGCGCGGACCATGTCGCGCAGATAGTTGGCGCGGTCCCGCATGAACCGTTGCGCCTTGTCGCGGCGGGATTTGCGCGTTGGGTTGTCGTCACGCTCTT
Source organism: Xanthobacteraceae bacterium (assembly GCA_036497645.1). Taxonomy (GTDB): domain Bacteria; phylum Pseudomonadota; class Alphaproteobacteria; order Rhizobiales; family Xanthobacteraceae; genus BOG-931. Next base: position 11,715 of record DASXJB010000277.1, read on the forward strand.
GATCGTGAACCATCGCCGCTTGGCCGCTGTAATGGCCGAGACACAAATCGATGCAAACAGGCGAGGCGTGCGAGCACAGATTGCCGACGCCGCCGCGGTCATGGGGCGCCATGTAGTGAATGGCGTTAAGGTAGCCGAAGGCTTCGGCCTTGATGGCCTTGGGCGAGTCTGTGCTGAAAATGCGATCGGGGCGCGTCATCGGCGCACCATCGTGATTTCATCGGCGGCGTAGCCGTTCAACTCGGCGCGCATGCGGGCGAATGCGTCTTCGCGCGTGCAATGGCCGAGATACCCCCCGCCGCATTCGCTGCGATACGAGAAGCTTGAACCGTGGGCGATTAGTTCAAGCCAATACTTGCCGTGTTTAGAAGACCAAAAGGCAACGATTCGGCGTTCGGAAATGCCGAGCGGTGTCATTCCGGGAAGGGCGGGAATTTGCGGGGTCTTTGCCATGTGGCGTTCCTTTCATGTCTATGTGTGAGATTATGAGGCCTCACACTCGGATATGCAAGAGGCGTCAAGTGCAAAGGCTAGTTTGTGAGGTTGTGGCGCCTCACATTATTGTGATCAAGTCATTGAAATATCGATTGACTTCCGGACTGCAGCGTTGCAAGGGGAGTGTCACCCGCTAGAGCATGACAGTTGTCAAGTCATGAGGCATTACATACCCGCATGCCAGCCATACCGCCGCGGGGTTGACAGAACCGGGGCCCCATGCTGGCGCCGCCGGCGAACAACATTGTAT
>DASXJB010000278.1:0-9244 GCA_036497645.1 Xanthobacteraceae bacterium
ACCAGAAATCGAAGATCGGCGACTGCAACAGCACATCCATGTTTACGGACATTTGCCTGCCTCATCCAACATGGCGACCATTCGTTGGTCGAGCTCGTCGAACAGTGCTTCGCGCAGGATTGGCCGCGTCGAGGCGGTCGCGGCGCGAGGACCGCCGCCGACCGGGCGAAAGCGCTTCGGTCCCGTGGTGTGCACCATCGCGCGGCGCCGCTTTTCGTCTTCTTCCGACAATCGCGATCTCGGCCAGATCGAGGTTGACGCCTCGACCACGTTATCCTTCACGGTCACATCCATGTTCGGATAGTGCCGACGCATGTCCTCGGTCTGCCACTCGTGCAATTGCTCGGGCATCTTGGTCTGCAGCCCTTTGATCTGCTCAGACCATTGATCGAGTTTTTTGGCGAGTGTATCTGCGCCCCTCGTTTCAATCTCAAACATAAAGGCGCATGTACGCCGACAGCAGCGAAGTGACCATGTCGTTCGCCATGCCCAGCGGCCCCGCGCCGTGCATCTTGGCGACGGCTGCATTGATGTCGAAAAACTGCACGCGCGATTCGCGGTGTGAGATCGAGCGCACGCCCGATGTTAGCGCGCGGGATTGCCAGATGCGTGCGTTCTGAACCAACAGCCCCAGCGCCTGTTTCAGCGCGGGCGGCGCCTCATCCGGCAGAAGATAACCGCCCGAATAGGTGATGCGGATCGGCTCGCTCCATGCTGCCGCATTGAAGAACTGCAGCTTGCCGCTGCGGTTTTCCAACTCATAGCCCGTGCTGGCGATCGTCGAGCCATCCGGTGCGGTGACTGTGAGAAGATCGGGATCGGCCACCGGATAGTGCGTGAGAAACACGCGCCCATTGTCGGTGTTGAACGGCATCAGGTCGCCGCGCCAGGATTCCTCCACTTGCTCTTTCGCAAACACGCGTCGGCACAGCGTCGCGATCACATCGGAATAGGCTGTGATCCACATCGAAAGCAGCGCGTCCTCGGTGGTGTCGGTTGGCTGGATGCCCAGCATCAGTTTGATCTCGGCGAGCGTGGCGAGATCATAACTCGATGCCGGTTGCAGCACCTTGACGATGATGTCAGCCATGGTTGCTGTCCTCGTGATACTGCATGAACAGATCGCGGCAGATGATCGGCACCTCGCCGCCATCAGAGGTGATCAGCTTCAAGGTGTAGTTGCGATCGATCTCGCCGCGCACGATCGATGCTGCGGGCAATCCACGCGGACCCGGTTCACCGCGATCGCCCTTCGGTCCCGGCTTGCCGGTGCGGCCAACCGACGAAATCAGTTGCCAGCCATCGCCGGGGCATTCGCCCGGATCATTGTAGCGCGCCATGAACGCGGCGCCGTTGAGCGCCACGATATTCAACGCGTCATAAGCCGCAGCGCTGTCAAAAGTGCCGCGAACGACAGGAGAGATGGCACTACGGCCAGCGCCAGCAAGAAGCATCCAGTCTTTATGTGGCGGTCTTTGCGCCGTGTCTTTTTGCGCTTGCCACGTTCCGCCATCGTGGCTGACCACGATGCCAGCATAGCTGATCTCGTCCTCGACCCACGCGCGGACTAGCGGGAGCAAACCGGGATCGCCTTTCTCGCCGCGATCACCACGCGGCCCTTGCAATCCCGGTTCACCCTGCGGACCACGCTCGCCCAGATAGCCGCGCTCGCCTACCGGCCCCGGCTGGCCCTGCGGGCCGGGTTCGCCCGTTTCACCGCGCTCACCTTGCTGGCCGATCGAACCTTGCTCTCCAATTTCGCCTTTTTCGCCTTTTTGGCCTTCTTCGCCATTTGGTCCTCGCTTTCCTTGTTCGCCCCGATCACCCTTCTCGCCACGTTCGCCACGCGCGCCCATGAGGCCACGCGGACCACGCAAACCAATCGGCCCGATCTTGCCGCGCTCGCCGTTGGTGCCGTCCTTGCCGTTGTCGCCATCCTTGCCGCTCCGACCGGGCTTGCCGATCTCGCCGTGTGCGCCTCTGGCGCCGGGTTCCCCGCGTGGACCGCGAAGCCCTACGGGGCCCGCTGAGCCGCGTTCGCCGCGAGGGCCACTATCCCCCGGACCACCCTGCAAACCGCGCTCTCCGACCTCGCCTGCGAGCCCTTGGGCGCCATCGGGCCCGACCGGACCCGGCTCGCCCTGCGGCCCGATCGGACCCGGTTCGCCGTCCTTGAGCTCGCCCAGCCGGGATTGAATTCGCATCTCGAGCAACGCAAGCTTCGCTTCAAGCTGTCCAATAATCGCGGCGCTTTGCGCGGCCATGAGCTCGACATGACGTTGCCATGCGGTTTGTTGCCGCTCCAACGCCTCGGCGAGACAAACCCGCCACGCGTCAAGGAGTAAGTCGCCGCCTTCCGATTCGGTCAGCGGCTCTAAAGAGGTTTGTGACTTCTCTGGATAGGTCATCGCGATTGCCTTTTTCGGGCGGGAGCTTGTCGGCAGGCTTGGCTTGCGGTGCAGGCTGTCCGCCCGCGGGCGGTTGCCCATGTGCGGGCGGTGCTGCCGGGATTGCTTCTGCAGCGCTCAAGGGCACGACCTGTTGCTGTACCCTCGGCTCATCGCCAAATTTCACGTCGGCGAGGCCTTCCAGATTGCGCGCCTCGTTCGGCGAATAGATGCCGCCCTGCACGCCACGCGCCAGCGCCTCGATGCGGAGATTGTAGGCCGACCGCAACAGCGCTGCGGTGTCGAACTCGACATATTCGTCGGGCTGGCCTTTCAACAGGAACAGCACGCCGATCGCTTCTTCGACGTGGTTGAGGCAGAAGCCAAGGCCCGATGCAATCCAACTCTGCATCAAGAGCTCGGTCGAGGAATAGGTGGCGCCGCCGAGTCCAAGGATTTGCAGCGGAATGCGAAACGCGAGCGCGATGTGTTCGTTGGTCAGCTTGAGAATTTCCGCGGTCGCCGCGTCCTTGCCGCCAACCGCCCATGGCTGCACCTTCAATCCTGCGGTCAAAATCGGCGTGCCGCCTGAATGCAATCCCTTGGCCTGATCATTCCAGCGGTCGCGCAGCGCTTGCACCTGATCCTTGTCGAGTATCAGATCGGTCGAGAGCACCGCGCTCGGTCGCGCCTCGTTCATGTAGAACGCCGCCTGCTGCGACGCGATGGCATTGCCGACGTTGATATCGCTATAAGCCGCACAGATCGGACTCTCGCCGATCAGCGGCACCGGAAAACGTTGCCTCATCGTGTGCAAACGGATGTGCAGCACGTCGCGCGCTGGCACCAGCAACGTAGACTCGCCCAATCGCTTGGCGATAATATCGTTGCCTTGAAGCTGATAGAACACCTCGCCGTTCGAGGCGAGGCGCGGAAATGACATTTCCGGTTTCATTAGATGTAGCTCGTCAATCTCGAACCGATCGTTGCGCAATCCAAGCGCATAGCAGTTGCCGGTGAGATAGAGCGAACGCACCGCGTTCAAGAGAAAATCGCTGATCGTCTGATATTCGTTCGGATAGCGCAGCAAGCGAGCGAGAGCCGAGTTTGTGACCCGGTCCCGCCCGCCTTTGTTGTTGAGTCGCCAGTGATCACCGGGACACATCGCAACGGTTTGCGAGTAGGCCGAGACACAAGCCTCGACCATCGCCGATTGCGAACTGGTGCCGATCGGATCGTAACCGTTCTGCCACCAGTTCAGATTGTCGCCTATGCCAGCGGGAAGCCAGCCGCCCGTGATTGGCAAATACCACGGGCCAGCATGATACTGACCCTCGGTCTTGCTGATCAGCCGCGAGATACGGGACAGCCAGTTTGCCATCGCTTACTCAGTGGTGCGGTGTTGGGCTTGGCGCGTCTGATAGCCTTGAGGCCGAGACTGTGACCTCTCCGCTTCGAGGTGCTTGTCCTGCAGCGGCTTGTTGTGCGGATCGGGCCCGCTGCCATCATCCTCATGTTCGAGAATGTGGGCGCCGAGTGCAGCCAGATCATTCTCTTCTTGCGTCGGCGTCGGCTTGCCTTTCATGCGTTCGAAATATTCGGCGCGTGATTTGTCGCTGACCTTCTTCTCTTCCTCAAGCCGCTTTTTTGCGGCCTCGGTGTTCGGATCGTCGGCTAGTTTCGTCATGGCATTCTCCTGTGAGAAAAAAGCCCCCGCCGCATTCAATTCCGACGAGGGCCAAGTAGTTCACCACGTCACGTTCTGCACCCACGCGATTGTACCTGCACGACGCTGGGTCCAGTTCAGTGGCATGATCATCCGCAGTGCGAGCGAATCGGTCTGGAACAGTGACCGCTGCGGCGCTGCGACCGTGCTCGGAGAAGCCACCAACTCAAGCGGAGTCGTGTCTTCCATGTGAAGTGTCGCCTGATCACTCATCTCCATACGCGGAGCCTCACCACCAACCACGACGAAGTCGGCGGCATCGACGAGGACCATCGTCTTTGCCGGGACCGTCGCCGAATCAATCAACGGGATGGTGTTCAACGACCCGCCGCGAATTTCATCGCGGAACGGGAAGATGCCGGTGTTCGGCGCCGTCATCAGTGACGCCCGCAGCATGTCGGTCTGATTGACCAGCCAGACAAGATTGCGCACGTTGCCGTAAGTGCTCGTTGAGATCGCGTTGATCATGTTGGTGATGTCACCAATGAGCGCAGCAATCGGACCATTGGTGATCGGCGTCGGCGTCTGCGACGCCACACCGTTGAGCAAGCCCGCAGGCCTGATCGTGGTTGCCGGGTTGGCGTCGATCAGGACCGAGTCAATCGCAACACTGGTGTCTTGCTGAATTGCCTCGCGGATCAGCCCCTCGATCGAGGGGATTGAATGGTCGCCCATTTCCCGAGTCCACGTGCTGATCACGGCCATTTTCTTCGGCGTCAGGGTTTGCGACGTGAATGCGCCCTGACGGACGGGGATCGCCAGACCTTCACCGACAAACGATCCCGCGAGTGACGGGGTCCGCGAGCGTGTAGGAATGACAATTCGTCCTGCAGCACCGAAGCCCAAAGTCAATCCTTTCGGCGCGAGCCGGGTGAGGATTGCCTTCGGCATCAACAGCGGCATCAGTTCGGCATAGGTCGTCTGTGCCAGTTCTGCGGCCCAGCCCGTGACCGTGGTCATGGCCGGGGCAGAGGCTGCACGCGTGACGATCTCGACGATGGCCTTGATGCCATCATCGTCGCCATAGATGCGCTGCCGTTCCAGATCGATCGGACGGCCAGACGCCTTCGCCATGTAATTGCAGAGCGCTGCTTTGACGTAGTAATCGACCAGATCAAAGTCTTTCCTGCGCGTGATGATCGCAGGCGCCGCAATGCGCTCTTCAGTCGGCGTTAGCACAGTGGTGCTAAGTGCCCGGCCCTTGCCATTGTCGCCGGTCACGGTCTTCGCCAGCACCTTCTCCGAATCAATCAGCGTCGCCCGCGTCTTTTCGAGTTGGGCGATCTCGGCATTGAGCCTGCCGTTGGTTTCGAGATCAGTGTCGCTGACGTTGCTGTCGTCCATCCTTTCGATGTGTGTCTCAAGTTCGTCTTTCTTGGCGACGATTGACGCCTCCAAGGTCATGATGCGTTGAGCAAGGCTCGACATGCCAGTGCCCTTTCCATTACGAGATGCTTTGGCGTGCCCGCCGTTCAGTCCGCGCCGCTTGATGCCGGTGCCTTTTGCGCCTTGCTCGGCGAACACCATTTCAAGAGTTGCGGGGGAAATTTTCAGAGACTTTGCAATCGCCAGCGCATTCGGATTGGCCGGGATGCTGACCAGCGACGTTTCGACGAGCTCGCTCTTGGTATAGAACGAACCCCATGCGCTTTCCTTGCGCGGCTTCGATTCGAGCACTCGAAAGCCGACGCTGACCGTGTTCAGCAAACCTTGCTCGACAAGACTGATAATTTCGTCGATCCGCTCGGACGTGCCCTTCTTTGCTAACCGCAGATGTCCCCGCAGTTGCTTGTCCTCGACCCGCACGTTTTCCCACTTGCCGATGACGAAGTCGGAGCGGTGATTGAACAATGCCCGTGGAGCCTTCTTGAAGTTTTCCAAATCCCAGCCATCGCTGAGAATAACATCGTCCATACGATCAATAGTCTCGTCAGACATGACAAACTCAAGACCATGGACGGTGCTGGCGTGAGTCTTAAACTTGAGGCCCCGCGCCGACTTGTTGTCCCAGAGTAACTGGCACTGATCTTCATCGCCCATCTCGTCGATGCAATCATCCATGAATTCATTTTCGTCGTCGTAGTCGTCTGGATCGATCTTGTCGTCATCATCGTCGCCGTTCGACTTCGCGGATTTCTTGCTGTCGCGCCAGATCGTGTAGCAAGCTGCCACCGCCTGTTCCTGCGGTCGCTTGTCGTCACCCGTGCCGATCATCTCGGGCACACATCTGGACATAAACTCTGACTGCGTTTCGTCTTTGTGCGGAGTCATCGGCATAGGTTTTTCTCCACTCTCATGAAGGCCAGCCATGAACCTTCGACGCAATTGATCGGCCAGCCATCGTAGACAAGCTGATCGAGCGCACGCGTCACCTCGACCGCTGGATTGGAATAGTCGTGCCAAGCGATCAGCCCTGGCGCGCGAACCAATCGCCGCGCCAGCCGACTCTCGTGCAGCACCGCGTGCTCGGAGTGATCGCCGTCGATGAACACCGCGTCACACGGTTCGAGATGCCCGGTGCGCAGCATCTGCGAACGCGTTTCCAGATAAAAGAATCGCTCGTCGTCGGCGGCGTACCATCCGGCGTTAACCGGCGTTTCGGTTTGCTGGCACGCCAACGTCGCGCAATGCCCGAACGGCACATCGATGCCGATGTACTTCTGCAGCGTCGGCAAATTCTCGAGCATTCGCTTGGCGGTGATGCCCTGATTGCAGCCGAATTCAATCATCACCCGCGGCGCCACGCTCTTGACCAGCGCCAGCAGGATCGCCGTCTCGTGCATGTTGAGATATTTGCTGAATGCGCCGGATAGCGGTTCGACGCCGAGATCAGTCCGCGTGAACTTGCGCAAGAGCGCTCGCCCAATCACCGGGCGCCGACTGTCGGCACAGTCTCACATTCTCATACCATGGCGCGACCCAGCGCCAGCTTGCCCAATGCGACAACAGACCATAGACGCGCGGATGACCGATCGCCCCGGCCAGATGCAGCGCCGCCGTGTCAACGCTGACGATCGCATCCATCTCCATCATCAAGCCCGCGCAAGCCGCGAAGTCGTTGAAGGTGTAAGCGTACACGCCAAGATCAGCCGCCTCGTCGCCGCCTTGAACCTGCACGCTGTGGAGCTCGGCATCTGGGAACGCCTCGACCAATTGCTTGAGCGGGATCGACCGTGGATAGTCGCCATCGCTCGGTTTGCCGATCGACCATGCGATGCCAATTCGCTTCGGAGCGGGCGACCATTCTTGCCAGACCGGCAGATAGGGCTGACCGTCGATCGTTCCCGGCGTGACGGACAACCAATGCAATAGATGCAGCAACGGGCAGAAGTAATCACCATCGCTGCCGAATGGACCGCCAGCCAACTTGTGCAGTTCGGGCGGCAGATCGAGCACCACGTCGGCGCCCAGCGCGCGCAACGTCGGCACATAGCGCAACATCATGATGCTGTCGCCGAAGCCGTGCGCGTGCATCAGCACCAATCGTTTGCCGTGCAAATCCTGGCCCATCCACGGCTCGAGTCCGCGATCGAGCGCGGCGCGCACCTGTGGCCGCATGAACGGCGCATGCTGTTCGCACTGCCAGTAGTCCTTGAAGCCTTCACGCCATCGACCCGCAGCCAGCAGCACCATCGCCCGATTGAATTTTGCGCGCAGCGTCGGCGCGGCGACAATCGTCGCGGCGGTTTCGATCAGCGCTTCCTTGATGCGGTTCGACTTGTAGAGCTCGACGCCAAGATTGAAATGCTCGAGATATGACTCAATGTCGATCGTCTCATCGTTGCTGATCTTGCGCCGACCGATCGGCTCACCCTTGTGCGCGACAACGATTTCAGACGGCACCTCGATCGCGTGGCCGTTCGAGCTCTTGACCTCGTAGACCTCGCCTTGCTGCGTCAGCCCGCGCCAGCCATAGGGCGTAACCTCGTGCGCGATGATTGGATCGAGCTCGGGCAACGCCTCTTCGACATAGACGCGCATCTTACTTCCACGCTGGCGTCAACCACGCGACCGCGCGCGGATCGCGCAGCGCCCATGACACCGGCCAGCGCACTTTGATCGCGAGGCTTTCAGTTTGAAACACGCTACGCTCTGGCCCCGTGGTGCCCGCGACTGCCGGATTTGTATCCTGCATCACGAGCGTCGCCGCGTTAGCCGTTTCAATGTCGGGATCGGCACTGAGCGCCGCGACGATCGCCTTCGGCGCAATCGCGACGATGTCGTTGCCCACCGCTGGCGAGGCCACCGGAATGATCGTTGCGTCGTCGCCTTCGGCTTTGATGCTGCCATAGCGTGCGCTGGCGCTGGCGCTGCGGCCAAGCGACGAGACAATAATAACCGGCCCCTTTCCGGCAACCGGAGCCACGGCATTCAACAGCGCGGCGATGTCCTCAAAGAACGCGCCGAATGCATCGGGATTAGCGCTCGCCGTCAGCGTCGCGATGCCGTTGCGGATGCCCGCAGGCCGCGTGTTCGCCACCATCGGATTGGCGTCGAAGAATGCCGCGTCGAGTGCAAGCCCACTTGAGCGGACCAGACAATCGCTGATCAGCGCCTCGGCATTCGAGCTCTCGGCCATCTCGCGCGTTAGCGCGGCGATCGTCGCCAGCTTGTAGGGCGATAGCTGTGCTGGCCCTAGTGCGAGTTGCCGCACCGGGATCGGATCGCCTTCCTTGACGAAGCCGCTGTTGGCCGCCGACGCGACAAAACCTGGCGCGCTGATCACACCATGACCATCCCAACTCAACACCAGCGCTTGCTTCAAAACGTCGGCGGCGCCGGATGCCGCGCTCAACGCTTCGACCGTGTCGGCGACAATCTTCACCGCGAGCTCGGCGGCCCATCCCGATGTGAACGTGGTCGCGGGCGCTGACGTGGCGCGCGTCACGAGTGACATGAGCGCACGGTCATTCGGATAGATGACGTTGGCCGCATCCTCGGCACGAACACGCCACAGGCTTGCCAGTGTCTTGACCGTCAATGCGCGCGTGCAGAGATTGCCGCTCGACGCCTCGCGCTGGCGGAAAGCATTCTCGCCTTCGTGCTTCATTTGGGTTTCCCTTTCCACTTCTTGGGCGGCGCGCTCAGCGCCTCGATCTCGGCTGGCGTCAATCCAACATCCTTCGCCACT
>DASXJB010000279.1:0-3516 GCA_036497645.1 Xanthobacteraceae bacterium
AGCCCGCCGAAAATCAGCCAGGTCTCGTTGCCGTCCCAGACCGGCGCGATCGAGTTCATCACGGTGGCGCGGGCGGCGTCGCCGCGCACCAGCCCGTACAGCATGCCGACGCCGAGATCGAAACCGTCAAAGACTACGTAATAGAAGACCGCGAGGCCGAGCAGGATGGTCCATAACGGCACCAAATCGAGCGCCATGGCATCACCCCCCTCACAGTTGCGGCGCCGCGCGCGCGGCGCTTTCGAACGGCTCGTGCGGACGGCCGCTCTCGATCGGGCTGACGGGAGCTTCAAGGTCCCGCTGCTGCGGACCGCGACGCACGAGACCGGCCATAAATGCGATTCCGGTTGGAAACATGATCAGATAAACGACGATGTAGAAGGCGAGCGACCACGCCACATTGGCGCCGGTGAGCGACGGCGAGACGGAATCGGCGGTGCGCAACACCCCGTATACCGTCCACGGCTGCCGGCCGACCTCGGTCGTGATCCAGCCGGCGATGACCGCGACGAAGCCGAGCGGCGCCGTCAATTGGCACAAGCGCAGGAACCATATCGAATCCCATAAGCGGCCGCGCGGCTGCAGCACTTGTCCAACAATGACAACGAGCAGCATGATGACGCCGATACCGACCATGACGCGGAACGCGAAGAACGGCGGGCCGACCGGTGGCCGCTGATCCGCCGGCCATTCCTTCAAGCCCTTGATCGCACCGTTCCAAGAATGGGTGAGAACGAGACTGCCGAGATAGGGAATTTCGATGGCGGCGTGCATGGTCGCCGCCGCGTCGTCGGGAATGCCAAACAAAGTCAGCGGCGCCGGTTGGGCGGTGTCATAGCGGCCTTCGATCGCCGCGATCTTGGCCGGCTGATATTCGAGCGTGTTGAGACCGTGCTGGTCACCGAGAAAAATCTGCAGCGGCACGAGCAGGATCAACAGATCGAGCGCCATCCGCATCATCATCCGCGCGTCTTCCGTCGCCCGGCCGCGCCGCAACAGCCAGGCGCCGACGCCGAGCACGACAAAAGCTGTGGTGATGTAGAACGCGTTGACGTTGTGGAGGAAGCGATATGGAAACGACGGATTAAAAACGATGGCCATCCAGTCGACCGGCTCGAAACGGCCGTCGACGATTTTATAGCCCTGCGGTGTCTGCATCCATGAATTGGTCGCGAGAATCCAGAACGACGACAACAGCGTCCCGAACGCGACCATCGCGGCGGCAAAAAAATGTGCCCAGGGAGGCACCAGGCGGCGTCCGAACAAGAGCACGCCCAGAAACGAGGCCTCGAGAAAAAACGCCATCAGCCCTTCGTAGGACAAAAGCGGCGAGATCACATCGGCGGCGGTATCGGTGAACCGGCTCCAATTGGTGCCGAACTGGAACGGCATGATGATGCCGGAGACGACGCCCATGCCAAAGGAGACGGCGAAGATTCTTGTCCAGAATCCGGAAATGCGGAACCAGATCTCCTCTCCGGTGATGAGATACAGCCCTTCCAGCACGGCGATGTAGGACGCAAGTCCCACCGTGAAGGCTGGTAGCAGGATGTGCCAGGAAATCACCCAGGCCCATTGCAAGCGCGAGAGCAGAACGGGATCGAGCGTCATGGACGAACACTCAGGGTCAAAACTCGTCTGCGCGTCAGAAGTATTTTGTAGTATACGACCTTAGGGCGAGGGACACCATGGAGCAAACAACCGTTGGCAATCCGAAAGGTCCGGCGCCCCCGCTGGAGCAAATTTTTGGTCTGAGCGCGGCCGGCACCGATCCGCGCACCGAATTCGTCGCCGGACTGACCACTTTCCTGACGATGGTCTACATCGTCTTCGTCAATCCGCAGATTCTCGGCAATACCGGCATGGACAAGGGCGCGGTGTTCGTCGCCACCTGTATTGCCGCAGCGGTGTCGACGCTGGTGATGGCGTTGTACGCCAATTATCCGATCGCGCTCGCACCCGGTATGGGGCTCAACGCATTCTTCGCCTTCACCGTCGTTCTGACGATGAAATACACCTGGCAGCAGGCGCTCGCCGCGGTGTTCTGCTCGGGCGTGATCTTCTTTTTCATCTCGATCTTCCGCATTCGCGAATACATCATCAATGCGATCCCGCGAAATCTGAAACTGGCGATATCGGCCGGCGTCGGATTGTTCCTCGGCATCATTGCGCTTGAAGAAGCAAAAATTGTAGTCGCGAGCCCTGCGACCCTGGTGACGCTCGGTGATCTGCGCGATCCGGCTGCGGTGCTTTGCCTGTTTGGTCTCGTGCTGATCGTGGCGCTGAACTACCGCCGGGTCGCTGGCGGCACGCTCATCGGCATCCTCGCCGTCTCGGCAATCGGCATTCCCTTGGGGCTTGCCAGCTATGGCGGTGTGGTGTCGGCGCCGCCGTCGCTGAGCCCGACTTTGCTGCAGCTAGATTTCTCGCGGCTGCACGAGCCGTCATTCCTGATCGTGGTCTTCAGTTTCTTATTCGTCGATGTATTCGACAATGCCGGCACATTGATCGGGGTCACGCACCAGGCCGGCTTGGCCGACGCGGACGGCAATCTGCCGCGGATGAAGCAGGCGCTGGTTGCCGACAGCTTCGCCGCGATGTTCGGCTCGCTAATCGGCACCTCGACCACCACAAGCTATATCGAGAGTGCCGCGGGCGTCGCCGCCGGCGGGCGCACCGGGCTAACCGCGTTTTTTGTCGCGGTGCTCTTTGTGGCGGCGCTGTTTTTCGCGCCGCTCGCCGGAATGGTGCCGGCCTATGCGTCCTCGGCGGCGCTACTTTACGTCGCCTGCGTGATGGCGCGCGGATTGGCCGAGATGGATTGGAACGACATTACCGAAACCGCCCCCGCGGTGGTCGCGGCCGTGACCATGCCGCTCACTTATTCGATCGCGACCGGCATCGGGCTTGGCTTTATCACTTATGCGCTGATTAAGCTCATCGCCGGCCGCTTCGCCGATGCCAAGCCGGCAGTGCTGGTGCTGGCGCTTATCTTCGCGGTGAAATTTGCGCTCGGGTAGCCCGCTACCCGAGGCCACCCGCCAGTGCCTTCTTGAGCGCCAGAAAATCCCGCCAGGCAAAACGCTTCTGCAACGGGCTGCGCAGCAAAAAAGCTGGATGGAACGTGGCTAAGGCGCGGATTTCGCGCCGGCCGGTATCGTAGGGAAACCAGCGCCCGCGCGAGCGCGTAATCCCGTCCTTGACGCCAAGCAGCGTCTGCATCGCGGGCCCGCCGAGGCAGACCAAAATGTCGGGATCGGCGAGTTCGATCTGGCGGCGGATGAACGGCAGGCAGATGGCGGTTTCCTGTGGCGTCGGCGTGCGGTTGCCAGGCGGCCGCCATGGCACGACATTGGCAATGTAGGAAGAAGTACGGTCGAGACCGATCGCCGCCATCATGCGGTCGAGCAATTTGCCGGAACGTCCTACAAATGGGCGGCCGAGAATATCTTCGTCGTAACCCGGTGCTTCGCCGACGAACATGACACGGCTTTGCGGATTGCCGTCGGCAAAAAC
>DASXJB010000280.1:0-7477 GCA_036497645.1 Xanthobacteraceae bacterium
GGTTTTCCGGTTGCGAGGAACCGAACGGCCAGCTTCCGCGTTGCTGCGCAACGGGAGGGTTCCGTGGCCAAATTCCAGGATCATCAAAGGCGCGCGGCCGAATGCTTGCGCTTGGCCCGCGAAGCCACGGACAAGACTAACAAGGCCCTGCTGATCGAAATGGCTCAGACCTGGGCCAAGCTCGCTGAACAGGACCAAGCAAGAAGCGAGGACGAAAAACCGGAATAGTCCAGGGGTCTATCACGATCTTTGCATTTGGGCGCAGCCGCGCTGTGCGGACCGCCGCTCTGATAAAAAGGTCTTGGGAGACGCACATTGCGCATTTCAGGAACTGACCGGCATCGACTCGCGTTTTTAACGCAGGAACATTCGCGTATGGGGGCTCTTGGTCTGCGCTGCCCTCTGCACCGGCTCCACGCCGCACCATTCTCGCCATGCGCCGCGGCAGCCGCTCAGCGCTGGCGCGATCGAACAGGCCCAATTCGGCCAAGGCCAGAAGGACAACACTGCGCTTATCGTTAAAGCCGAAGTATTGCTCGATCGTGCCGGTTTCTCCCCCGGCGTGATCGACGGCCGCGACGGCGACAATTACAGAAAAGCCGTGGCTGCGTTTCAACGCCAGAGCGGGGTAGATCCGACCGGCACCCTCGACGGCGCGACCTTCAATTCCCTTGCCGCGACATCGGAAGACCCGATCATGGCAGAATACGCCATCACCGAGGCCGACGCGAAAGGTCCGTTCACAAAAAATATACCGGCCAACTTCGAAGCCATGGCTGGCCGCCCTTGATTACCCGAGCCCTCGGGACGAATTGGCAGAACGACGCCAAGGTCGTTATTGACAAGACCGCGCGCACGCTCTCCGCCTTCGACGCCGACGGGTAACTTGGTGGCGTTTTATCCCGCCTCAATTGGCAGCGCCGAAAAGCCCGCTCCGACCGGAGTGTTCAAGGTCGAGGGCGTAGCACACAATCCGACCTATCATTACGACCCGCGTTTTGGCTTTAAAGGCGGAAGGCCCAGCACAAGCTTACGATTCGACCGGGGCCGAAGAATCCAGTCGGCGTCGTCTGGATCGATCTGACAGTGCCGAGCTACGGCATCCATGGCACGCCGTCGCCGGAGAAGATCGGCAAGACTGAATCGCACGGCTGCATCCGGCTCACCAATTGGGATGCGCTCGATCTCGCCGGGATGGTGCACCGAGGGACCGTGGTGGATTTCGTCGGCTGAAGAGCGCGGACCGTAGCGGCACGGCCGCTAGCCGCGCCCGAATCGAAAATCTCTACTGCCCTGCCAAACTTGTTGAAAGCTTAAGCGAGCGGAACATTCTATTTCGCTCGCTTCTTTGACGGCACAAACCAAGTCCACCCCGCCGCTCCGCCTCGCCGCCAATCAAGCGCGCGAGGTGAAAGTTTTTGTTGGAATGAGGCGAGCACAGTTACTTTGGAATAATGAAAAGCTGCGGACTGGAACCGCTCCAATCTTTGCCAACGCCGCCGTTTTTTGTTGACAGGAAAGCGACGCTGCGGCGTTCTGACGGTGCTTGTTTGTCTATTCTCGTGTCGGAGCAAACAAAGTCATGGATCGCAGCGACGCACGTGAGTCTATTCCACGACTGTTCGCTCGCTTCATCGCGGCGGCGACCTTGATGCTCGGCGCCACGGTCGCAGCCCGGGCGCAGGGTGCCGACGCGTTCCATGAAGTCGAGACCAAATACATATTCGGAAATTTCACCGTCGGATCATCGACCGGCATCGAAGGGGAAAAGGCATTCGAACCGGAAACAGAAGCCGGCTTTGGCAAGGGCGGCGGACATTACGCCGTCAGCCAAACCACGCTTGAATATGAGTTTACGCCAACGCAATACATGCAGATCGTACTTGGTCCGACCGTCTCGTATTACAACATTCACGGCGTGCCAGGTCTCGACGACCGCAACATGGCGGCCGTTAACGGCTTCGAGGCCGAGTTTCGCTCCGTCCTTATTGATCGCGGTCCGTCGCCGGTCGCAGTGACGCTGTCGGTCGAACCGGAATTCCACAGCCGTGACGAGACGAGTGGCGCGAAGGTCGTGAATTACGGGCTTGAGACTCGACTGGAAGCCGATACCGAGCTCATCAAAAATCGTCTATTCCTAGGCTTCAATCTACTTTACGAGCCCGAGACCACCCGCGCCGACCTAGGCCAATGGCAGAACGAATCGACATTCGGTATCTCTTCGGCGCTTGCATTCCAAATCGTTCCGAATGTCGTGGTCGGCGCCGACCTGTGGTATTTGCGTCACTACGACGGAGCGGCGTTCAATTCCTTCACGGGCGATGCCGTCTATCTCGGTCCGACCTTCTATTGGAAGATTGCTCCCAAGGTGCTCATGAGTGCCGCATGGGAAACGCAGATCGCCGGACACGAGCCCGGCGTTAGCTCCACGCTCGATTTGACGGATTTTTCCCGACAGCGCGCGCGATTGCTGCTCGAGTTCGAGTTCTGATGCAGTGGCTCGATTGATCTGGAGGATTTGTTCAAGTGAAACTTTTACCGCTGAGAGCGGTGCGGCCCGTGAGGTCTTTCTTCGCGTTCACGCTGCTCGGTACCGCCGTTCTAATTGCGAGCGAGCATGCGAATGCGCAGCAGAGCGCCAGCCTTGCGATCTCAGTCAAGGACCATCGCTTCCAACCCAGCCAAATAAGTGCGCCCGCCAATCGCCCGATCAGCATAAAAGTGAAGAATCTCGACACTGCACCTATGGAATTCGAGAGTGTTTCGCTCCGCGTGGAAAAGGTCATCGCGCCCGGCAGTGAAGGCGTCGTCAATGTCAGGGCGCTGGCGCCCGGCCGTTATGAATTCTTCGACGACTTTCATCAGGAAACGCGCGGCACCCTGGTGGTGGAGTAAACGCGGGCAGTCCCGTTGCCCGATATCTCGGGCTAAATCGCTGAAAAACGCAATTTTGTGTTGAATATCACATTCCCTAGGGGCGTGCCGGGGCAGGTATCTGTAGGGGCCACGAATTTCCCACGTTCGTGCTTTTAAGCCGATTCCGGCCCCGATTAGGGAGCACTCGTCCATGCCGGCGCTGCGACAGCTACGCCCCCGACTGCGTTCCGGTCGCAAAGCCAAGGCAGTGCGCGTTGCCGCTATCAGCACCGATCAGCTTGTGCCGTGCCCGACTTGCGGCGGCTTCATGCGGCTCTCCGATGCGCAGGCGTTTGAATGCAAACAATGCGGCCGCGCCATTCGCGTCGAGGGCGTGCTGAAAAGCATGGACAGCGAGTAGCTTCAAAGAATCACCGCCAATACCGGCGCGCCGGTGGCCTATTCCCAGACCAGCACATTGGGCAGCGATCGATCGAGCCGCCGCAACACCGTGTAGCCCACCCCGGCAAGGCCCCGAAACAAGCCCAAATTGAATTGTCGCTTGCCGCTGTTCCACCGGTAATCGCCGGTCGAAGCCGCAATGGCGAGAACGGCCGCCAGCCGACGCGCCGCAAGCTCACTGATCTCGGATGCGCCCGCCCGGTCCGCCGCCTCGCAAAGAAATTCGATTCCGCCAAGCGTGCCGCAACACAGAGTGTCGAGCTGGCCGGGCCATGCTTGCTTCGCGGCCTCGACAGCATTGTTGATGTCCGTCGCAACAAGCGTGCCGCCGAGCTTGGCGTCGAGTGCCGCATGAGCGCCGATGCGCCGGGCGGTAGCGAGCCGCGCCAACCCAATCCCGGGCGCGCCGTGGCACCATTGGCATGGCCAAACCGGTTGTCCGGGGACGCGCAAGTCCGGCCAATTGTGCCGTGCCGGATCATAGGTTTGACCTTCGAATGCGAGGCACTCCGCTGCGGCATCGGCAAATTGCTCGCGGCCGCTCGCCGCCGCCAACGAGGCCAGCGCATAGGCAAAACCTGCCGCGCCATGCGACATGCCGTTCAGCGGAGAGCCGCCGAACCCTTGGCCGATCCAGCTGCGATGGCGCGCATGTCCAATCCGATCCTGGGCCAAAAGATGCTCGCCGCAACGGATCGCGCGGACGAGCGCATCATCCGATTGCGTATCGCGATGCAAGCGAAGCAGTGCGAGGATCGCGCCGGCGGCCCCGCCCATGATGTCGAGTTGTTTGTCCGCCGCGATCAGCTCGTCTGTAAACAGCTGTGCTGCGCGTTCAGCCTCCTCCAACAGGACTGCATTGCCAACGCATTTTGCGATCACGCAAAAACCATAGACGATTGAGCCCAGCCCAGTGGCGGCGCCGATGCCAAGCGAACGCGCAAACCGTGCCGCGCTGCGGCTGTTCAAGTTTCTGCGGATATGTGCGAGCCCGGCAAGGGCAAGTTCGACTGATGGTGCGTGACCGCCGACTGCGCCATGCGCGGCAAGGAACAGCGCAATTCCAGTTGCGCCATTGTAAAGATCGGGCCCAAGGCAAACGAGCTGAAACACCTCCGAATCGCCGAGCCAATCGAGTCCGATCCACGCCGCGCCGCGGCCGCGGCGGATCGCATGCTGCGCCAGTTCAGCGGCGATCTTGTCGGCTTCGGCCTTGAATACGGCCTTGTCAGGCGCAGGCGCGACCTCGGCGTCGACGCTCGGACTACGCTCACGATTGCTCGGTCCTGTCGATTGCTGATTGAGGTTTTCCCGAATCACCTCGATTTGCCAGCCGATTTCGTTCTGATCGAGCGTTTGCAGCCGATTGCGCGCGCGGTCGAGCCCGGGCGTAGCCGCGGTCTGGGCTGAAATGCCTCCTTGGTCGGAGATCGCGGTGCCATTGCTTGGGGTGACGAAGTACGGAACGTTCAGAGAAACCAGCGCCGCGCGCTCGGCCCGCTGCAGCGGCCAGAGCGGATCGATTGCCTTATCCCAATCGGCAAGGCGAGCCATGAAATCGGCCTGTGCCGACCACATGGCGCCGTCCGCCATATTGCGATGATCCTTTAAGCGCCGCAGCAGCATGTAATAGAACCGCGTCGGCCGCACGACCTTGCGAACCGTCAGATCGGCAAAGCCCTTCAACAGCGCTTCAGTGTTTGCATCTCGCACCTGACGCATCAGAAAATCGGAATAGTCGGCAAAACCGGCAATGAAGCTCTCGACGTGATCGCCAAGCTTGGCATAGCGGCCATTCACGTGCGGCAAGTTCGGCGTTCCCGCGCTGGCTTCCTCCACTCTGGCCGGGCGCATAGCATCGGTGTTGATGTGCTTCCACTTGACGACGATTCGCGCACCCCACTCGGCCGTCATCCCGCCCATCGCAAACACATTGTTGTCAACGGATCGTCCATAGGCCGGCAGCAGGCCGACCGTCATTACCGAATTGCCGACGATCTCCAACGCGGCGTCGAACGCTTCCGCTTCCGGCTCGCCGATCTTGTGTTCCTCGGCCGAGGGCTGAAGGATGGTCTCGAGATCGATCGGTACTGGATGATCACCGGCCGCGATCATATTTTCCTGATGTATGTCGGTCGCCGCGAAGCAGTGCAGCAGCGCCAGCCAGGCGCCGGCGCGGCGGAAAAAGGCGTCACAATCACGCACGCCGGCGCAGCCGGCATGTTCGATGAATTCCGTCCAGCCGTAGCCATTGCGCGACAAAGCACGCGCGGTTTTCAGCGTAAGGGGCGCGCCGGCGCCATTGAGCCGCTCGATCAATTCGCGCCAGGCCACATCGAGCCGCAAATCCTTTGGTTTGTACACGACATGCGTGCCATCGGCGAAAGCCACGATACTGACGCAGCGGCCGCTATTGTGTGGATCGGAAACACCGCTCCTGATCTCGACGATCTTGGCGTTGGCGGGCGCCTTGATGAGTTCGCCCCGAATCGCTGGCAAATCAGGCGCCAGCCGGTCGACGAATTCGCGCGTCGCATCGATCCATTGCCGCGTCAACACTGCGATCAATCGCAGCAGCACTGGCTTTTGTTCGAACAGCTGGCGTGAACCGCCGCGGCTGAGATCGGCGATGAATTCACGGTAGCGGGCCGTGCCCGGCGCCTGAGCGAGTTTGTCGGGGTCGCGTGACTTGGCGAATCGCTCGTAAAGGGCGGGCGCACAGAGCTCGGACAGCACGGTGAGGAGCATGTGCCGCAGGGAGGCGCGTGCCCGTTCGTCGAAATAATCGCAAGCGCACGCATCGACGCCGGACCAAACCAGCGCTTCGGCTCGTTCAACGAGTGCCGTGAACAAGTCTTCGAACGGATAACTCCGCGCAGTTTCAGGCGCGGTCTGGCCGGCTTCCGTAAACGCCTGTTCGATCCAAACGGCGTCTTCTATCCAGAGCGGGTAAGGGGCCAAGCTGCGGCGCCGGGAGCGAGCGAGCCGATTTTCGATTTCGATTGGCGACAAGCCGTCGCGCGTGAGCCTTCGCGCGAAGGAAGACGCGTCGCCGGCAGCACAAGCCCGCCGCCATGCCGCCATGCGCTGGGCGGCCAAATCAGCGTCCGCAGCCATCTCCGGCGAAACTTCAAACGCGTCGGAAAGAAGCTCGTCGATGGTCGCGGCATGTAGGCTCAAGTGCTGGTAAAATGCCTCCACTAAAGTCCTCTGTCAGGTGATCTGAGCCGCTCGCCGCCGCCCCTTCTACAGCCTTGCC
Source organism: Xanthobacteraceae bacterium (assembly GCA_036497645.1). Lineage (GTDB taxonomy): Bacteria > Pseudomonadota > Alphaproteobacteria > Rhizobiales > Xanthobacteraceae > BOG-931. Next base: position 6,578 of record DASXJB010000280.1, read on the forward strand.
GCAAGCGTTTTTCCGGCCTTATTTCGGGTCTTCATAATTGACCAAAATCGCCTGCGGCTAAGCCGGTTTTGTCTTCGTATTTCAGTTATGTATCACAGCCGGCGGGCAGACTTTACACTGTCCCCAGCCGATGATTTAATGGATTTCTTGGCGGGGGTTCTCACCAATTTCTCGACCGCCTGGTGATGCCGGCGCCGCTGGCGAACAAGAGGAAGAAGGCCTATGACTGACAAGTACATCGAGAGAGAAGAAGAGATTCTCAGTTTTGAGGTTTCCGACGAGGCGTTGGAAGCCGCGGCGGGTTCGGTCAAAGAGAAAGCTGGAGCTTTCACACTCGCTTTCTGTTCCGGCCTCGACACTTGCCCAAGCGTGAGAGCGTAAGGCTCGTTTTATCAAACGAGTCTCGGCTTCATCTTTTTCGCCCAGGTTGTCGAACCGAGCTGATCTTTTCCGACGAGGTGCCGGATGCTCCGGTGCCTCGTCAGGCATTTTGTCGTGCATTGCCTACTTCGCTCTTGGACGCGATTCTTACCGCTCCGATTTGGAGACAAGCGGCGTAAGGTTTTGAAAACCTTTCGGAAGATCCGATTTCCTAGGCCTCGACCAGCCTTGGCGTCGGTTCGGACCGCGGCAGGCTCGGCGCGGTGCTTTCCGTTTGCGGCAATTCATTGTTGTCGCGCGTGCGCTCTGCCGAAAATGTCTCACGCAGATCGAAGACGCGTACGCCCAATTCCTTTGGCATTGGTGCCAACCATGGGGAAGCGTGCAACACGGCTTGCGCATCGGCCATTCCCTGCCGCCACCGTTTTTCCATCGAGGAGCGGCTGAACTCATAATCCTTCGACGAGCCCTCGGGTTCGGTCGGCCGATAGATAAGCTGGACGATGTCCATCTCGGTCA
>DASXJB010000281.1:0-13417 GCA_036497645.1 Xanthobacteraceae bacterium
GGCTGGGAACCGCGGTGAAATCGTCGATGCCGCGGGTAAGCGCATAATAAATATCAGCTGACGAAATGCGGCGAACGACCGGTTGCGCAGGACTCGTCGTTGCGCCGACAAGAATATGCGAATTGGCCATAGGCGCTCCTCCTGAACTTGCTGGTGGGGCGCGCCACGGGCCCGAAGGTTTCGGCGAGCTGCCCGCGAGTGGCCCGAGCTATATCGAAGCATTATTCTCTTGCTGCAGCGGACATTCCCGCAGCAACGAAGCATGCTTGTCGTGCGGCGATCATGGCACTTCACGGCGGCCCATGCATCCCTGAACGCGTGCAGCAGCGCTAGGGTTCAATTCACATTCCAGTGTGCCTAGCGTGCCCGCCGAGCAAAGCGGGCTTGGAAGAGCCCGATAACGAAAAGGGCCCCCGAGATCCGGGAGCCCTTTCCGCCTGATCACCGCGCGAAACTCATCGCGGCGAGCCACGCTAGCGTTAATGCTTAGCGATGATGGAAGTGGGCGTGGCCGCCATGCCAGCCATCGTGCCCACCGCGCCAACCGCCACCCCAGCCGCCGCCGACCACGATGTCTGGGCCGCCGTAGTAGCCGCAGTTATAATATGCGGGCGCGCCGACTCCGACGCCCACGCCAAACGGCCCCGCGTAGAATCCCACCTGCGCCATTGCAGGCACCGCCGTGGCTGCCGTTAACAGCGCCGCTGTACCAATTCCAAGCGCAAGCTTTCTCATCATCTTCTCCTGTTACTGTTACGCTCAGAAAGAGAAACGCGAAGCGGCGGGGCTACGTTCCCCGGAACATGCTTTCGGCGCCGGAACTTGTATGAACAATATTTTAGAAAATAATTTGGAACCGACGGCGTGGAAGATCTTCACTCGGCTGCGAGCGGCAGCGCTTCCTGCGGCTGTTGTGGTTCTTCTTTGTCGCCGCGCAGCCACGTCTGGAACCGGTCGAGGTAAAGATAAATCACCGGCGTGGTGAACAGCGTCAGCGCCTGGCTCAAAGCCAATCCGCCGACCATCGAATAACCGAGCGGCTGTCTCAGTTCGGAGCCGGCGCCCTGACTGAACATCAGCGCCAGGCCGCTTAATAGCGCCGTCATCGTCGTCATCACGATCGGCCGGAATCGCAATAGACATGCCTGGCGGATCGCCTCGCGCGGCGTTAGGCCGGCGCGCTCGCGGTTGATGGCGAAGTCGACCAGCATGATGCCGTTTTTCTTCACGATGCCGATCAGGAGGATGATGCCGACAATGCCGATCACCGACAGGTCGAAACCGCCGGCCCATAAGGCCAACAGTGCGCCGACGCCGGCCGAGGGCAGCGTCGACAGGATCGTCAGCGGGTGAATGTAGCTTTCATAGAGCACGCCGAGGATGACATAAACGACGACGAGCGCTGCTGCGATCAGGATCGGCTCGTTCGACAGCGCCGCCTGAAACGCCTGTGCGTTGCCCTGGAAGTTGCCGATAAGCGACTGCGGCATTCCGATCTCAGCAGACGCTCGATTGATGGCGTCGACTGCTTGGCCGAGCGCCACCCCTGGCGGCAGATTGAAGGTCAGCGTCACCGCCGGGAATTGGCCGGAATGCGACACCAGGAGCGGACCGATGTGAGTGGTATCGACCTGCACCACGGTCGAGAGCGGGACCAGTTGTCCGTTGGTCGGCGCCTTGATGTACAGGTCGTCCAGCGTTCGGAGTTTGCCCTGCAATTCAGGCAGCACCTCGAGCACGACATAATAAGAATTGTTGGTAAAATACTGCGTGACCTGATCCTGGCCGAAGGCGGCGTTGATCGTGGCATCAATCTGCTGCGGCTGAATGCCAAAGCGCGCAGCAGCGTCCCGATTGATGGTGATGGTGAGCAGCGGTGCGGCATTCTGCGCGTCGGTGGCGACGTCGGCCAATTCCGGTAGCGTCTTCAGCTTGGCGGTGAGCCGCGGCGCCCACGTGTTGAGCTCATGCAGATCGGGGTCCTGCAATACGTACTGGAATTGGCCGCGGGCGATGCGGCCACCGACGGTGATGTCCTGCGCCGGCTGCAGGAACAGCCGCACGCCGACAACCTGCGCGAGCTTTGGACGCAACCGGTCGATGATCTGCGAGGCCGAAGCTGCGCGGTCGTCGCGCAGCTTCAATCCAATGATGAAGCGGCCGGTGTTCTGCGTGTTGCCGTAACTCGGGCCGAAGAACGAGCCGAAGTCGGCGACGTCCGGGTCCTGGGCGATGACATCGGAAAGCTGCAGCTGGATCTGCCGCATCTTCTGCGGCGACACGTCCTGTCCCGCTTCCGAAATTCCAAGGATCATGCCGATGTCCTGAACGGGGAAGAAGCCTTTCGGCATCATCACGAACAGCACGCCGGTGATGGCGACGGTCACCAGGAACACGATCAGAGTGGTGAACTGGTGGAGCAAGGCAAGATCGAGGGCGCGACGGTAGCGGTCGAGAATGTAATCGAAGCCGCGCTCGATGATCCGATAAAGCCGGCCATGTTCGCGATCGTGCTCGCTGACCAGAAAGCGCGAGCACAGCATCGGCGTCAATGTCAGGGAGACCACGACCGAAACGACGATGGCGGCCGTCACCGTGATAGCGAATTCGTGGAACAGCCGCCCGACAATGCCGCTCATCAGCAACAGCGGAATGAAAACAGCGATTAGTGACACGCTGATCGAAAGAACGGTGAATCCGATCTCACGGGCGCCCTTGATGGCGGATTGCAACGGCGTCGTGCCAGCCTCCAGATGGCGGAAGATGTTTTCGACAACGACGATGGCGTCGTCGACCACGAAACCGACCGCGATGGTCAACGCCATCAATGACAGATTGTCGAGGCTGAAGCCGGCAAGATAGATGACGGCAACGGCGCCGAGCAGCGACAATGGCACCGCGGCGCCCGGGATCAGCGTCGCGTGGATGCTGCGAAGGAACAATAGGATGACAAGTACGACCAGCACACAGGACAAGGCCAGCGTGAACTCGACGTCCTTGACCGAGGCGCGAATGGTCTGAGTGCGATCGACGATCGTGGTCAGATGAATGCCGGAAGGAATCAGCGAATGCATCCGCGTCAGTGCGATTTTTATGTTGTCGACTGTGTCGATCACGTTGGCGCCGGGCTGCTTGAACACCAGCAGCATGACTGCGGTCTGATGCCGATGCAGGGCGCCGAGGGTCCTGTCCTGGGGTCCCGAGACCGCCTCGCCCACGTCGCTGACGCGAATGGGCGCGTTATTGCGGTAGTCGATGATGACCTTGTTGTAGGCTTCCGGTTCGATCAGCTGATCATTGGCGGCGATCGTGAAGCTTTGTTGCTCGCCCAGCATCGTGCCTTTGGCGGCATCGGTCGTGGCGTTGGCGAGCGCGGCGCGCACGTCGGCGAGCGTGAGCTGGCGAGCGGTCAGTTTGGCCGGGTCGACCTGCACGCGAATGGCAGGACGTTGCTGGCCGCCGATAATCACCTGCGCCACGCCCGCAATCTGTGAAATCTGCTGGGCGACGACGTTCTCGGCGAAATCGTCAACTTTGGTGAGCGGAAGCGTCTCCGAATTCGCCGATACGATCAGAATCGGCGAATCCGCTGGATTGACCTTGCGGTAAGTCGGCGGCGTGGACAGGTTTTTCGGCAGCTGGGAACCGGCGGCCGTGATTGCCGCCTGAACGTCCTGCGCCGCGCCGTCAATGTTACGGTTGAGATCGAATTGCAGTGTGACGACGGTCGAGCCCAGCGAGCTCACCGAACTCATTTGCGACACGCCGGCAATCTGGCCGAACTGCCGCTCCAGCGGCGTCGCTACCGTGGCCGCCATGGTTTCGGGGCTGGCGCCGGGGACCGTTGCGACGACCTGGATTGTCGGAAAATCGACCTGCGGCAATGGCGCAACCGGCAATAGCGGGAAAGCGACAATGCCAACGAGCGCCAATGCGGCCATCAATAACGACGTAGCAATCGGCCGCCTAATGAAGACTTCCGAAAAATTCATCAGGAATTATCCGGCTGCTGCGCCACGGGTGTGTTTGGCGACCGGATCGCGACATGGGTCCCGACATCAAGGCGCGATTGTCCTTCGAGGACAATGGTCTCGCCCGCGTTAAGGCCTTTGGTGGCAATGACAATGTCTTCATCTGCCTGGAATGCTTCGATCGGTCTCTGCTCAACGGTTTCGTCAGGCTTCACGACCCAAACGTAAAAGCCCTCAGGACCGCGCTGCAGCGCGAGCGCCGGTATCGTGACGACGTTCTTACGCGTGGTGATAAGCAAGCGCACGCGCACAAATTCGCCAGGCCACAGACGCCGGTCTTCGTTGGGGAATTCTGCCTTGAGCTGAATCGTGCTGGTGGTCTGATCGATCTGATTGTTGATTAGAAGCAGTTTGCCTTCGGCTACTTGGTTCTTACCGTCCTGATCGAGCGCCACCACCTTGACCTCACCGCGCAGCATCGCCTCGCGGACTAGTCCGAGATAACTCTGCGGCAGCGTACAAACTACCGTGGTCGGCTTGATCTGCGTGAGTACGGTAAGCGGGTTGGCGTCGGTGGTGTGAATGATGTTGCCGATGTCGATCTGGCGAAAGCCGACCACGCCGTCGATCGGCGCGGTTATCGTCGCATAGTCGAGTTGGGTCTGCGCCGCCTCGATCGCGGCTTGATCGGCGTCGATGGTCGCTTTGGCGGTGTCCACCTTGGCCTGCTGCAAATCGACGTTCTGCTGGGTCTCGTAGCTTTTCAGCGCCAGAGTTTTGAAGCGGGCCAGGTCTTTCTGCGCCGCAATCAATTGCGCTTCGTCCTGAGTCTTTTTTGCTATCGCCTGGTCGAGCGCGGCTTTTAATGGCGCCGGATCGATCCTGGCGAGGACGTCGCCTTGATGCACCTCCTGACCCTGGCGGAAATTGATCGAGACGATTTGGCCGTTGACCTGAGCGCGGATGGCCACCGTGTTGAGCGCCTGGACCGTTCCCAGCGCATGAGAATAAATCGGCACGTCGCGCGCGGCCGCTTCGGTGACCGTCACCGGGACCGAAGGGCGCGCCGCTGTTTGCGCCGCCTGCGAAGTCGTATGGCGCCAGAAGATTATCGCGGCGGCCAAGGACGCGACAGCAATCCCCGCGATGATAAAAAAAATCTGCCGGGAATCCCGCCCGGTTATCCGCATCCCCATGGGCGTAGCTATAGCTTCCTTTCCTTACCGCTCAAACCGCGATCTAACCGATTTCCGGGCTTTTGGCCGGCATCGGCACGGTGCGCCGGACTATACCGGTTTGGGAATGAGCGGCGCATTAAACTTAATTAAGATAGCGCCGCCTTTCCATTAACGTTGTTGATTCAACGCCGCAGGCGAAACCAAGTTCTTAAGCCAGGCACTTAAGACAGGTCCAGCCTGGCGAGGGATCTGTCATATTGCCGACCCGCCCCTGAGCTTGTGCCGACGGGTCCCTTACAGCCGCCGGATCAGCCCGGCGATGGCGGCTATGACGGCAAACACGAGCAACACCGGAAACCAGATCAGCACCGCGCCAATCAGCGCCAGCAAGAAGACGCCGCCAAACAGCGCGAGCATGAGCAACAGCAGTGCAAAGCCGAGCGGTCCGATGCGGCTTACATAGACGCGGTGCGTGCTGCGACGCTCGTTAAATCCAGCGCTCGGTGGCCAGCGCGAATCCCGGCCGGGCCAATCATTGCCCGGCGGAATGATTTCAGGTTCTCGGCGCGGCCGTTCGGGCTGATCTCGATTGCTCGGCATGGTCGATCCTGGGCGGCGGCGCGGCGATCAAGTTAGCGGCCCGGTATTGCCTGGGCGGTTCTCTCGTGATGGTCGTGGAGAAATTTCGCCAATTGCTCGCGCAAGCTCTCGTCTTGCTCGCCTTGGTGACCGAGCAGCACGGCGCGCTCGAACAATTGCTGTTGCAGATCTTGCGGCAATTCGCTCCATAAATCTGCGGCGGCAGCACCGAGCACGAGGAAATAGCGCCCGGCAATGTCGTTGACCACTTGATCAGAATGCTTGCTCATTGGCGAACTCACAACCGTAGGACGGAACGCGCTTACTCGATCAAAGCCGAATTGCGCGGCATTGTTAAAAGCCGCGCACGCCATCAGCCATACTGGGCCTGCTGCCAATTCAAGACAATAGCTGGCAGCTTTGTTCCGTTCGTCATCGCCCGCCGGCGGCAGCGGCGGGAGCCGTATTGACCTGTTCTTTGGCGAAGCCGGCGGTCGCGGCATAGCCGCGCACGATGGCTTTGCGCTGCTCATAAGAAAGCACGGCGTCGATATCGGTAAATCCGTCGGGTGCGCGTTCCTCGACCGCGTCGATGACGCCTTCCGGTCCGCCGGTTCGATTCATTTGCACGATTTGCGCCGTCGGCGGCAAGCGATCGCGCTCGTAGGCCCACAGCGCTTGCATGGGGTGCTCGGCGGCAATCAAATGATCGGCAAGAGCGCGAGCGTCGAGAATGGCCTGGGAGGCGCCGTTCGAACCGACGGGATACATCGGATGTGCGGCATCGCCGAGCAGCGTCACGCGCCCAAATGACCAGCGTGGCAGCGGATTGCGGTCGCACATCGGATATTCCCAAAATTCCGGCGTTGCCGCGATCAAGGCTTGCGCATCGACGTGCCGAATTTCGAACCGCCGTATGTGCGGCTCCAGTTCTTCGATGCGCCCGGGGCGCGACCAATCCTCCTTGCGCGGCGGCGGCGTCGAACCGTCGCCGATCTTGGCCACCACCGCCCAGTTGGTGAGCCGCAGATTCTCGCGGGTGCCTTCGGCGATCGGATAGACGACGAGTTTCGCCGCCATGCCGCCAGCCACGATCATGGAGCGGCCGGTCAAGAATCGCGGCCACTCGGTCGCGCCGCGCCACAGCACGGCGCCGTTCCAGCGCGCCGGGCCCTCACTGGGATAAAGCGCGTCGCGCACCGCCGAATGAATGCCGTCGGCGCCGACCAAGATATCGCCGCAGGCCGTGGCGCGGTGCGCGCCGGTGCGGTCGAAGAAATAGGCGGTGACGCCGGACTCATCCTGGCGGGCGGCGCCGAGGCGATGGCCGGTATGGATGCGGTGTTCACCGATCCGCTCGCGCACGGCGTCGTGAATCACACCCTGCAGCTGGCCGCGATGGATCGAAAACTGCGGCACGTCATAGCCGGCGTCGAGCCCGCGCGGCTCGCGCCAGATCTCCTGGCCGAAGCGATTGGTGTAGAACAGCTCATAGGTCCGGATCGCGACTGCATCGAGCCGTTGCAAAAGCCCGAGGCCAGCGAGCTCCTTGATTGCATGCGGCAGCGTATTGATGCCGACGCCGAGCTCGCGGATCTGCTCGGATTGCTCGAACACCTCGCATTCAATACCGCGCGCATGCAGCATCAGCGCGGTGGTGAGCCCGCCGATCCCGCCGCCTGCGATGATTACTTTCATGGTTATCAGAAATCAGAGGTCAGATGCCGGATATCAGATTACCTTATTTCCGATATCTGATCTCCGACATCCTGATCTCCGACTACTCGGGCTCGATGCGGGCCTTGCGGACCACGTCGCCCCAGCGCTGCGTCTCTTCCTTGACGAAAGCTCTCGCCTCAGCCGGCGTGCCGCCGCCGGGACCGATGCTGAGAGCTGTAAAGCGCTCCAGGAGGCCTGGATCGTGCATCGCCGCATTGGCGGCGGCGTTGAGTTTGCCGACGGTCTCGGGCGGGGTCTTCGGCGGTGCGGTCAGCGCATGCCAGGTATCGGAGATGCAGCCGTGGACTCCGACCTCGTCCAAAGTGGGAATATCCGGCAGCGACGGCACGCGCTCTTTCACGGTGACGGCAAGAATGCGCGCCTGTCCGGATTTGTTCAGTTCGATCGAAGTGGCAAGCTCGTTGAACATCAGGTCGACATTGCCGGCGAGCAGATCGTTGACGGCGGGCGCGGTCCCCTTGTACGGCACGTGCGTCAGTTTGGTGCCGGTGATGGATTGGAATAATTCGGCGGTCGTGTGCGAGGTGGTGCCGATGCCCTGCGAGGCATAATTGATCTTGCCGGGATTGGCTTTGGCGTAAGCGATCAGCTCCTGCACGGTTTTGGCCGGGAAATCCTTGCGCACCAGAACGACGTTCGGCACGTGCGACATGATCGCGACCGGAATGAGCTCCGCCGGAACGTAATTGAGTGACTTATAGAGGAACGCGGCGGTCGTGATCGGCGCCGGCTGTGAAGCGAGCAGCGTGTAGCCGTCAGGCTCGGCCTTGAACACCGTTTCGGCGGCGAGGCTGCCGCTCACCCCCGGTTTATTTTCGACGATGAGCGGCTGGCCGAGCGCGGGGCGCATTTTATCGGTGATGATCCGGGTGACGGTATCGACGCCGCCGCCGGCGGGCACCGAGACGATCACTCGAATTGGATGGTCGGGATAACTGGCCGCGCTCGCTGCCGCGGCGCCAAGTGACAACCCCATTGCAAACGACAGAACGATGGCGACGCGCGGCAACATTCAAGACTCCCAAATTTGCATGCGGCATGCCATAGCCCAGATCGGCGGTTGAGTCCCGCGGCGTGCTCCCGCTACAAGTATCGCCCGGGAGGACACCGCATGAGCAGGCTCGATTTCGTTCTTGAGGAATTAGTCACCGCCAACCGCATTCTGGCCAATGAGGGTATCGTCGACTCGTTCGGCCACGTCAGCGCGCGCCATCCGGACAATCCCAAGCATTATCTATTGTCGCGCGCGCGGGCGCCCGAGCGCATCGAGCGCGGCGATATCGTCGAATACACACTTGACGGCGAGGCCGTCGGTAAGAACGCGCCGGCGCCCTACATGGAGCGCTTCATTCACGGCGCAATTTATGAGGCGCGGCCGGACGTGCACGCCGTCGTGCACAATCATTCGCCGAGCGTCATCCCGTTCGGCGTGACCGGCAAGAAGCTGAAACCGTTCCTGCATATGTGCGCCCATATCGGCCAGGAAGTGCCGGTCTGGGATTGCCGTGACAAATTCGGCGATACAACTTTATTAGTAGGCGACATGGACATGGGTCGCGACATGGCGCGGCTCCTCGGTTCGCGGCCGACAACGCTGATGCGCGGCCACGGCGCCACCGTGGTCGGCCGCTCGGTCCGTCACGCTGTGTTTGTCTCGGTCTATCTGGAAGTCGGCGCCAAATTGCAGATGCAGGCCATGGCGCTGGGCGAGATCAAGTTCTTAAGCGCCGGCGAGATCGACCAGATCGTCGCGCGGCTCAACGATTACACGCTCAATCGTGCCTGGGAGAACTGGGCACGCCGCGCCGGAAGGGAAATGCAGGAGAGTTAAAGCGGTTATTGTGAATTGACTTGCCATCGTCATTGCGAGGAGCCAAAGGGCGACGAAGCAAACCAGACTGGATTGCTTCGCTTTGCTCGCAATGACGCCGCTAGAGCTTGCTCAAAAAACGATGCAGAAATTCACGATCACGCGAACTGGACTGCGTCGGCGGGGGCACCAGAGGATCGACGCCATGCGCGGATCACTCTGCCGCAAGCCGCACCTCCGGCGCGGCGTCGCGCACTTCGGCGTCGACATGCTTCTCGTATTTGGTGAAGTTGTTCTGGAACATGCCGACGAGCTTACGGGCAGTGGCGTCGAATCCGGCTTTGTCCTTCCAGGTCTTCATCGGATAGAGCAGATGCGGCTCGACGCCAGGGACCGAAGTCGGCACCGCAAAGCCGAAATATGGATCGGTGCGGTAGCTCGCATTTTTCAGTGAGCCGTCAAGCGCGCCGGTGACGAGCGCGCGGGTCGCTTTAATCGGCATGCGCCGGCCGACGCCGTAGATGCCGCCGGTCCAGCCGGAATTCACCAGCCAGCAATCGACATCGTGCTTCTTGATCATGTCGCGCAACAGGTTGCCGTATTCGGCCGGCGGCCGCGGCAGGAATGGCGCCGCGAAACAGGTCGAGAATTCCGGCTCGACACCCACCAGGCCCTTCTCGGTGCCGGCGACCTTGGCGGTGTAACCGGAGAGGAAATGATACATTGCCTGCGCCGGCGTGAGCTTGGCGATCGGCGGCATTACGCCGAAAGCGTCGGCCGTCAAAAAGATGATGTTCTTCGGCTGTCCCGCGCAGCCCGAGCGCGAGGCGAGCGGCATAAATTCGATCGGATAGGCGGAACGGGTGTTTTCAGTTCGCTTGTCGCTTTCAAAATCGCAGACCCGAGTATCCGGATCGAAAATGACATTTTCCAGAACGGCGCCGAAGCGATTGGTCGCGGCATAAATCTCCGGCTCGGCTTCTTCGGACAGATTGATGCATTTGGCGTAGCAGCCGCCCTCGAAATTGAAGACGCCCTCCTCGCTCCAGCCATGCTCGTCGTCGCCGATCAGCGTGCGGTTCGGATCGGCCGACAAGGTCGTCTTGCCGGTGCCAGAAAGTCCGAAGAACAGAGCGACGTCGCCGGACTTGCCGACATTGGCCGAGCAATGCATCGGCATCACGCCTTGCGCCGGCAGGTAGAAGTTGAGCGTGGTGAACACCGATTTTTTCATCTCGCCGGCGTAGGACGAGTTGCCGATCAGGATGATCTTCTTGGTGAAGTCGATGGCGATAACCGTGTCGCTGCGCACACCATGGCGCGTCGGGTCGGCCTTAAAGCTCGGCATATCGACAATGGTCAGGTCTGGAACAAAGTCGGCCAGTTCGAAAATGTTGGGCCGGATCAGCAATTGGCGAATGAACAATGAATGCCAGGCAAGCTCGGTGAAGACGCGCGTTTTTATCCGGTATTTCGCATTGGCGCCGCCATAGAGGTCTTGCGCGTATAAGGTCCTGCCGCGCGCATGCGCGATCATGTCGTCATAGAGCAGCTGGAAATTGGCCTCACTGAGTTTGCGATTGCCGCCCCACCACACCGTGTTCTCGGTGAGCGCATCGACAACGACGTGTTTGTCCTTGGGACTGCGGCCGGTATGGACGCCGGTCTCGGCGCAGAAACCGCCGCCCTGCACGAGCGCGCCTTCGCCATTTCTGATCGCGTGCTCCACCAAAACGGTGTCGGGCAGATTCCAATGAACACCGGCGAGACTCTTGAAACCGAACTTGTCGGCGCCGTGCGCGCCGTTCCTCACACCCGTTTCCACCACCTTAAGCCTCCGCTTTCGCCGCTTATCGCTGCTGCCTCCCGGCTGTTGGTTCGCCGTTTGGATTGGCGTTCCTGTCCCGTTCCTTGTCGCGTTGCTTTTCTTGGCCCTTCCTGGCCGCTCCTGGCGAAGCTGCCCGAGCGGCCCCCCGCCTATACTCACCTTTGCCTCACCTTTGCCTCGGCGGCAGGCATTGCGACCCTATATCCAGCCGCCCCGCCGCTGCCAAGGCCGGTTGCCAAGACCGGTACATCCGGAAAGCCAACCGGCTCGCCCCCGGCGCGTTCCAACGCTGCAGTGCAGCGAGATTAATCGGCTGAATATTGTGTCGAACTGTTAGCTGCCGCGCGCCTGCTTTGCCAAATCGGCCAAAACTTCGCGCAATCGCCCAGCGGCGGTGACGCGCTGTGAAAATTCCAAGCGCAGCACGGCATCGCCGCAAGCAAGGTCCAGTCCGTCTGGATCGAGGCCGGTCACCCGCCACGGCCCCGCTGTGGCAGCCAATAATTTTGTTGCGTAAAGGGCGACCGCGTCAGCGTGATCGTCATTCATGTGGGCCACCGCGCTCGCTTCGATTTCGAGCAGATCGCGGGCGCCGGAAATATCGGTCATGACGTCCGCCGCTGTGAGATCGGCCGCGCGAGCGAAGCCGGCATTGAGATGCGCGGATTCAACAGTCATTCGCCACAGCGCAAAATCGGCAAAGCCGGCATAGAGCCCCGCTTTTGGATGCCGCGCCAGAAAACGCCGGCGCAAGTGCGCTTCATCAGCCGCGTCACGCGCAATTTTTGCGAATCGGCCGAGCACCGTTAGCCGCGGATGCGCGAGCGGATCGCCCTTGCCGGCGATGGCGAGCAGCACCGATGCACGGCTGTCTGCTTCAAGATTGGCGGTATGGCTGGAAAGCCGGGATATCAGGATCAGCGGCGACCCATCGCTGTCGGTTGCAACATTAACGAGCGAGCCGAACGGATGTCCGGTGTTGCGGTCGATCGTCGCGAGCGCACCGGCGCGGACGATGCGCAGCAATTTCTTCGCCGTCGATCTGGCGTCGAAATCCGGCGCAGGAGCGGTTTCCGGCAGCCGGTCCGGCATGGCGCCCGGCAGCAGCCGATCCGGATTCGAGCGGTTTGTTTCTTTGGGGCGTCTGGATTCGGCCATAGGCGAGGTACTGGGGGTTGTCGGAGGGCGTCATCGCCCGTGTTCCATGAGTTCCATTTAGGGGCTTTTTAAAGCCTGCTGGGTACAGTGAGCCACGGCAATTGCCCCGATTTTGCCTTGTCTGGTCACACTTCCGCCCCCACATGGGGATTCAAAGGCTTATGGGGCCGGGCGGAGATGCTGCGGCCGACTCATGTTAGAAGGCCGCCATGCCGACAATCGCTCTCGTCGACGACGACCGCAATATCCTCACCTCGGTCTCAATCGCGCTCGAAGCCGAAGGCTATCGGATCACCACCTATACCGATGGGGCGTCGGCGCTCGACGGTTTTAAGACCGCGCCGCCCGATCTCGCCATTCTCGATATCAAGATGCCGCGTATGGACGGCATGGAGACGTTGCGCCGGCTGCGCCAGAAATCGGATCTGCCGGTGATCTTTCTGACGTCGAAAGACGAGGAGATCGACGAACTGTTCGGGCTGAAAATGGGCGCGGACGATTTTATCCGCAAACCATTTTCGCAACGCCTGCTGGTCGAGCGCGTCAAAGCGGTGCTGCGCCGCTCCTCGCCCAAAGACGGCAGCATACCGAAGGAGGCCGACAGCAAGGTGCTCGAGCGCGGCCTGCTGCGCATGGATCCGGAGCGCCACACCTGCACCTGGAAAAACGAGCCGGTGACGCTCACGGTAACCGAATTTCTGATCCTGCAAGCCTTGGCGAGCCGCCCCGGCGTGGTGAAAAGCCGCAACGCCTTGATGGATGCGGCCTATGACGATCAGGTCTATGTGGATGACCGCACCATCGACAGTCACATCAAGCGGCTGCGCAAGAAGTTCAAAGCCAGCGACAACGAGTTCGACATGATCGAAACGCTGTACGGTGTCGGATATCGCTTTAAGGAATAAGCGCCAGCGCATGATCGGAAACGCCGTCGGGCGTTTCGAAACGGTCATACGCGATGGATATTGGAGCCTCCGCAGCTGGCACGCAGGGCGGCTACGCGGCCGCGTAACAGCGTCATATCGGCCTTGCCGCGGCTAAGCGTAAGCGCAAATAGGGCTCCTGACTGGGCGGCTGACGTGCGGTAGTAATGGCGTCCGGCCTCCCCGCTGGCCTTTCCCCGCGACGGGCAGCGGTGGGGGCAGCGGAAGGC
>DASXJB010000282.1:0-19204 GCA_036497645.1 Xanthobacteraceae bacterium
GACGTCGACCGGCGCCGGAGCGGCGGCATGCAATTCGCGCAGCGCGAGCTGCAGCACTTCGCGCTTTTTGCCGACGGCGACGAAAGTAGCGGGCTTGCCTACCGCCCCGGCGGCTTCGATGGCGCGTAGTATCCGCCCGAGCACGTCCGGGTCGTCTGTTTCAATGCTGGCGATGCGCGGCCCGTCAAAACCAAGGCCGGCGACGATCGTTTGCCCAAAGGCAATTGTTTTGTTCAATCCGCTTACGTCGTGGCGCGGTTTAGCCCGCAGCAGAAAACGCGCGGTCGTCGCGCCGTAAGCAAATGCGCCGGCGAGCGTCTCAAGCCCGAGCTGTGTAATCTCATTGACTTCCACCGGCAGGACATTCGCGGGCAACCCATCGCCGTATCGAGCCAGCGCCTCAATCAACGGCCGCCCGTGGTCCGCATCGTGAAACAACAGCACGGGCTGCACACCACCGGCCTCGAGAAAAGCTGCAAGCAATACGCGCAATTTTCGTAAATGCGCATCCGCAGGCGGCAGCGCGTAGCCTGCAGCGCCGGTCGGACAGGCCGCCGCGCATTGGCCGCAGCCGGCGCAAATCTGGGCGTCGATCGCAACATGATCGCCGTTCGGCGCGATGGCGCCGGTGGGGCACAGATCAAGACAGCGATGGCAACCGACGATGTTCGATCGCGAATGCGCGCATAGCTGTTCGGTAAATGCGATATAGCGCGGTTTTTCGAAAGTCCCCGAAAGCTCGCGCGCTTTGAGGACCGTCCGCAGCACCGCGGCCGCGTCCCCGGGATCGGCCCGCAAGTAGCCGTCGCGCAAATCCGGCGAGGAAAACAGCGGCGCGCCGCCAGAAAGATCGATCAGCACATCGGACTGCAATTCGACATCATCGCGCGGAACAGCGAAATTCAACCGATCGCGCGACGACGGCGCTGGCGCCGCATAATCATCAACACGCAGCTTGAACGCGCCGAGATGACCGCTGGCTGTTCTGATCGTTCCTTTGTGCAGCGGAAATTCCGTGGTGCTCGGCGGCAGTATCGCATCATCTTTGCTGAGGAGGACCGTGACATCGAGATGATCCTTCAGCAAACGGGCAGCTTCGACCACACGTTCATCCTCGCCGTAAAGCAGCGTCGAACCTTCGCTTGTCAAACTCACGACAGGAACGTCGGGCATGACTTCGCCTGCCGCGGCGATCAATGCCGCGATCTTTGGTCCCGCCGCCTTCGCGTCCTTGGACCAGCCTGCGGTTTCGCGAATATTGACGAACGTCATCGCGTTCCCGCCGCCGATCTCGCCAAAGAGGGGTGCCTCCTGCGTGCAGGCGACTGCGATGGCCTGCCCGCTCGCCGCTGCGTCGCGCACGCGATCAAGTTCGGCCCGACACAGTTGCCGTCCGCGAGCCACGTCTGCGCCGCGGCAAGCTCGCTCCACGCGGGCGCCGTCGAGCGGGATGGTGTCCTCGCAGGAGCAGATCAGGATTTTTCGCGGCCGCTCGGCCATTTTCGTCATCCAATGCCGTGTTGTTTCGTTGCTTGCACCCTGACGAATCCCGATCGCCACTGCTTCAGGCTGGCGCGACAAACAGTCGGCCGCGAGGCCTTTATGGGCCACGTGGTTATATGTAAAAAGATCAGAAATTAACAGCGAGGGTAGATGCCGCCGGTGACGCTGGCAGGTTTTGCGCCGGAATTGGCGCTGCCGCCGCCATACCAGGCGGTGCGGCTGCGCGAATTCGGCGACGCGTTTTCTCATGCGGCCACGCTCGCGCCGCAGCACGGCGCCGGAACGCTGGTCTATGTAGGCCGCTTTGACGTTGCCGAATTTGCGGTTGTGCTCGAGCCGGCCGACCCGCTCATTCGCGCGCGGCGCGTGTTCTATGCCGGGATGGGCGCGCTCGCTGACGCGATCGCAGCGGCGGCGCCGCCGGAAACAGCGATTCACATAAAATGGCCGGACACGCTGTACGTGAATTGGGGTTTCGTTGGGGGTGGGCGGCTGGCGTGGGCGGAAAGCACCGGCGAAGCGAACGTTCCGGCATGGCTGGTGTTCGGCGCGACGATCCGCACAGCATGGTCCAAGCGCATTGATCCGGGCCTCAGTCCCGAGTTGACCGCGCTGGACGAGGAAGGCTTCGCCGAAGTCACCTCCAAACAAATCGTTGAGAGCTTTGCGCGCAATTTCATGCAAACGTTCGATGTCTGGCAGGAAAGCGGTTTCTCAAGCGCTGTAAGACCCTATCTCGATCGGCTTGCGCGTGAGACGCGCCAAAGCTGCGAGATCGACGATAACGGCGATCTTATGCTGCGGTCCGAAAGCGGCGGCACGACTGAGCGCCAGGCCCTGCTGCCAAAGCTCCTGGCCCCTGCCTGGCTCGATCTGGCATATAAAGAACCATCGTGAAACTCTTGCGCACCGTTCGTCTTGATGCATCGGACACGTTCGTGTTCGGTGCGGCGGCGGAGCCCGGCGAGTGGGCCGTTTCGGCCGCCTTCGTGTTTTGGGACAAAGATCCCGCAACGCTCGACGGCAAAACGCGCGCGGCGTTTCGCAGCGGTTTTCTCGGCGTCAGCTCACTGGGCTGGTCGACTTTGGTGCAGATCGTCCAGACAACCGAGACTGAGCGGACGAGCCTCGTTGGGCTCTTAGCCGAACAGCTCGTACGCCACTTCGGTGCGCCGACCGTAGCCGCAGCGAAAGCCGCGGCTGAAGAGGAAGTCGCTTTTGCAGAATCACTGTGCAGTGTGCCGCAGGACAGCATTATCGCGGTACATCGGACATACGAAGACGGCGCAGTGCGCGAGAGTTTCCGCACGCTGCGGCCGCGCGATGGTACCAAGCCGGCACGCGTTTTCTCTTTCTTGGAGGTAGAAGGCGAAGACGAGCCGAGCGAACAGATTGATCTTGCGGCGCTGACCGAGCGTGAGCACAAATGACCGACTTCTGGCACAGTTGCGGCCATCACTTTCTCGACCGCGACGAGAGCGGCGGTTATGTCGTCACCGACGATTTTCTCAAAGTATATCTGGCCCGGCCCGAATTGATCCCGCCGCCGGATGCCTGTTCCGCCGAGCGCAATTTGCACGCGGCGCTGATTGCAGATCCTCGCCGCCGCGTCGCTGCTTCCGACATTATGGAAATTGCGGACGAAGATGCGCGCGAGAACTGGGAAATATTGATAGGCTTCCGCGATCACTTGCTCCGCCACAAAACACTGGAAGCCGCGTATATTGATCTCATGCGGCGCGGGGTGGGCAGAACACCGCCGCTGTTCATCAATCAGCTCGTCCACGTCATCCTACGTAACGCGCTCGATGACGTCGCCGATCCGTACATTTTGCGCGCAGCTGAACTGTTCTTCCGCACCCAGCGGGTCACGCTGCACGACGGTTCTCTCATCGCCGCTGATGAGGAAACGATCGCGGGCGGCGGCGAAGCGCCGGTCTCGCCGCTGGTCTCTATGCTGGGATTACCACCAGATGCCGCGATCGAGGTGCTCAATGACAACAATGCCGGCGGCTACTGGGAACGCAGTGATCGTTTCGACGTGGCGCTCGATTTAAGCAGCGGCCGTGCCGGTCTTTCAGCCCTTGCCAAAGTCATCGAGCGATGGGTGGGCCACCTTTTAAGCTTCGCAGTGACGATCGAGCCGCTAACGGAGCTGCGCAAGGCGCCGCTGAGCTGGTATGTCGGACTTGATGCCGACGCCACCCAAATCGGCAATGGGTTGTGGCAGGGCGATGAGCTGGACGAGAACGCGATGGCGCGCGTGGTCGGCCTGTTTCGTCTGAGCTTCTGCGACCCCCGGCTTATGCTTGATAAGGTCAGGGGCGAGCCGATTTATCTTGTGCTCGCGATGTCCCGCGAACATCTGATTCGGATGAAACCGCAAAATCTCGTGACCGGCTTGCCGGTAAAACATCTTGAGGCGGTGAGTTGAGCATTATAGCGCCGGCCAAAACGATCACCGTTGGCATTGTCGCTGAACGCAGCAAGGGGGCCGGTCCATGGACCGATTATCTGTGGCGTCCCGTGAGCGCGTTCAGCGGAACTCCCGGCGCGCCGGCTTGGACCAAGCTTTCCGACGACGGTGAGCGCGCGACGTTCTTTGTCGGAACGACCGATATCGAGCTTTACCGTTCCGAAGCCGGCAACTACCGGGAAAATTTGCTGGTCGAGCGGCCGCTGCTCTGGGTCGCGCTGCGTTCGACCGCAGGCGATCCACCCTACGTGCTGGCCGGCGCGACGGTAGATCCGGCAGAAGGTGAGTCCTGGGTCGCGCTCGGTGCCGATCTGGTCGATTCCGTATCCATGCCTGGAGCGGTCGAAGCCGTCGTCGCTGATTTCGTTTCCGAACACTATGTCGAACAAGCGTTTCATAAGCGCAAACGCGACCGCGCGGATCCGGAGGGCATGGCGCGGCGCTTGCCGGAAGGCCATAATCGGAAGCCATGAGTAAACCGGAAAATAGCGAACCCGAAAATTTCTTGACACGCTGGTCGTCGCGCAAGCTTGCAAACCGCACGCAGTCGGCGCGGCAAGATGCGCATGCCGAGCACCAGCCTCGCGATGAGAGCGGCGCGGTCGAGAACCGCGCACTTGCCGAGACGGGAAAAGACGGCGAAACGCAGGACAATCAGCCATTCGATCCTGCGCAGCTGCCATCGCTCGACTCGATCGGCGCCGACACCAACATCGCCGCCTTCCTGCGCCGAGACGTCCCGCCTGAGTTGACCCGTGCGGCACTTCGACGCGCCTGGACCTCCGATCCAGCGATCAAGAATTTCGTCGGACTGGTGGAGAACGGATGGGACTTCAATGACCCATCCGCCATGTCTGGCTTTGGCCCTATCAGTGCCGAAGAAGTCGCGCGCCTTGCCGGCAAAGTCATCGAGGCGTTGCCCGAGGCCGCGCCGGAGGACCAAACAAAGGAAGTGTCGACGAGCGAAAAAAAATCTCAGCTTGCGAAGACCAATGCGCTACCCGCGGGACCGCTTGAGGCTGCGCCGAAGAGTGAAGAATCTGGGTGCGACACCGGCAATGACGCAGCGCAGCAAAACGAGACAGGCAACAAAAGCTGAGCCTGAGAAGCGGATCGGATCGCCTTCTTGCGTCCGCTTTTCCGCACTGCGACCGACGTTTCCGATGACGTTTTGGTGACGCGCAGGGTCGAATCCCATGGGATTTCTGGCGCAGCCATAGCCTCAAGCTATTGACCGCGGCTTTGGCGCAGCGATAGCCTTCGCCCGGCCAAAATCCTGTTCACGTCGCCGGCCCGCGGCGCGAGCCGGGATCAGCAAAAACAATGTGAACCATGGCTGACCGGGGACTGCAGGAGGCTATTCGCGCCGTCGGTGGCGTCACCGAGCTCGCGCGCCGGATTGGAATTTCTCAGCCGTCAGTTTCGAACTGGACCAGGGTGCCCGCCGAGCGTGTTCTTCAGGTCGAGAACGCGAGCGGCATCGCCCGCACGATCTTGCGGCCGGATCTTTATGTTGAACTGAACGTGGACGACGTCTCTCGCGGCCGCGCGCAGGAATACGCGTTGTTGGCGCGACTGCTCAGGGATCCACCTGATGCAGCGTTCTTAAAGCAGATGGGACAGTTGCAGAGCGACGAAACGGCGCTCGGAGCCGCGCATCATGAACTGGCCGAAGCTGCCAAACGCGCAAACGCGGCCGACGTGGAGCGCGAATTCTTCGATCTCTTCATTGGCGTCGGCCGCGGCGAGCTTCTGCCTTACGCGTCTTATTACGTCAGCGGCTTCCTGCACGAACGGCCGCTGGCGCGCTTGCGTCAGGATTTGAGCCGCTTCGGCATCGCGCGCTCCGAAGGCGTCGCCGAGCCTGAGGATCATGCCGGAATCTTGTGCGAGGTCATGGCCGGTCTCGCCAGCGGTCAACTGCCGGCGCCCGAAGAGGCGGACTGCACGATATTCGAGAGCCACATCGCGCCGTGGATGGCGCGCTTCTTCATCGATCTCGAACGTGCCGAGGCCGCAAAATTCTACAAGCGCGTCGCTGCGGTGGGTCGCATTTTCGTTGAAATCGAAGCGGACGCATTTGCGCTGCCGCTATGAGCGCGTCCTTAGGGAGGACTGGCGATGAAACAGGGCAACAAAGCTAAAATTGACCGCCGCGACCTTCTGCGCGCGCTCGGAGTCGGTGCCGGCGCAGCGGCAAGTCCTGTTGCTCTCGTCACCGAAGTACGGGCCGATTCTGGAACCAACGATGAAAAGCGCAAGGCCCGCTACGACGCCAACTCCGAAGACGTGAAGGCGTTCTATCGCGTCAATCATTACCCGAAGTGAGGGAGGCACACGTGCTCGTCAAAAAATCAGACAGTCAAGCGCGCCGCGGCTCTCTCGCAAGTCTCGCCGCCCACAGCACCGCACTAGATCGCCGCGCCTTTCTGCGCCGTTCGGGAATAGGCGCCGCCGGTCTCGCCGCTCTCGGCACAATGCCTCTCGCGACTGTTCGCAAAGCGGATGCGGCCGCCGCCGGCCCGCTCAGCGCGGGTGCGGTAATTCGTAAAAGTGTTTGCACCCACTGCTCGGTCGGCTGCACTGTCACCGCGGAAGTTCTAAACGGCGTGTGGATCGGTCAGGAGCCGAGTTGGGACTCGCCGATCAATCGTGGCTCGCATTGCGCCAAGGGCGCCGCGGTGCGCGAACTCGTCAGCGGCGAGCGCCGGCTGAAATATCCGATGAAGCTGGTCGATGGCCAATGGACGCGCATCAATTGGGACCAGGCCGTCAACGAGATCGGCGACAAGCTGTTGGAGATCCGGGGCAGGTCTGGCGCGGACTCGGTCTATTGGCTCGGTTCGGCCAAAATGACCAATGAAGGCGCCTATTTGTTCCGCAAACTGGGTGCGTTTTGGGGAACAAACAACACCGACCATCAGGCCCGCATTTGCCACTCAACGACCGTCACCGGCGTAGCCAATACCTGGGGCTACGGCGCAATGACCAACAGCTATACCGACATCCGCAACGCCAAGACGCAAATCATCATGGGCGGCAATCCGGCCGAAGCCCATCCGGTCTCGTTGCAGCACCTGATCGAAGGCGCCGAGATGCAGAAGGCGAACGTGATCGTGATCGATCCGCGCCTGACCCGCACCGCCGCCCATGCGACCGATTATGTCCGCCTGCGGCCGGGCACTGACATCCCGGTGCTCTACGGGATCATGTGGCACATCATCCAGAACGGCTGGGAAGACAAGGAGTTCATCCAGCAGCGGGTCTACGGCTACGCAGACGCACGCAAGGAAATGGAAAAATGGACACCGGACGAAGTCGAGCGCGTCTCCGGCGTTCCCGGCGAGCAGCTCAAACGCGTTGCCGAGATGTTCGCCAAAAACAAGCCATCCACTTTGATCTGGTGCATGGGGCAGACCCAGCACACCGTCGGCACCGCGAATGTGCGGGCAAGCTGCATGCTGCTGTTACTAACAGGCAATGTCGGCGCGCCCGGCACTGGTGCCAATATCTTCCGCGGCCATGACAATGTGCAGGGCGCCACCGATGTCGGTCTCGATATCGTGACGCTGCCTTTCTATTACGGGCTGGTCGAGGGGGCGTGGAAACATTGGTCACGGGTCTGGGAGGTCGATTACAACTATCTGCTCAGTCGCTTCGACGATAAAAAAATCATGGAAACGCCGGGGATTCCGCTCACGCGTTGGTTCGACGCCACGTTGCTGCCGAAGGATCAAATCGCCCAGAAAGACAACGTGAAGGCGATGTTCATCCAGGGGCACGCCAGCAATAGCATCACCCGCATCCCAGAATCATTAAAGGGGCTCAAGGCGCTCGAGCTTTTGGTCGTCGGCGACCCACACCCCACGACATGGGCCTCGCTGGCCGTGCAAGCCGGCCGCAAGGAGAACATGTATCTGCTGCCGGTGGCGACCCAGTTCGAATGCCGCGGCTCGCGCGTTGCCTCCAACCGCGCGCTGCAATGGGGCGAACAGATCGTCAAGCCGATCTTCGAATCAAGAGACGATCTCGAGGTCATGTACTTGATGGCCAAGAAGTGCGGTTTCGCCGATCAAATGTTCAAGAACATCAAGGTTGAGAACAATCTGCCGGTAGCAGAGGACATTCTTCGCGAGATGAATCGCGGCAGCTTCTCCACCGGTTACTGCGGTCAATCCCCGGAACGGCTGAAATCGCACATGGCGCACCAGGCCGATTTCGACATGCTCACGCAGCGCGCCACCACCGGTCCGAACAAGGGCGATTACTACGGCTTGCCCTGGCCGTGCTGGGGCACGCCGGAGGTCAAGCATCCGGGCACGCCGCTGCTCTACAACACCAATCTTGCGGTAATGGACGGCGGTGGCTGTTTCCGCGCCCGCTTTGGGGTCGAGCGAGAGGAAAAGCAGGCCGATGGCACCGTCGTGAAAGTGAATCTGCTTGCTGAAGGTTCATACTCGAAAGGTTCAGAGATCAAGGACGGTTATCCGGAGTTCACACTCGCCGTCCTCAAGAAACTCGGTTGGGACAAAGACCTGACCGACGCCGAGATGGCGGTGATCAACAAAGTCAATCCGACAACTCCGGACGCGGTCTCATGGTCGACGGACTTATCAGGCGGCATCCAACGCGTCGCGCTGATCCACGGCTGCGTCCCCTATGGCAACGCCAAGGCGCGGATGAATGCTTTCGGCCTGCCGGATCCGATCCCGGTTCACCGCGAACCGATCTACACGCCGCGTGTCGAGCTGGTCTCGAAGTACCCGACCTTGCCCGACGCCAAGCAGTTCCGGCTGCCAAACATCGGCTTCACCGTACAGAAGGCAGCCGTCGACAAAGGTCTTGCCAAGCAATTCCCGCTCATTCTGTCGTCGGGTCGCTTGGTCGAGTACGAAGGCGGCGGCGAGGAAACCAGGTCGAACAAGTGGCTGGCCGAACTGCAGCAGACGATGTTCATCGAGATCAATCCCGCTGATGCGGCCGAACGCGGCATCAAGGACGGGGCGCTCGTGTGGGTGACCGGCGCCGAGAACGGATCAAAGGCAAAAGTCACCGCGCTTGTCACCGAACGCGTCGGCAAGGGCGTCGCCTGGATGCCGTTCCACTTCGGCGGCTGGTTCGGCGGCCAGGATCTGCGCGCCAACTACCCGGCGGGCACCGATCCAATAGTGCTTGGTGAGAGCGCCAACACCATCACGACCTATGGCTACGATCCCGCAACCGGGATGCAGGAGCCCAAGGTCACTCTGTGCCAGATCACGGCGGCTTAAGGAGAGCGGGTCATGGCTCGAATGAAATTTCTTTGCGATGCCGACCGTTGCATCGAGTGCAATGCCTGCGTCACCGCCTGCAAGAACGAGAACGAAGTGCCCTGGGGCATCAATCGCCGCCGCGTCGTTACGCTCAACGACGGCAAACCCGGCGAACGTTCGATATCGATGGCCTGCATGCATTGCACCGATGCGCCCTGCGCGGCGGTGTGCCCGGTCAACTGCTTCTACACCACGGCCGATGCGGTCGTGCTGCACAGCAAGGACTTGTGCATCGGCTGCGGCTATTGCTTCTACGCATGTCCATTCGGCGCGCCGCAATATCCGAAGGTCGGGAATTTCGGCTCGCGCGGCAAAATGGATAAGTGCACCTACTGCGCCGGCGGGCCGGAGCCTGATGGGAGCAAAGCGCAATACGAGAAATACGGCGCCGATCGCCTGGCCGAAGGCAAACTGCCGCTGTGCGCCGAGATGTGCTCAACCAAATCGCTGCTTGCCGGCGACGGCGAGGTGATTGCGCAAATCTACAAGGAGCGCGTATCGCGGCGCGGCTATGGCTCGGGTGCCTGGGGCTGGCAGACCGCCTACGGCGCAACCATTACGACGTGAGTGACATGGATAGCGCGCCGGTGCGCCTAGACAAAAATGGAAACGGCACGTTTTAAGGAGATAGGCATGGCGAGGCTTTTCGCGCGGATCCGCACGATCGCCGCAGCGTTCGGGCTCCTGCTTATGATCATTGGACCGGCAAGTTCGCCGGCGTCGGCGCAGGTCAATCCGAATGCAAGCGCTGTCCAGGAGCAGCAACTCCTCAATCAGCTCAAGAGCATTCAGGGGCTGGGGACGATCCCGGATACCAAGTCATACGTCCTTGAGCATCCCGCGGGACGCGACTGGCAATATTTTCACAATGTGACGCTGCGCTGGATTGCCGCTATCGCCATCCTGGGTCTTTTCGCCCTGCTCGTCATCTTCTATGTGGTGCGCGGATCGGTAAAGCTCGAGAGCGGTTTTTCCGGGCGAAAAATCGTGCGCTTCAATTGGTTCGAGC
Source organism: Xanthobacteraceae bacterium (assembly GCA_036497645.1). Classification (GTDB taxonomy): domain Bacteria; phylum Pseudomonadota; class Alphaproteobacteria; order Rhizobiales; family Xanthobacteraceae; genus BOG-931. The sequence goes on from DASXJB010000282.1 coordinate 10,301, forward strand.
GCTTCGTGCATTGGATGACTGCGATCTGCTTCATCATCCTGGGGCTTAGTGGTCTCAACATTACCTTCGGACGGCCGCTGCTGCTTCCGCTCATCGGTGCCGACAATTTCACGGCGTGGTCTGAATGGGCAAAATACGCGCACAACTTTTTGAGCCTCCCGTTCACCATCGGCGTTGTGCTGATTGCCTTGATGTGGCTCGCCGGCAATATCCCAAACCGAACCGATATCGAATGGCTCAAGGAAGGCGGCGGCATTGTTGGCGACAAGCATCCCGCGGCCGACCGCTTCAATGCGGGCCAAAAGGTGGTCTATTGGGTGGTCGTCCTCGGCGGCGTGCTCGTGGCGATCACGGGCTACATGCTGATGTTCCCGTTCTACGGCACCACAATCGACACAATGCAGCGGGCGGAAATGATCCATGCCGTGACGGCCGCCTTATTCATCGCCTTTATGCTGGGCCACATCTATATCGGCACCATCGGCATGGAAGGCGCCTTCGAGGCGATGGGCGAAGGCACCGTGGACGTCAATTGGGCCAAGGAGCACCACAGTCTGTGGCTGTCCAGAGAGATGGAGCGCGAAAACAAGCCCGCTCGCGCCGTGCCGGCTGAATAGCCGATGATGGCCGGACCCGGTCCGGCCATCCACGTTTTTATTCTCAGCTCTGACCTGGAAGCATAGTGCCCGCGATGAACGGGCATCACAGGCGATCAAATCTCATTCTGCTCTATAACCTGTCAGACGCGCGCATAGGGGGTCGCGAACGCCTCGTCGACAGGTTCTTGCACATGATTGAGAACAATCAGCCCGATTGCGGCAAGGACGACGGCAGCAACGCAAGCAGTAAGAAAAGCCTTCATGGCGTGCTCCCTCTCCGATATAGCTTCCGGCTATATAGCAAATAGTCACATTGAGAGGAATGGCACGAGCGCCGCGCTTCATGGAGTCGCTCATTATCCGGTGCTAATAAACGCCCGGCATGAACGATTTCGTAGCAGCATTCCACACCGCCTTTACATTGATCGGCAGCTTCGACGCCGAATTGCGCGGCATTGTTTTATTGTCGCTGGCGGTCAGCCTGACTGCGAGCGCCTGCGCCTTTGCCATCGGCGCCCCGCTCGGCACCGCGCTGGCGGTTTACCGCTTTCCCGGACGCGGCGCCCTGATCATTATTGTCAACGCACTCCTCGGCTTACCCCCTGTAGTCGTCGGCCTCGCGGTTTATTTGCTGTTGTCGCGGTCGGGGCCGCTCGGCTCATTCGGCATTCTGTTTACACCTTCGGCGATGGTCCTTGCCCAATGCATCCTTGGCTTGCCGATCGTCATTGCGCTCGTTCATCGGCCCGCGGTGGGACACTGGCATGCCTACGGCGAGGCGCTTCTGGTCGACGGGGCCTCGCGTCTGCGGACAATATGGCCGTTGATGAATATCGGCCGCGATGGATTGCTGACCGCTTTTCTTGCCGCCTTTGGTCGCGCCATCGCCGAAGTCGGCGCAATCATCATTGTCGGCGGCAATATCCGCGGCTACACGCGCACGATGACCACCACGATCGCCCTTGAGACCAGCAAAGGCGATCTCAGCCTCGCGCTCGCGCTCGGCATGATTCTCATTCTGTTGTCGATGACAGTCAGCGCCGTGAGCCTATTTTTTGGCCGCGCTTTGGCGCAACGCTAATTGGTCGTCGCCTTGCGCGGCGGGAAAAACAATTGCTCGCCGTTGATCCGATAAGACGTAATTGCGTCGAGGCCGGCTTTCGAAGTCAGCCATTCGTGCCAAATCTTGGCATCGCTGTATTTGACCTGCGGCCACTTCGCCGGATTGACCAGTATGCTGCCATAGGGATTGAACAGCGCCGGATCGCCCTCGGTCAGTATCTCCAAGCCTTGCCGGTTCTTGAAATTGGCCCAGGTGGCGCGATCGGTCAGCGTGTAGGCGTTCATCGCGGCTGCGATGTTTAGCGTCGCGCCCATGCCTTGGCCGAGATCGCGATAACCGGCGTGCGGATCGGGTTGGACGCCGGCCGATTTCCACAGCCGAAGCTCCATTCGGTTGGTGCCGCTGTCATCGCCGCGGCTCGCAAACGGCGCCGCGGCCTGGGCAATTTGCTTTAATGCCGCGCGGGCGTCCTTTAAGCCGCGGATGTGCGCCGGATCGCTGCCCGGTCCAACGATCACGAAGTCGTTGTACATGACATCGCGGCGGTCGACGCCGAAGCCGTCGGCCACGAACTTGTCTTCTCCAACGCGATCGTGAACCAATAGCGCGTCGGCGTCGCCACGAGCGCCAATGGCGAGCGCCTGCCCGGTTCCGACCGCGACGACGTGCACGGTAATGCCGGTCGCCGCGGTGAAGATCGGCAGGATGTGGCTGAACAATCCCGAATCCTGAGTCGAAGTGGTTGAACTGAGCGTGATGAAACGTTCATCGGCCTGTGCCGAAACAGCGGCAAGAATGGCGACGACGAAGGCAACAAAACGGATCATGCGAGCTACCCCTTTGACCAGCCGCGCTTTCACGATAGCTAATCCAGGACCTTGCCGTCATTTTATTGTTGAATGCGGATATTGTTGACGCGAATGACCTGCGCCCAGCGCGCGATCTCGCTGTTCAATAGCGCACTTGCCGCCGCGGGAGAACGCTGGTCTGACGGGAAGACCGACACCTCCTGCGACGCCCAGATATTGACAAGGGCTGGATCGGACACCGCGTTTTGCAACGCCTTATTGAGCGTGCCGATAATCGACTCCGGCGTTCCCGCGGGAGCGAACATGGCTTGCCAATACACCACATCGAGTTTCGGTCCGAATATGAGCGGAATACAGTCTGCAGTCGGAAACTCCGGCAGCTTTTCTTTCGAGGTAACGCCATAAGCCTTTAATGCCCCGGTGGCGACTTGCTGCACGACCGACTGCGGAGTAGCAAAGAACAAGTCCACCTGCCCGCCTAACAGGTCCGTCACGGCCGGAGCGGCACCACGATATGGAATTTGATCGAGCGAAACGCTGGCTTCTTGCGCAAACAGGCTAGTGGCAAGATGTCCGGTCGTGCCGTATCCGGCAATCGCCACTTTCAACGTCTGTTGTTTCATCAGGACGACCAGATCGCGAAGCGTGCTCGGTTCAAGCGTCTTGCGGCCGACCAACACCAAGGGGTTGCGGTTGATGAGCATTACCGGCACGAAGGCTTTAACAGTATCAAATGGAAGATTTTCGTAGAGGGAAACATTCGCGGTGATCTGTAAATTATGTATCAGCAGCGTGTAGCCATCGGGCGTCGCGCGCGCCGCTTTTTCTGAACCGATAATTGCGCCGCCGCCGCCGATGTCCTCGACGATGAAGCTTTGCTTAAGCTGGGTCGAAAGCGATTGCGCAACCATTCGAGCGGTCTCGTCGGTCGGGCCGCCCGCCGGATAAGGCACGATAATAGTGACGTTGCGGCTCGGATATTGTTGCGCGGCAGCTGTAGCGAGCATTGACGCTAAACACAGCGCTGCCACTACCGAGACCATGACCCCCGTTTTCACTCACTCCTCCCCGGTATCGCTCATTCCAGTTGAGTTTTTCCGCTCCGGAATGATTGGCAATAATAAATACGGCCGCTGATCCTTTGAAAAGTGCAGCGTATTTTGGGTCGCGAAAAGACCTGGCGGCCGATCGTTCGGATCAATGTGAAGAAACGGCCCAACACCTTTCATCGGATAGGCCGCATTGGGCAACGCAATGTCCTTGCCATCGACCTCGTAGTCTCTGCCCCTGATGCTGAGCGCGAGCTGGTAGCCCGGCGAGACAACGATTGAGGTTGGCCAGATTTCAACATCGAGTTCCACGGCCTGCCCCGGCTGCAGTGACCATTCCTCGTCGTGCGTGTGCCAAGGCCGATACGGTAGCGATTTCTTAGCGTCGAGTTTGCGATGCGAGGCACGCAGCCAACCGAGCCCGATCGGCACGCGCGGATCATTGGAGCCAATGAAGGTAATTTCTTTCCCGTCCGGACCAAACAAACGCAAAGCCAGGAACACGTCGGCGTCTGCGCTCTGCGACGACAGCCACAGTTTCACGGCAACCGGGCCGGTGATTTCGACGCTCCTTGCCATCGGCGGGGTGCGAAAGGTCAGGCCGTCACCGGCGGTCTCATAGGCCAATGTCATGGATTTTGGCGACGGCTCTGGCGTGAGGCGCAATCCGTCTGGATGCAAGAAGTATTTCGTCCATCGCGTGCGAGCCAGCGGCCATTCGTTTTCGTCGCGAAGCACGAATTTCTCGTTCGGATGGCGAATATTCAGCGCGACGCGCGGCTGTTTGTCCCAACCGGTATCTTCACCTTTGAGGAAGTAGCCGAAAAACCGCCTCTGCAGCGCTTCGCCATATTTGCTGTAGAAATGTGTGAAGTGAGTATCGCCGTGCGCCTCAAGCCACTTCTGCTCGGAGCCGGCTGCCAAGTATCCTTCGAAATTGCCGCGTGTGTGCAATCCCATGCCGCCCCAATTGGCGGCCGACAGCAGTGGTGCCGTAATTTGGGAAAAATCGGCGGTGCGCGCCGCGTAATATTCGTCGTAAAGCTTGCGCCGTTCGGCTTCGCCAGGTGAGTCGGCTCGATTTGCCACGAGCTCGGAATCAGCAAGCGTATCCAGGCCAGCGACTAGTTCTCCCGTCACAGCGCTTTTGGGACCGCGACCACCTATACCGTGTTGCATACTGACCACCTGGCGCGGGAACCAGCTGCGGAAGAAATCACTGAGGATGCCGCCGTGCCGGCACAGTTCGCGATAATAATCGGATGAGCCTTCCCAGATGCACAATGCGGCAAGGTGTGGCGGGCGTAGCGCGCCCACCGTCCATTGATTCATCGCGTAATAGGAAATGCCGTTGATCCCGACCTTTCCATTGCTCCAGGATTGCGTGCCGGCCCATTCGACGCACTGGTACAGGTCTAACGTCTCCCGCGGGGACCACACGTCGAGCATGCCGAGCGAGCGTCCGGCACCACGTGAGTCAATGCGTACGCAGGCATAGCCATCCGGAACCCATCTCTCAGGGTCGACCAATTCCCAGTTCTGATATTTGTTGGTCGAGCCGACGAGCACTTCGGGCGCCGCTTCGACCAAGCGAGCCCAATTGCCTTTGTAGCCTTCTTGAAACGACAGCCCCTTGGCATACGGACCGTAACTAAGGATGACCGGATGCTTTGCCTGTCCAACTGGTCGGAACACGTCGGCACGCAGAACGATGCCATCGTCCATCGCGATTGCGACATCCCACTCGATCTGCATGTTGTCGCGAATCTCAGATTTTGAGTCACTCATGATCAATACGCTCACGCCGTCCACAAAGAGCCGGCAGCAATCCGCTGAAGATCTTATTGACCTGCACTGCTGCTGGGATTCCCCTAAATCGGGGTTCGCCATACCGCTAAGTGGCGAATAAAAGGTGGATATGATGTCTTCCTGCCATAATTCGGCTATCGATTCCTCCATTGATTCGGTTGAAACTCGATAGGATCCCTCCTCTAATCTGGAGCGTTCATCGATTTCCTCTGCGCGAGGTTCCATGCCCACAGCAGGAAACAGCGGACCCAAATCGGCCGCTCCTCAGGCATATTTGCGCGCGATTATTTATGGCCTGGAAATTGCGATCGTCGCCATCGTCTACATTGGCGTCGCCAGGACGTCGCTATTAGTTCCAGCGGCGGTCCAAACGCCGCTATGGCCACCAACCGGAATGGCGCTCGCCATCATCCTTCTGCGCGGCTATCGCATTTGGCCTGCGGTCCTCATAGGATCATTTTCCGCGACCGTGATAACAACTGGGGTGCTGACCGCGCAGGGCCCGGCGATCGCGATCGGCACCACGCTTGCGGCACTGGCTGGAGCAAGAGTCATCAATTATTGGTCCTACGGGACCAAGACTTTTTTCACGCCGCTGGGGATCGCACGTTTTGTGCTCATCGCCTTTGTACCAACGGCGATGCTCAGTACCGCCGGCGCCATATCAGGGCAACTTTTCAACACCGAGCTCGATTTCAATGCTCTGGCGGTCACCACGGCGATCTGGTGGCTGACGGATGCTGTGGGAAGCGTGATTATTGCTCCGGTAATTGTGCTCTGGGCGACAACACCGTTGCGGGCAAGCGCCAAATTGGATCTGGCGGAGACAGCCGGCATTATTCTCGCTGCGGCCACCGTGGGCGCCATTGCCTTTCTTCCTGTGACGATCGAGTCTCTAAAGGTTTTACTGCCCTACCAAAGCGTCTGCGGCTTTCTTATTTTGCTGCCATTGATGTGGGCTTGCCTGCGCGGCAATCAGCGGGCTGCTGCGACAGCCGCATTGATTTTCTGCGGACTTGCTGCATGGGGCTTTGTCGACGCCAACGGCGCGGCGTCTAGCTCGATTTCGCTTTTGCTGCTGTTAGCACTCGCAATCAGCATATCAATCGCGCCTCTGTTTTTAAGCACCGTCGTCGCAGTGTACAATGATAGACAGAACTATCTATTGTCCGAGCTGAGCCGCGCAAAGCTCGATTTTGAACAAACGCAAACGGTGCTCAAAAGCACCAAACGCCGGTTTCAAATCTTTCTCGAGAGCGTACCTGATTACGCAATTTTTGTCCTTGATTCGTCGGGTCACGTGGCCAGCTGGAACAGTACCGCCCAGCAAATAATCGGTTATGCGACGCAGGAAATCGTCGGCAAACATTTCAGCATCTTTTATCGGCCTGACGAGCGGCGCGCCGGCGTACCGAATCGCGCATTGGAGTTGGCCGTTCAAAAAGGCAGACACGAAATGGAGGGCTGGCGGATCAGGAAAAATGGCACGCCCTTCTTCGTGACTGGGGTGCTCACCGCGATCCGCGACGACAACTCCAATCTTCTCGGCTTTGCCAGCGTCATCCGCGACGCAACCGAGCGGCGCAACACACAGGAGAAGCTGGTTGAAGCGCGTGAACAGCTTGCTATGGCGCAAAAAATGGAGGCGATCGGGAAATTGACGGGCGGCATCGCGCACGATTTCAACAATCTCTTGATGATAATCGGCGGCAGCGCGCAATTGTTTAAGCGCCTGCTTGATCCGAAACTGCCCCGCGCGATCGAAGCATTGCAGAGTGCTGCCAAACGCGGTGAAACGCTGACGCGCCAACTGCTTACATTTTCGCGGCGCCAGCATCTCAGCCCGACCGTGGTCGACCTAAATGCAAGCATCAGAAATCTGCGCCCGATGATTGAAAGCTCATTGCGCGGCAACATCGTCTACAAGGAGGCGATCAACCCGAATCTCTGGCCGGTTAAGGTCGATCTGGCCGAGCTGGAATTGGCAATCGTCAACATCGCGGTAAATGCCCGAGATGCGATGCCGAATGGCGGCGTCTTCGCGCTGACCGCGGAGAATGTAACCGTGAATAACAGCTCCGGTCAGGATGGGCAGAACGGCGATTTCGTCGCAATCGAGTTTGGCGACTCCGGGACAGGGATTCCGCCGGATCTTCTCTCCAAGATTTTCGACCCGTTTTTCACCACAAAGGAGGTCGGCAAGGGGACCGGCCTCGGCCTATCGCAGGTTTACGGCTTTGCGCACCAGTCGGGAGGAACCGTGCGGGCGGAAAGCAAGGTGGGGCTCGGAACTGCGATTACAATCTACCTGCCGTCATATGCGGGCGTCGCAATCGATGCGCCGAAGATCTCCGAGACCGCGCGTGCCCCGCGGCCGATGGTTCTGATTGTCGACGACAGTGCCGAGGTCGCCGAAGTAACGTCCTCGCTGTTCGAGCATCTCGGCTATGACACGGCGTATTGCGATTCGGCCGAAGCGGCATTGCGCTTGCTGGCAGACGGCACCAAGATCGATCTTGTTTTCAGTGACATCGTCATGCCGGGCACAATCGATGGCGTCGGTCTCGCCAGCGAAGTCCAGGCACGGTACCCGCATTTACCGGTGATTCTGACGACCGGCTATAGCGATGCCGCGCAAGCGGCGCCTCCCAGCCTGCCGATCTTGCGCAAGCCATTTGATGCCGATGCGCTGCGAAGCTTTATGCAGGGACTGACGTAAGGCGCGGGCGTTGACCGTCGTTCGCCGATTGCGCCGGGATTGACCGCCGGGGATGGACTTGGCTGACGACGCAGTCCATAGCGAACCAGTCTCCGCCTTTAATTCCCTGCTAACAGGGAAAAATACAGGGAAATTTATAAAAGGTGGCCAGTTGCGGCGTTGGTTATGCTCAAATAAGCCGACGTTTTGGGCACTTTCGACGCGGTTCCCTGAATAATCGAACAGGGAATTTTTGGAGCGAAAACAGAGAAGTTATTTTCGAGAACAGGGAATTTTGCCTTAAACCCAGATAACGTCGGCCTTTATCCCAGATGACGCCCTCCCCTGTTCAGCGATGACCTTAGGTTTGCAGACGGGAAGACCGGAACGCCTGATCGTGGCCCCGAGAAATCAGGCCGAATCGATGCGACCTCAAGGTCAGAGACTTCCTCGCGAGGTGGTTGCTGACCGTGCACCGCGGGCGTGTGCCGGCGGACTATGAGGCGTATGTTGGCGCTGGCATAGTCTCTGCTACACCGAACCTGCCGGGGGGTGCCATGGCTCAAACCCAGCTTAAATCGCAACGCACGGCCCGCGATTGGCCGTTCCAGGTCACGCCGCTGCACCCCGTGCTCGGCTGCGAGATCGCCGGCATCACGCTTGAGCAAGCGGTGTCGCCGGCGATGTTCGCCAAAGTCTATGAAGCCTTTCTCGACTACGAACTGATCTTGTTCCCCGACGTCGCTCTACCGCCGGCGATGCAAGTCGCCTTCGCGCGCAATTTCGGCGAGGTGCAAGTCCACGTCCTCAGCCAGTACCACGGCTACAAGGCGCATCCGGAAATCTACGTGCTGTCCAACCTCGACAAAGACGGCAA
>DASXJB010000283.1:0-6066 GCA_036497645.1 Xanthobacteraceae bacterium
TCTCGCCATGATCTCACGCGGCGCTTTTCTTACCCCAAAGCCGTGCCGAGGCAATATCGGCACCGTCGCGGATCGATTTGAGCTTGAGCCAGACCACCGGCTCGATCACCCATTCGCGCCGCGTGAACGTGCCGAAGCCGCAATCGGTCGAAGCAATGACGCGCTCGCGGTCGCCGACCGCGGCGACGGCTTCCTCGATGCGACGCGCCACCACTTCGGGATGTTCGACGAAATTCGAGGTGGTCTCGACCACGCCGGGAATAAGGATCATGTCCTTCGGCAACGGCGCGCGTTTGAGCGCGGCATATTCGTGGGCGTGGCGCGGATTGGAGAATTCGATCGACAGCGCGCCGACCCTGGCCTGGTACAGCGCCGGCAGGATCTTTTCCAGCGCGATGTCGTGAATGTGCGGGCCTTCCCAATTGCCGTAGCAGACATGCAGCCGCACCCGCTCGCGCGGAATGCCTTCGATGCCGCGGTTGATCATCGCCACATGCAGCTCGCACGTTTTAGCGAATTCGGCGTCGCTCTGATCGCGGTAGAACATGGTGCGATCCATGGCGAGATCGGGCGCGTCGATCTGCAGAATGAGCCCGGCGTCAGCGATGGCGCGATATTCGTTCTTCATCTCCCGCGCAATCGCGGCGAGATAATCCTCTTGCGAGGGGTAATACGCATTGAGCATGGTCGAGGCGATGATACCTGGCGACGGCGCGGTCATGAACATTTCAACGAAGGTGCGGCCCTCGCCGGCGATGCGCTTAAAACGCACGAGCTCCGCCGCAATTGCAGACGTGTCGTGATAATGCAGCTCGGCGCGCGCCTCCGGCGCGTTCTGCTGTTTACTGACATGCGGAAAACGGTGGGTGAGATAGCGCACCAGATCGGGAAACTCCTCAAACTCGCGGCCGCGCCGCCGCTTGGATTCGCCGGCAAAGCCCGCCATGCGCTGCGGCACGTAAGTTTGAAAGCCGACGCGCTGCTGCTCGCCGTCGTTGCCGATGTCGATGCCGGCGTCTTTTTGTTTATTCACCACATGCCGGATCGCCTTTTCCATCTCCGCTTCGAACTGCGCGCTGTCATAACGCTCGCCGGCTTCGCGCTGGATCAGAAGATCGCTTAGGCTTTCGCTGCGCGGCAGGCTGCCGACATGGGTAGTCAGAATGCGATCACGGCTGAAAATCATGGGCAGGCTCCAAGGTCGTCAATTTCTCCGATGGATAATTTCTCAAGCATGATCTTTTCCGAAAACCGGTACCCACTTTTCGGGATCATGCTTTAACGGATTGCAGCCCATTGCACCATCGGCATAATGGACGCAAAGATCAGCTGCTCAGCGCCGGCCGGGATTGTCGCGCCAGGAAACGACAAGGAAGCAAGAGGGAAGCAAGAGGGATGAATCCCGTTCAGTCGAGCGCGCAGCCAAAAACCGAGGCACCAGGCACGGCCACCGCGCCGCGCGATTACAATTTCGCCGCCGATATTCTAAAGCGCAATCTCGATGCCGGCCGCGCCGACAGGATCGCTTTCATCGATCATCGCGGCAAATACAGCTATGCCGATCTCGCCGATCGTGTCGAGCGCTTCGGCCACGTGCTGCGCGGGCTTGGCGTGCGCACCGAAGAACGCGTCCTCATTTGCCTGCTCGACACTATCGATTGGCCGACCGCGTTTCTCGGCGCCATCAAGGCGGGGGTGGTCGCCGTTCCGGTCAACACGCTGATGACCGAGGATGATTACCGCTTCATGCTCGAGGATAGCCGCGCCCGCCTGCTAGTCGTGTCCGAGGAGCTGTTGCCGAAATTCAGGCCCGCGATTGCGGCGTCCAAGAGTCTGGCGTCCAACAGTCTAGAGCATGTCATTGTGTCGGGCGCCGCGGCGCATGGGCACCATCACTTCGCCGATCTGCTTGCGGCGGTCGACAACAAACCGGTCACGGCGTCGACTGCGTCCGACGACATGTGTTTTTGGCTCTACACTTCCGGCTCAACCGGCCGGCCGAAAGGCGCCGTGCACACCCACGCCGATCTTGCGCTCACCGATGAACTTTACGCCCGGCCAATCCTCGGCATTACCGAGAACGACATCTGCTATTCGGTAGCGAAATTGTTCTTCGCCTACGGGCTCGGCAATGCGCTGACCTTTCCGATGTCGGCGGGGGCAACGACCGTGCTGCTGCCGGCGCGGCCGACGCCGGATCTGGTCGCCGATCTCCTCAAGCAACATCAGGTGACGATCTTCTACGCCGTGCCGACTTTTTATGCGGGGTTCCTGGCGAGCTCGGCCGCACCGGGGCGTGGGGAAGTGAAAATCCGCCGCTGCGTCTCCGCCGGCGAAGCACTGCCACCCGACATCGGCCGGCGCTGGAGCGAACGCTATGGCATCGACATTCTCGACGGCCTCGGCTCGACCGAGATGCTGCACATTTTTCTGTCCAACCGCCCAGGCGACGTCAAATACGGCACCAGCGGCAAGCCGGTGCCGGGCTATGACATCCGGCTCATCGACGACGACGGCCAAGTGATCGAGACGCCCGGCGAGATGGGCGAGCTGCAGGTGCGCGGCCCGACCAGCGCGATGATGTACTGGAATAATCGCGCGCAATCGCGCGCCACCTTCCTCGGCGAGTGGACGCGCTCCGGCGATAAATATGTCGAGGACGAGAACGGCTATTTCGTCTACTGCGGCCGGCGCGACGACATGCTCAAAGTCTCCGGCATGTATGTCTCGCCGTTCGAGGTCGAGGGCGTGCTGCAAAGCCATCCCGACGTGCTCGAAGCGGCCGTGGTCGGCTGGCCGGATACCGACAAGCTGATCAAGCCGAAGGCGTTCGTGGTGCTCAAATCGCCCGACGAGGCGAGCGACGCCTTGGCGCAAAAGCTGCAGGACGAATGCCGGCAGAAGCTCGCAGTCTTTAAATATCCGCGCTGGATCGAGTTCCGCCGCGAACTGCCGAAGACGGCGACCGGAAAGATCCAGCGCTTCAAGCTACGCGCCGAAGCCGACTCGCAGTAGCATGTAAATCCGTCACCCTGAGGCGCCGCACATTAGCCCCTGACGCGGGCGGGGGGCGGCGGTTCAAGGTTGCGCACCCAAACGCTACCGCGGTCGAACTGAATAACCATCCCATCCGGCGAATAGACCGCGCCCTCGTTCCAGCTTTGGCTCCAGATGTGACCCGGCCAGTCGATCCAGGCGCGCGATGGCTGGCCAACTTCGTTGACAATATTGAGGTCCCAGCCGTTTTGCGTCACGTATGTCGGCCCCGGTCCTAAGCAGTTCTGCACGCATCGAAATTGACCGGACAGGTTCAACACCTGCTGAGCGGATGCACCAGGACCCGCCAGCGCAGCAACCAATGCACCTAAAACAATAAGCCCCGTTTTCATGGTTCAATTCCTCTTCTTGCACCGCATGCAAGAAAGCGGGCGGCCAAGCTGCCGGCATTGATCGAAGTCAAAAATCGATTGCTTTACCTGTTATGCGATCGGCAACTACCAGCTATTGCATTTCCTGAACGGTCCGCCGCGCTGCATCGCTCATTTTCTGAGCCATCAAATTTTTCAGGCGCTAAGCCCTTAAATTGAAAACAAGAAAACGGTTCTGAATGACGGTGCCGTCGAACAGCGGCGCCGTTATCGATTCCCCTAAGTGCTTCTCCTTAAGCGGAATATCTAAATTCTCGCGCCCCCGCTTCATCGTTACCAGCAGGTTATCACGCCTAAGGGGGAGCGGGTGTCATGCTCAGCAGCAGACAAGCTCAGCGAGCCGGGGAGCCCGGCGATAACGTCGGTGCAGCCTCGCGAATACAGTTTTGCAAAACGATATTAAGTGCCATCAGCTGCACGGTTCTCAGCGGTATCGTTGCGTTGTTGTTGGCGTATTGGCCGGCTTCCGCCGGAGGAGATGTTCTGGCGAAGCTGAACATTGTCCGGGCAGAGTTGACCGCGCAGATTCCCGATCGCACGCACAAGACTGACCGGCTGCCGCAAGTTTCGTTCGAGCAACGCTGGAGCGCTGTGCCCGGACAATCGAATCCGATCCGCAGCGACAGCGGCCAGAGTAAACAACCACAGGCCGAACGCCGTATCGAAAAAATTCCATTTAGCTGCGAGCTGGCGTTCAGCCGCCTGGTGTCGAAAGGCAATTTCAGCACGCGGTGCATGGCGCGCGCTCACGAGTTCGGAACGGTCGCGCTCGGATGATTGAAGCCCGGCTTGCTCAGGTGAGCTTTCAAATCGGAGATTTGCCATGCGCAATAATGAGCAACCGGTCAGCCGACCCGCGCTAGCAAAGCCCGGCAGCTTTTTCGAAACGGCGGTTGGGAACATACGTAAATATCTTCTGCGTCGTCACCTCGCTCACTGGCATCCGATCTCGACGGCGCCCAATAATCAGGATCTTGAACTCCGCCTCGTCGACCAACACAGAGTAGTGAGGTCTTTGTTTCCGTGCAGGCGGACCAATGCCGGCGTTTGGGTCAACGCCGATTTAGGAACTCGCCTGCAAATCGAGCCGACCGCCTGGCGTTGCTGGCAAAAAGCGGCAGTGCCGCAAGCGGCTTTTTCGGCGTCGCGAAAAGGACCGCGGCCGCTGCTGCAAGGCGCCTCCACGGTTCGTGCGCTTGGAGTGATATTACTAATCGTCGCGGCCACGACATGGACCGGCGCGGCACACTCGCAAACGATTGCGATGAACACGCGAAGTGACGGTGCCTTCGCTTCGCACCGGGCCGCACCAGACTCCATGAGTGATGCGACATCGACAATTCCGGCACGATTGCATCGTCAGGTCGTCGAGTATCGTTCGGCGGAGCCACCGGGGACCGTCATAATCGATACGCCAAACACGTATCTTTATTTCATCCTCGGCGGCGGCCACGCGATCCGCTATGGCGTCGGAATCGGACGAGAAGGCTTCACCTGGTCGGGCGTTAAGGCGATTGAACGGAAAACGGAGTGGCCGGACTGGATTCCGCCCGCGGACATGCTGCACCGGCAGCCCTATCTGCCACGCTTCATGGCCGGTGGCCCGGGCAATCCGCTCGGCGCGCGCGCGATGTATCTCGCCGGTACCGTCTATCGCATTCACGGCACCAACGCGCCGGCAACGATCGGCAAGCAGGTGTCGAGCGGCTGTATCCGCATGCTGAACGACGATGTGATCGATCTCTACGATCGCACAAGAATTGGGAGCAAAGTGGTCGTCCTGCCGATGAGTCACATCGACTCGCCGACGGCAGATCGACCGCTGGCGCTGACCGTGGCGCCCGGCGCGGCTGTTGGCGGCTCGAGGCTCCGCTGAGCTCGGAACCTGTCTGTTTTCGCAATATTGCAAGCAGACACGAAACACTTGGATTGTGCAGACGGGTGGCAATCTGCCAGCATTTCTGATACCGAGCAGCCCGAAGTCGTGAACGCCGCGGTAGCTCAGGCGGTAGAGCAACGCATTCGTAATGCGTGGGTCGGAGGTTCGAATCCTCTCCGCGGCACCATTAAAATCAAATACTTAGCACCAAAAAAATGACCTCAAAGGGTGCAATAAACGCTTGGGGTATACTTTCGGGTATACAAGCGGGGTGCTGTGAGTTTTGGAGGTTCAGGCGGGACCGCCAAGCGGCGCCGTTGCCGGGTGCGCCGCGTCAGGACGCGTTGCAGGCGCGGCAGCCCACGCCGGAACATGACCCCGCCCGGTGTGCACATCCATGTGTGTGTGTCACTCGGGAAGCAAGCGTGGCCCGGGCGAAGCCTGCATGTTCGGCTTTTATAGCTGCCCTCGCTGTTTAGGCTGCGATCCTCGGTTCTATATCCCGCAGTACTTGCACCAGTCGAACCACATCGGAATGCTCGAAGATTCCTTCAACACCATTTGTGTTGCCCCGAAAGCGGACATTCGCCCACGCGATCAGGATGTCTGCTTTGGGCCATTTGCAGACATCGCACAATGAACAAGCTTAGTTATGAAAACGGAAATCCCGCGAACGCCGGGAGCTTTTGCTTCTTCGATCGGACCGAGCCTGCAAGTGCCCCTGCCAGCATGGCGGCCGATCGATTAAAGGCCTTCCGG
>DASXJB010000284.1:0-25121 GCA_036497645.1 Xanthobacteraceae bacterium
TCCGACCAGCGACGGCGGCTTCATCGTGCTGTGCGGCGACGTCAGCCGGCTCAAGCAGCAGGAATGGTCGCTGCGCCAGTCCAACCTGCTGCTCGACGCCGCCTTGGAAAACATGTCGCAAGGCCTCTGCCTTTACGATGCGCAGAACAGGCTCGAAGTTTTCAACCGGCGCTTCCTGGAGATTTTCAAGCTTCCGCCCGATCAGATCAAACCCGGCACCAGCTACAAGGATGTGCTGGCGATCAGCATCGGCGTCCATAATCACACCGGCAAGAACGTCGACCAGCTCTTGGCCGAGCAGGCCGAGTTTTTGAGGGAACGGACCGCCAAGCCGCATCTTTACGAGCTGAACAATGGCCGCGTCGTCGCCTGTCTGTATTGCCCCACTGCGGACGGTCGCTGGGTCGCGACCTACGAAGACGTCACCGAACGCCGCCAGGCCGAGGCCAAGATCATCCATATGGCCCGGCATGACGCGCTCACCAACCTGCCCAATCGCATCCTGTTCCAGGACAAGATGGAAAAGGCACTCGGCCGGGGCGATCGCATTGCGGCGATGTTTCTCGACCTCGACCGGTTCAAGAGCGTCAACGATTCTCTGGGTCACTCGGTCGGCGATGCGCTGCTGTGCGCGGTCACCGAACGGCTACAGCGAGTGGTGTCCGGCAGCGACACAGTGGCGCGTCTGGGCGGCGACGAATTTGCAATCGTGCAACGGCATGCCACGCCGGCCGGCGCCAGCGAGCTTGCCGACAAGATCATCGCCGAGCTGGTCGAGCCCTTCGACGTGCAGGGACACCAGCTGATCGTCGGCACCAGCATCGGCATCGCGATGGCGCCGGCCGACGGCAGCGCGCCCGATCAGCTCCTGCGCAACGCCGACATGGCGCTTTACCGCGCCAAGTCCGATGGACGCGGTACCTACCATTTCTTCCAGCCGGAGATGGACGCGCAGATGCAGGAGCGCCGCAAACTCGAGCTCGACCTGCGCAAGGCGCTTCAGGGCGACGAATTCGAACTCAATTATCAACCCCTCATCGACCTCGCCCGCGGCGAAGTCTGCGGATTCGAGGCGCTGCTGCGCTGGAAGCATCCGGAGCGCGGGCTGGTTTTTCCCGATGAGTTTATCCCCGTTGCCGAGGAAATCGGCTTGATCGTGCCGCTCGGAGATTGGGTTCTCAAACAAGCTTGCCGTGACGCCGTCAATTGGCCGGCCAAAACCACCATCGCCGTGAACCTTTGGCCGGTGCAGTTCCGCAATCCGATGCTGGCCCTGTCGGTCGTTTCCGCGCTCGGTCAGTCCGGGCTTGCGGCATCGCGGCTGGAATTGGAAATCACCGAAAGCGTCTTGCTGCAGGCGGACCGCACCGTGCTCGACGCACTGCATCAATTCCGCGATCTTGGCGTGCGGATCTGTATGGACGATTTCGGTACAGGTTACTCGTCATTGAGCTACTTGCGCAGCTTCCCGTTCGACAAAATCAAAATTGACCGCTCCTTCATCCGCGAACTGGGCAAGGACAATGATTGCATGGCCATTATCCGCGCGATCATGCGGCTCGGTTCCAGCCTGGGCATGACCACCACCGCGGAGGGGGTCGAGACCGAGGAGCAGCTTGAGATCCTGCGCGCCGAAGGATGCATGCAGGTACAGGGATTTCTGTTCAGCAAGGCAGTGCCGGCCGCCGAAATCCCGCCGCTGCTGCGGCGCTTGCAGCCGCGGATTCGGGCAGCCTAGCCATTTCGCCCCGCGCTCAAAGAGCGCGCCGCGCGGCGATCACCGCCACGTCGTCCGGAAGGTTGTTCCGCCACCGGCGCGTCCTATATTTCGCTGCATAGGGAACTCCCGTCTGGAAATATCGGGCGCAGGAGGGCAGACTGGCCCCTGGAGGGTGCCTAATGGCGCTGCGCGACGTCACACTGGACGATAAATACGATCTCGGCCAGCGCCACATCTTCGTGACTGGTTTCCAAGCTCTGGTGCGGCTCTGCCTGATGCAGAAGGAGCTCGACCGCCGCAATGGCCTCAATACCGCGGGTTTTGTGACCGGTTACCGCGGTTCCCCGCTGGGCAATCTCGACAGCCAATTTCTGCGCGCCAAGCGCTTTCTCGAGAAAAGCAACGTCCGCTTTCAGGGCGGCATCAACGAAGATTTGGCGGCCACCGCAGTGTGGGGTTCGCAACAAGCCCAGTTACGCGGCGAGGGCAAGTACGACGGCGTTTTCGCCATGTGGTACGGCAAGGGCCCCGGCGTCGACCGCACCGGCGACGTGTTCCGCCACGCCAATCTCGCCGGCTCGGCAAAGCGCGGCGGCGTGCTGGCTTTGATGGGCGACGATCATACTGCGGAATCTTCGACGACCGCCCACCAGTCGGAATATCACTTCATCGACGTGATGATTCCCGTCCTCAATCCGGCGGGAGTCCAGGAAGTCCTCGATTACGGCCTCTACGGCTGGGCGATGTCGCGCTACACCGGCGCCTGGACCGCGCTCAAGACCATGCACGAGACGATCGAATCGACGGCGGCGATCGACGCGAGCCCGGAGCGGATCAACATCGTCACCCCCGACGATTTCCGCATGCCCGATGGCGGCCTCAATATCCGGCTGCACGATCAGATCCTGGCGCAGGAGGCCCGCCTGCACGACTACAAGCGCGACGCCATGCTCGCCTTCGTGCGCGCCAACAAGCTCAATCGCACCATCACCTCCGGCGGGCGCAATCCAAAAATCGGAATCA
This sequence comes from Xanthobacteraceae bacterium, assembly GCA_036497645.1. Taxonomy (GTDB): domain Bacteria; phylum Pseudomonadota; class Alphaproteobacteria; order Rhizobiales; family Xanthobacteraceae; genus BOG-931. The sequence continues at coordinate 2,744 of DASXJB010000284.1, forward strand.
TCACTACCGGCAAGAGCTATCTCGATGTGCGCCAAGCTTTTGACGAACTTGGCATCGATGAACTCAAGTGCAATGAGCTCGGCATCCGCCTCTATAAAGTCGCTTGCGTGTGGCCGCTCAGTCAGCGCGAGTTGAAGGAATTTGCCGAAGGTCTTGATCTGATCATTGTCGTTGAGGAAAAGCGCTCGCTGATCGAAGTGCAAGTCCGCGAAGAGCTTTACGGCACCGCGAACCAGCCGGTTTGCATCGGCAAGAAAGACGAGGCCGGCAATTGGTTGTTCCCGGTCAAAGGGGCGCTCGATCCAAACGAGGTCGCGATCTGCCTCGGTGAGCGGCTTCTCAAATATCATCGCAGTGACGACATCGGCGCGCGGGTGGCGCGGCTGAAGGAATTCCAGCGCATCGCCGCGGAGACCACTGACATCGCTCAGCGCATCCCGTATTTCTGCTCAGGCTGTCCCCACAACAGCTCGACCGTCGTGCCCGAGGGCATGCGCGCCTATGCCGGCATCGGCTGCCATTACATGGCGCAGTGGATGGACCGCTCGACGCTCGGCTACACGCAGATGGGCGGCGAGGGGGCCAACTGGATCGGCGAAGCTCCGTTCTCGAATCGACAACACGTTTTTCAGAACCTCGGCGACGGCACTTACAATCATTCCGGCTATCTCGCGATCCGCGCCGCGATCGCGTCGAACACCAACATCACTTACAAGATTCTGTTCAACGACGCGGTGGCGATGACCGGGGGCCAGCCCAACGATGGCGGATTGACGGTGCCGCAGGTGGCGCGGCAAGTCGCGGCAGAGGGCGCCGCGCGCATCGTTGTGGTAACCGACGAGCCCGCCAAATATCCGCGCGACACGCAATGGCCGGCGAGCCTAACCATCCATCATCGCGACGATCTCAACGCCGTGCAGAAGGATCTCGCGGCGATTCCGGGTGTCACTGTCCTGATCTACGATCAAACCTGCGCCGCCGAAAAGCGTCGCCGCCGCAAGCGGCACACTTATCCTGATCCCGACAAGCGCGTCTTTATCAACGAACTGGTCTGCGAGGGCTGCGGCGATTGCGGGGTTCAATCGAACTGCGTATCCGTACAGCCGCTTGAGACCGAGTGGGGGCGCAAGCGCACCATCGATCAGTCGAGCTGCAACAAGGATTTCTCCTGCGTCAAGGGATTCTGTCCCTCATTCGTCACCGTGCACGGCGCCAAGCTCAAGACGGGAATCGGTGTCGGCGCCGATCACGATGTTCGGCAATTGCCGGAACCGAAGCTGCCGGCGATCGACCAGACCTACAACATCATCGTCACCGGCGTCGGCGGTACCGGCATCGTGACCATTGGCGGCGTTTTGGGGATGGCCGCGCATCTGGAGGGCAGGGGAGTCGGTGTTCTCGACATGGCGGGCCTCGCGCAAAAGGGCGGCGCCGTCTACAGCCATATCCGTTTTGCCAACAAACCGGAGGACATTCACGCCATCCGCGTCGCCGCCGGCCGTGCCGACCTCGTACTCGGCGGCGATATTGTCGTCGCGGGAGCGCGCAAAGTGCTGGCGGCGGTAAAGCACGGTGCGACTCAGATGGTCGTCAACACCGACGAGTTCCTGCCCGGCGAATTCACGCGTAATGCCGATTTCTCGCTGCCTAGCGAACGGCTCAAACGCACCATTATCGCCGACGCCGGTCGCGACCATGCGCACTTCATTGACGCGACCCGATTGGCCAATGCGCTGTTCGGCCAATCGATCGGCGCCAATATGTTCCTGGTCGGCTATGCTTATCAGCTCGGCGCCATCCCGTTGTCCGCGTCCGCCATCGAGCGGGCGGTTGCGTTGAATGGCCAAGCCGTTGCCATGAACCAGGCGGCATTTCACTGGGGCCGGCGCGCGGCGATCGATCGCGCCGCCGTCGAGGCACGGGCCGAGCCGGCCAGCGCCAAGCGCGACGCCGAGCGTTTACCCGAGTCGTTCGACGAGATGGTTGAACGGCGCGTGCAATTTCTCACCGCCTATCAGAATGCCGCCTATGCCGGGCAATATCGGGCGCTGGTCGAAAAAGCGAAATCGGTCGAAGCGGCCCGCGCACCGGGCAAATGTGGGCTCGCTGACGCGGTCGGCCGCTATCTGTTCAAGCTGATGGCGTATAAGGACGAATACGAGGTCGCCCGGCTTTACACCGACGGTTCGTTTGAACGGCAGGTCAGAACCGAGTTCGATGGCGACCACTTGCGATTGCAATTTCACCTCGCGCCGCCGCTGTTCGCGCGCCGCGATAAGACCACCGGCCTGCCGCGCAAGATGAGCTTCGGACCGTGGGTCCTTCCGGCGTTTCGGCTGTTGGCGAAAACTAAATTCTTGCGCGGCACGGCGCTCGATCCATTCGGGTACTCGCTCGAACGCCGCACCGAGCGAAAATTGATCGATGACTACAGGGCGATGCTCGAGGAAGTGCTCGCGAATTTGACGCCCGAGAACCACCACCTCGCGGTCGGTCTTGCCGCCATTCCGGAAAAAATCCGCGGCTTCGGCCATGTCAAGCGGCGGCATCTTGTGACGGCCAAGGCCGACGAGGTTGCCTTGCTCGAGCAATTCCGTGCCGGCGGGCCGGCGCTGTTGAAAGCCGCGGAATAATCGCAAACTCGTCAAAGATCGCTGCTAGCGTGCCCATCCGGTGAGGAGCGGCTAGTTTTATAAGTTTTTGTAACGGCAAGGTTTTTGCCGTATGCGCCGCGCCATTGCATCAGTTATGCTGTTGCCTATGAATAATGGACCGCCCATCAGCACCGACGGCGCTCTTGCCCGGCAGGAGCCGGGTCCGCTCCAGCCAGACGTGGGCGAGCCTATGCCAGGTGGCGGCGCGGCCGCACCGGACGAGGCGCCGACCATCACCCATTCGCCGGAGGCGCCGGGCGAGACCGCAATCACGCCCGCGCCAGCGACCGCCGGTATCGGCGTGCTCATTGTCAATCTCGGCACGCCGGATGCGCCTACTCCCGTGGCGGTGCGGCGCTATTTGAAGGAGTTTTTGAGCGACCGGCGCGTAATCGAAAAGAATTCGCTGCTATGGAAGGCCTTTCTAAACGCCGTCATCCTGCCTTTGCGCTCGCGGCGCCGGGCGCGCGACTATGAGAAAATCTGGAATCGCGACAAAGACGAATCGCCGATCAAGACGATTACCCAGTCGCAGGCGGAAAAGCTCGGCGGGACCCTCGAGCCGCTCGGGAAGCATGTCATCGTCGATTGGGCCATGCGTTACGGCAACCCGTCGATCGCATCGCGGCTCGAAGTGCTCGTCACCTGGGGATGCGAACGCATCCTGGTCATGCCGCTCTATCCGCAATATTCCGCCGCGACTACGGCAACGGTATGCGATGAGGTGTTTCGCTTCATGTTGCGGCAGCGGCGACAGCCGGCGCTGCGGTTTTTGCCGGCCTATTACGAAGATCCGTACTACATCGAAGTGTTGGCATCCTCGCTGCAGGCCGAACTGAAATCGTTGCCGTTCACCCCCGACGTGATTTTGGCCTCCTACCATGGCATGCCCAAAGAGGCGGTCGCCAAAGGCGATCCCTATGAGGTCCAATGCACGCGCACGACCGAGTTGTTGCGGGCACAGCTCGGACTCGACGAAACGAAATTAATGATGTCATTCCAGTCCCGGTTCGGCCGCGCACAGTGGCTCGAGCCCTATACCATCGCCGCGGTGCGGGCGCTGGCGCGTAAGGGCGTCAAAAACCTTGTCGTCATAACCCCGGGATTTTCCGCCGACTGCCTGGAGACGCTCGAGGAGATCAAGGTCGAGAATGCCCGGATGTTTATGCGTTACGGCGGCGAAAACTTCGCGGCAATTCCTTGTCTCAACGACAGCGAAGCAGGCATGTTGATGCTATGGCAGCTCGCCATGCGCGAACTCAAGGGCTGGGTTTGATGCGGCAAGACGGCTCGCTGGTATCCTGGGTGTGGTTTTCGCTTGCGCTTATCTTGTTCGCGATCGAGGCGGTCCGGCCCGGCCGCTTCGCACTGTGGCTCGGTTTTGCCGCGATCCTGGTCGGCGTCATTGCATCGGTGGCGCGCTGGCCGTGGCCTGCGGAAATGCTGGCACTTATTGCGTTCGCCGGACTTCTGGTTCCGGCGTGGCGGCGGTACGAACGGAAAGCCTGAGACTTAACCCCGATTTTTCGCCGGATTGCCCGTCAGCGCATGTCAGTTCGCGAAGAGATGAACGAATACGCGCGCTGGGAAGCGCGTTTTGCGACGCCCGACTATGCGTTCGGCAAGGAGCCGAATTACTTTCTCAAATCCTGCCGACCGCTGCTGGCGCGTCACGGCCGGGCGCTCGCGGTTGCGGACGGTGAGGGCCGAAACGGCGTGTGGCTCGCGGAGCAAGGCCTGGATGTGCTCTCGCTTGATTTTTCGCCAACCGCGCAGAACAAGGCCCGCGCCCTCGCCGCCGAGCGAGGTGTGAAGGTCACTTTCATTGAGGCCGATGTGCATAGCTGGGATTATCCACAAGCGGCCTTCGCCGTTGTGGTCGAAATTTTCGCGCAGTTCAGCTTGCCTTCGGAACGCGCGATAAAATGGCGAGGGATGCGGCGCTCGCTGCAGCCCGGCGGACTTCTGATCATCCAGGGCTACACGCCGAAGCAATTGCAGTACGGCACCGGCGGACCGAAACGGCTGGAAAACCTCTACACGCGGGCTATGCTTGAGCAGGAATTTGCCGATTTTCGCGATTTGAAGATCGTCGAGGAAGAGCGAGAAATGCACGAAGGCAGTTCGCATGCGGGCATGTCGGCGGTAATCGGCCTGACCGCCATCAAGCCTTAAAGCATGATCCCGAAAAATGGACACCGGTTTTCGAAAAGATCATGCTCAAAAAACAGGCTAAAGCGAAATAGCGAATCGACCCAAAATCATTTCGCTTTAGCGCTCCTCACCGAGAATTTTTTTGATCTCGGCGCGAAAGCCCGGCGCGATGTCGGAGCGCGCCAAAGCGTAGGACACGTTAGCGGCGAGAAAGCCGATCTTAGACCCGCAGTCGAAGCTGCGGCCCTCGAATTGCAGGCCATAGAACGGCTGGCTTCGCGCCAGCTGGATCATCGCGTCGGTCAATTGGATTTCACCGCCGGCGCCGCGTTCCTGCCGCGACAAGGTGTCGAGAATTTCGGGCTGCAGAATATATCGTCCGGTCAGGATGAGATTTGAGGGCGCACGGTCAGGCGCCGGCTTCTCGACCATGCTGGTGATGGAAAACATTTTCCCCTTGCGCTCGCCGATTCCGACCACGCCGTATTGATCGACGCGCTCACGCGGCACTTCCTCCACCGCCACAATATTCGCGTTCGCCGGCAGCTCACGAGCGGCTTCGAGCATCTGCGCGAGGCACCCTTGCTGGTGCTGCACCAGGACGTCCGGCAGCAACAGCGCGAACGGTTCGCCGCCGAGCAGTTCGCGCGCGCACCAAACCGCATGGCCGAGCCCAAGCGGTTCCTGCTGGCGCGTGAAACTGGTCGAGCCGGGCCCCGGCAGATCCTGTTTGAGATAATCGAGGATCTTGTGTTTTTGCCGCTCGAGCAGCGTCATTTCGAGTTCGAACTGGCGATCGAAATGGTCTTCGATGACGCCCTTGTTGCGACCGGTCACGAAAATGAAATGCTCGATTCCGGCCTGGCGGGCTTCGTCCACGACGTGCTGGATCAGCGGCCGGTCGACGACCGGCAGCATCTCTTTCGGCATGGCCTTGGTCGCGGGCAAGAACCGGGTGCCAAGCCCAGCTACCGGAAAGACCGCTTTACGGACGGGTTTCATGCGATTGCGATGGGCGGTGGCAGAACGGCGATTTCGCGAGATAGGCTTTCGCGTCCAAATTATTGTCCAAACTGGTCGCTAAAGGTCAAATCAAGCGGAACTAACCGACGCGGTTGTGGCAAATCGTCGAGCGGACAGCAAGGGAAACCCGCTATTAGTGATTCGATGCACATTGGCAGCGCGGACATTTGTCCTGCCCGGTAACACGAGACTTGCACTTTCATGACCGTCCAAAAAGGCATCTTTGCAGGGCTTGCCGCAGCTTTCCTGACCTTCGCGGCAGCGGGCCAGGCACTAGCCCAACAAAGCAACAATTGGCTGACGCGCCTGTTTCAACAGTCGTCGTCAAGCACAGTTCCAGGATCTCCAACGGACGCCACGAACCCCGGAACCGGCTGGAGCGGCCAATCGGGCGCGTCTGGAAATCCGCTGATGACGGTCGATGCGATACGGGCGGCGGCCGCCGATTTTCCCAACTGCGTCGAGCGTTTGTGGCCGGATGCCGCGCGGCGTGGCGTTTCGCGCGCGACCTTCGAGCATTTCACCGCGGGCCTCGCGCCGGACCTGAGCATCATGGACAAGCTCGACGCCCAGCCGGAATTCACCAAAGCGACCTGGGACTATCTCGATGTGCTGGTCGGCGACGAGCGGATCGCGCGCGGCCGCGAAGTGCTGACGCAATACGCACCGACTTTCGCTGCGGTGGCGCGCGCTTACGGCGTTGATCCCGCCATCATCGCTGCGATCTGGGGCGTGGAGTCAAACTATGGGACGATGGGCGGCGACCGTTCGGTGATCCGCTCGACCGCGACGCTCGCCTGCGTCGGACGCCGGCGGGATTACTTCCGCGAAGAATTTTTATCCACGCTCGAAATCCTGCAGCGTGGTGACGTGCCGGCTGAGCGCCTGGTCGGCTCGTGGGCCGGCGCGTTCGGACCGACGCAATTCATGCCGAGCTCGTTTAAGCGTTATGCAGTCGATTTCGACGGCGATGGACGGCGCGACATCGTCGATTCGATTCCGGATGTAATCGCCTCGACCGCAAACAATTTAAAGACCGACGGCTGGGTAGCCGGACAGCGTTGGGGTTATGAGGTCGTGCTGCCGCAGAATTTCGATTACCTGCTTGCGGATCGCTCCAAACAAATGAGCCTGCGTCAGTGGGAGGCGTTAGGCATACGCCGCGCCGGCGGCGGGTCGTTCGGCGAGCCGGATACCCGCGCCTATTTGCTGATGCCAGCAGGCGCCCGCGGACCGGCCTTTCTGATGCTGCAAAATTTCCGCGTGATCATGAAATACAATCCGGCCGAGGCCTATGCGCTTGCGATCGGTCATCTTGCCGACCGGCTGCGCGGCGGCGGCCCGTTCGTGCAGCCGTGGCCGCGCGACGAGCGCGTTCTCTCGCTCGACGAGCGCTATGAAATGCAGGAATTGCTGGCGCGGCGCGGTTTCGACACCGGCGAGCCCGACGGCTTGCTCGGCCCGCGGACCCGGCTCGCGATCCGCAATTACCAGGCTTCGATCGGCGAAATTCCCGATGGTTTCGCCTCGAGTGGGCTACTTGACCGCTTGCGCCAGCCCTGAAGCCGGCGGAACCTTTTCGCCGGCCGGTACGTTTTGGCTTGGTTTTGCGCACAAGCTTTTTTGGCCGCATTGGCCTAGAATAACGGTCGCGAACACGTATTTTGACAGCTAGCTTATGACACTCGAACGAATACTGTCGCAGGCGCGGCGTCCGGCTTTGGCCGGGCTCGCCGTGATTGTTGCGGGCTTGATTGCTGCTGGCTTGGCGGACGTGCAACCAGCCTCGGCGCAGTATTGGGGCGGCGGCGACCGCTATTATGGCGGCGGCTATGGCGGCTATCGGAATTACCGGCAAAGCCCGCCGCGCGATTACTTTTTTCCCTTCTCGGGCTTCATGCGGCCGCCGCCGGTTGTCGATTCCACCAAGGCGCCAGCGTCACGCAAACTGGAAGCGCCGCCGACCACCACCGTGGTCGTCGTCGGCGATTCGATGGCCGACTGGCTCGGCTATGGGTTGGACGAACTCTACGCCGATCAGCCGGAGGTCGGGGTGGAGCGAAAGATCCACGCGACCTCGGGTCTCGTGCGCTACGATGCCAAGAGCGAGACACTCGATTGGCCGCAGGCGATCAAGGACGCGCTCGCGAGCGAGAAGCCGGACGCGATCGTGGTGATGCTCGGCCTCAATGATCGGGTGCCGCTGCGCGACAAAAGCCCGCCGGCGCCGAACGCAAAACGCGCCGCCGAGCCGCCGCAAACCGCAAACCAGACGGCGAATCCAGTCGCGGCACAACCGCCGCAAGACAAGACGGCGGCACCCGTCGACAGCGAAGCGCCGCCGCAGCCGGCGGCCCAAGGCGACACGCAGCGGCCCGTGCCCGGCGGCTCCTATGAATTTCACACGGACCCATGGGCGACGCTCTATGCCAAGCGCATCGACGACATGATCAATGCGCTCAAGAGCAAAGGCGTGCCGATCGTGTGGGTGGGATTACCCGCCATCCGCGGCACGAAATCGACCAGCGATGTGGGCTATCTGGACGAGCTTTATCGCGAACGCGCCGAAAAAGCCGGCATCGTCTATGTCGATATCTGGGACGGATTTGTCGACGATCAGGGACGTTACGCCGTGCAGGGCCCGGACTTCGAAGGCCAAATTCGCCGGCTGCGAACCGCGGATGGCGTGCATTTCACCAAAGCCGGCGCCGTGAAACTCGCAAGCTATGCCGACCGTGAATTGCGGCGGGTCATGTCGACCCACGTCGCGCCGGTGGCGCTGCCGGCGCCGGAAGCGGCGCCGAAATCGGGTACGGTCGGGGCGCGCCCCGATGTTGGACCTGTGCTGCCGCTGTCGGCAAACGAGGTAGAGAGCGGTGATCTTGTGGGTGCCGGCGGCCGCGCCAATCAGGCCGTCTCGGATCCGACTGCGGCAAAGGCCTTAGACCGCGGCGATCCGTTGTTGGCGCCGGCCGGTCGTGCCGACGATTTTTCCTGGCCGCGGCCCGGCCCGTCCGCGAGTGCGGCGCCCGAGATTGCGCCGCAACCCGCCGCGCTGACGACGCCCCCGCCGGGTAAGAAAGCCGGCGAGGCGCCGAAAAAAGCCGGCGAGTCGCAAAAGCCGGCCGCGGACACCGCAAAGGACGCGAGGAATAAACCTGCCAAAGAGACAACCGCAGCCAAGCCGTCACGGCCCGCCAAGTCGGACCTCGACGGTGCGCCAATTCCGCCAGCGCCGGTCGGCACACGATGAGTCGAGACTAGAATCGTGGTTCTATAGGTTGCCCGGCGCCGGACGCGCTCACCGCGGCAGCAGGCTCGATCCCGTGAGATATTTGTCCACGGCGTGGGCGGCCTGACGGCCTTCACGTATAGCCCAAACCACCAATGATTGACCGCGGCGCATGTCGCCCGCGGTAAACACCTTGTCGATCGAGGTCCGGTAATCCTCGGTCGAGGCGCTGATATTGCCGCGCTGATCAAGCGCGAGGTCGAGAGATTTGATTATGCCCTCGTGCACCGGATGCACGAAGCCCATCGCCAGCAGCACGAGATCGGCGGCGATTTCGAATTCGCTCGCCGGTATCGGCTTCATCTTGGCGTCGACCCGCACGCAATGAAGTTTCTTAACCGCGCCGTTCGCGCCGCTGAATTTCGCCGTCATGACTGCAAAATCGCGCTCGACGCCTTCCTCGTGGCTCGAGGAGGTGCGCAGCTTGAGCGGCCAGTCCGGCCAGGTAAGCATCTTGTTTTCGTGAAGCGGCGGCTGCGGCATGATTTCGAAGTTGGTCACCGACAGCGCGCCTTGGCGAAACGCGGTGCCGATGCAGTCCGATCCGGTGTCGCCGCCGCCGATCACGACCACATGTTTGCCGGTCGCCAGGATCGGCTCGCCCGGAATTGGCGCTTCGCCGCTGACGCGGCGATTCTGCTGCGGCAGGTAGTCCATCGCAAAATGAATGCCTTTGAGCTCGCGTCCGGGCACCGGCAGGTCGCGCGATTTTTCCGCTCCGCCGGTGAGCACCACCGCATCATGCTGCGCCAGCAATTTATGCGCGTCGATATTGACGCCGACATGCGCGTCATAGTGGAACACCACGCCTTCCGCTTCCATTTGCGCTACGCGGCGATCGACGTGGTTTTTCTCCATCTTGAAGTCGGGGATGCCGTAACGCAGAAGCCCGCCGGCTTTGGCCCAGCGCTCATAGACATGAACGTCATGCCCGGCGCGTGCAAGCTGCTGCGCGCAGGCAAGCCCCGCCGGCCCGGATCCCACGATCGCGACCTTTTTGCCGGTCCGCTCGGATGGCGGTTCCGGTTTAAGGCCCTCAGCGATGGCGCGATCGGCGATCGCGCATTCGATCGATTTGATGGTGACCGGATTCTCGTCGATGTTGAGCGTACACGACGCCTCGCACGGCGCTGGACAGACGCGGCCGGTCACTTCCGGGAAATTGTTGGTGGAGTGCAGGTTACGCGCGGCTTCTTCCCAGTTGCCGGCATAGACCAGGTCGTTCCAATCGGGAATCTGATTGTTGACCGGGCAGCCCGGCGTGCTGGGCGCGAGCGAGCCGGTGCCCTGGCAATACGGCACGCCGCAATTCATGCAGCGCGCCGCCTGGGTCACGAGCTCCTTCTCCGGCAGCGGCAAAACGAATTCGTGCCAGTGCCGAATGCGTTCGGCGACCGGTTGGTAGTCACGATCCTCACGAGGATATTCGAGAAAGCCGGTGATCTTGCCCAAAGGCGCTCTCTATTGTTGGCACTTTATCGGCGTTCTTTGTGCGAGGTCACTCCGCCGCAATGGCTGCGGACTTGAGCTCGTTGAGCGCGCGGCGATATTCGACCGGCATGATCTTGCGGAACTTCGGATACCAGCCCGTCCAGTCGTTCAATATCTTGGCCGCAACCGCCGAGCCGGTAAAGCGGGCATGACGCGCGATCAGATGGTGCAGCCGGTGGCCGTCGAAGCTGCTCAGGTCTGACATGATGTCGACCAGTCCGTGCGCTTCGAGATCCCGCGCGTGATGAAAGACCTTGGCGTTGATGTCCTCTTCCTCTGGCATCGGTTCGAGATCGACCATGGCCAGATTGCAGCGTGAAGAAAAGCTGCCGTCCTCATCCAGCACGTAGGCGATGCCGCCCGACATCCAGGCGGCGAAATTGCGACCCGTGTAGCCGAGCACTACCACGACGCCGCCGGTCATGTATTCGCAGCAATGATCGCCGGCGCCCTCGATGACGGCGATCGCTCCGGAGTTGCGGACTGCGAACCGCTCGCCGGCTACGCCACGGAAATAGCACTCGCCGGAAATGGCGCCGTACAAAACGGTATTGCCGACAATGATCGACTGCTCCGGCACGATTCCTGCGTTGGCCGGGGGCCGCACCACGATCCGGCCGCCGGAAAGCCCTTTGCCGAGATAATCGTTGGCGTCGCCTTCAAGTTCGAAGGTCACGCCACGGGCCAGAAAGGCGCCGAAGCTCTGACCGGCGGTGCCGGTGAAGCGCGCCACAATCGTGTCCGGCTGCAGGCCCTCATGGCCGTAGCGTTTGGCGACTTCGCCGGAGAGCATGGCGCCGGCGGTGCGATCAGTGTTCTTGATCGCAAAGGCCATGCGCACCGGCTCGCGGCGCTCGAGCGCAGCTTGCGATTGCGCGATCAGCTTGCGGTCGAGCACGTCGCGAATCTTATGATCCTGCCGCTCGCAATTGAAAATGGCGACGCTCGCAGGCATGTCCGGTTTCGTGAACAATTTCGAGAAATCGAGTCCGGTCGCCTTGGCGTGGGCGATCAGCTGGCGGCGATCGAGCATTTGCATCTGCCCGATCATCTCGTTGAAGGTGCGATAGCCCAATTCGGCCATCAGTTCGCGCACTTCTTCGGCGACGAAGAAGAAATAATTGATGATGTGCTCCGGCTGGCCGCGGAAACGTTTGCGCAGCACCGGATCCTGGGTAGCGACGCCGACCGGGCAAGTATTGAGGTGGCATTTGCGCATCATCACGCAGCCGGCGGCGATCAAGGGCGCGGTGGCGAAACCGAATTCGTCGGCGCCAAGGAGCGCGCCGACCACCACGTCGCGGCCGGTGCGGATGCCGCCGTCGACCTGCACGGCAATGCGGCCGCGCAGGCGATTGGCGACCAGCGTCTGATGGGTCTCGGCAAGTCCGATCTCCCACGGCGAGCCGGCATGTTTGATCGAGGTCAGCGGCGAGGCGCCGGTGCCACCCTCGAAGCCGGCGATAGTGACGTGATCCGAACGCGCCTTGGAGACGCCGGCGGCGACGGTTCCGACGCCGACTTCGGACACGAGTTTAACCGACACGTCGCCCTGCGGGTTGACGTTCTTTAAGTCGAAAATGAGCTGGGCCAGATCCTCGATCGAGTAAATGTCGTGGTGCGGCGGCGGCGAGATCAGGCCGACGCCGGGCGTCGAATGGCGCACCTTAGCGATGATCTTGTCGACCTTGTGCCCGGGCAATTGCCCGCCTTCACCCGGCTTGGCGCCTTGGGCGATCTTGATCTGCATCACGTCGGAATTGACCAAATATTCCGCGGTCACGCCGAAGCGTCCCGACGCCACCTGCTTGATCGCGGAGCGCATCGAGTCGCCGTTCGGCAGCGGCTTGAAGCGGTCAGCCTCCTCGCCGCCCTCGCCGGTATTGGACTTGCCGCCGATCCGGTTCATGGCGATGGCGAGTGTGGTGTGCGCCTCGCGCGAGATCGATCCGAACGACATGGCGCCGGTCGAAAAGCGCCGGACGATATTCTTTGCCGGCTCGACTTCCTTGAGTGGAAGCGGCCCGCGGCCGTCCTCTTCGGCTGATTTGATGCGGAACAGACCGCGGATCGTGTAGAGGTGCTGCGACTGTTCGTTGATCTGCCGCGCGAACTCCCGATACCCGTCATAGGAATTGCCGCGCACCGCGTGTTGCAGCGCCGAGACCGTGGCGGCATTCCAGACGTGTTCTTCGCCGCGCACCCGGAACGCGTATTCGCCGCCGACGTCGAGCATCGATCGATAGATCGGCGCATCGCTGAACGCGTCGCGATGCCGCCGCACTGCTTCCTCGGCGATCTCGGCGAGGCCCACGCCTTCGATGCGGGTCGCGGTGCCGGTGAAATATTTGGCGACGAAGTCGGACTTCAGCCCGACCGCGTCGAAAATCTGGGCGCCGCAATAGGACTGATAAGTGGAGATGCCCATCTTGGACATCACTTTCAGCAAACCCTTATCAATTGATTTGATGTAGCGCTTGATGATCTCCTTGTCGTCGAGCTTTTGCGGCAATTCGCTATTCATCTCAACGAGCGTCTCAAACGCGAGATAGGGATTGATCGCTTCGGCGCCGTAACCGGCAAGACAGCAGAAATGATGCACCTCGCGCGGCTCGGCGGACTCGACGACGAGGCCGACCGACGTGCGCAAGCCTTCGCGGATCAGGTGGTGGTGCACGGCGGCGCAGGCCAACAGCGAGGGAATCGGGATGCGATCGGCGCCGGCGCGGCGGTCCGAAAGGATGATGATGTTGACGCCATCACGGACCGCGGCTTCGGCCCGGTCGCACAGTTCATCGATCGCCGTTTCCATTCCGGCGGCGCCGGATTCCGCGGGCCAGGTGGTATCGAGCGTCAGCGACCGGAAATGGTCGCCGAGATCGGAAATGGAACGGATCTTCTCAAGATTGGCGTTGGTGAGAATTGGCTGATGAACTTCGAGGCGCTTCTTCCGCGACGAGCCTTCGAGATCAAAAAGGTTCGGGCGTGGGCCGATGATCGAGACGAGACTCATCACCAGCTCTTCGCGGATCGGATCAATCGGCGGGTTCGTCACCTGCGCGAAGTTCTGCTTGAAATAGGTGAATAGGGGCTTCGGCCGGTCCGACAGTGCGGAGATTGGCGTGTCGTTGCCCATGGAGCCGACCGGTTCTTCGCCGGTCGTCGCCATCGGCGTCATCAGGAGTTTGAGATCTTCCTGCGTGTAGCCGAATAGCTGTTGCCGATCGAGCAGCGACAAATTGGAGATCGGCGCTGCTTCGGGCGCGGGCGGCAGATTCTCCAGCACGATTTGCGTGCGCTCCAGCCATTCCTGATAGGGATGGCTCCGCGCCAAATGCGCTTTGAGCTCCTCATCCGGAATGAGGCGGCCCTCGTCGAGATCGACCAGCAGCATCTTGCCTGGCTGCAGCCGCCATTTCACGACGATGTCCTGCTCGGGAACCGGCAGCACCCCCATTTCGGACGCCATGATGATGCGATCGTCGCGCGTGACCAGATAACGCGCGGGCCGCAACCCGTTGCGGTCGAGCGTGGCGCCGATCTGGCGTCCGTTGGTGAAGGCGATCGCCGCTGGGCCGTCCCAGGGCTCCATCAGCGCCGCGTTATATTCATAGAAGGCGCGGCGATCCTCGCTCATGAGCGGATTGCTGGCCCACGCCTCCGGAATCATCATCATCATCGCATGCGCGAGCGAATAGCCGCCCATCACCAGAAATTCGAGTGCATTGTCGAAACAGGCGGTGTCCGATTGGCCTTCGTAGGATATCGGCCACAATTTGTTGATGTCGGCGCCGAATTTCGGTGACGACACCGATGCCTGCCGCGCCGCCATCCAGTTGTTGTTGCCGCGCAGCGTGTTGATCTCGCCGTTATGCGCGATCATGCGGTAGGGGTGCGCCAGCGACCAGGTCGGAAACGTATTGGTCGAGAAGCGCTGATGGATCAGCGCCAAGGCGCTCTCGAAGTCCGGATCGTGCAGATCGGGATAGTAGGTGCAGAGCTGATCGGCGAGGAACATGCCTTTGTAGATCAGCGTTCGGCATGAGATCGAAACCGGATAATAATTGGACGTGTTGCGGGCGCGCCGACCGTAGAGCGTGCTCGAAATCGTCTTGCGCAGGATGTAAAGCCGCCGCTCGAACTCCTCTTCCGAAGTGACCTTCGGATTGCGCGCGATGAACACCTGCATATGCACCGGCTCGGTCGGCTTGACCGATTTGCCGAGCGTCGCGTTGTTGGTCGGCACGTCGCGCCAACCGAGAACGGCCATGCCGTCTTGCGCCGCCACCGCTGCGTAAGTGTCCATGATCTCGCGGCGCCAATCGGCGTCGTGCGGCATGAACAATGCGCCGACCGCGTAGTGTCCGGGCGCGGGCAGCTTGATGCCGAGCGCGGCGGACTTCTTGGCGAGGAATTTATGCGGGATCTGCACCAAGATTCCGGCGCCATCGCCGGCACGAGGATCGGCGCCGACCGCGCCGCGGTGCTCGAGGTTGAGCAGAATCGTCAGCGCATCTTCGACGATCTTGTGCGACTTACGTCCCTTGATGTCGGCAATAAATCCGACCCCGCAGGAATCCTTTTCCAGCGTCGGATCAAACAAGCCGAAACCAGACGTGGTCATCGTCCACGCGCTCCTCGCGGGACCCCGAAACGAGCCGTATCGTGGGTCCGGCGCACGACAGCCCGCGCAGGACGGTTGCATCCTGCGCCAGGGCGATTAACTCATTTTGGAGGCAACCTTCGATCCGCTCAACGGCCGCTGGTTGCTAGTTCTTGCCACCGTCCGGCGCGCCCTCGCCACCCGGCAGCCGATCCGCGCGTCTCGTCGGATTCGACCGACCGCGCACTTTGGGATCATAATTGGGACAGCAATGCTGTCCTATGCGAAACATGGCAAATTCCGGGCGCCAACACAAGCCGCGCGGCGCAAAAGCCGGCGGAAAAAGCGTCCTTCCGGTCTAACGACGTCATGGTCGCCCCTGTTCCGCAGTTGCAGTCGATCATGAGTTGGAAACGACTGCAAATGCGTCCGCGTCCATTCCTCTCGGGCGGAGGAGCAACTGGAGCGAACGGCCTATGCCGGCGGCGGTCTTGCGCCGGCCTGAGAAGCGGCGCAAAACGGCTTGCGCAGCCGTTACGCCTCGCCTGCGCGCAAGCGCGGTGCCCGCTAGGTCCCCCGAAATGAATTTCGCCAGCGACAACACGGCGCCGGTCGCACCTGCCATACTCGATGCTTTAGCCGAGGCGAGCCAGGGCTACGCGCGCGGCTATGGCAATGATGATTGGACACAGGCGGCCGAGCGCCGATTCTGCGAGATCTTCGAACATGACGTGGCGGCTTTCCTCGTGCCGACTGGCACGGCCGCAAACGCTTTGGCGCTGGCGCAAGTCTCGCCGCCCTGGGGCGCCATCCTTTGTCACGCCGAATCGCACATTCTCACCGACGAATGCGGCGCGCCCGAATTTTTCGGAAACGGCGTCAAGCTTGTCGGCTTGGCCGGCGCGGCCGGCAAAATCACAGCCGATGGCCTCCACGAGGCGCTCGCCGGCTATGGCGGGCACAGTCCGCATGAAGTTATTCCATCGGCGCTGTCGATCACGCAGGCCACTGAGGCCGGCACCATTTACCGGACCAGCGAGATCGCCAGGCTCGCACAAATCGCGCGGCAACGGTCGCTCGCGATGCACATGGACGGCGCCCGCTTTGCTAATGCGCTGGTTCGGCTCAATGCCACGCCCGCCGAAATGACGTGGCGCAGCGGCGTCAACGTGTTGTCGCTTGGGGCGACCAAAGGCGGGGCGCTGGCAGCGGAGGCCGTGATTTTCTTCGATCCGGCCGCCGCAGCTTTCTTCGGCGAGCGCCGCAAGCGCGGCGGTCATCTTTTGTCAAAGCATCGTTTCCTCGCGGCGCAGTTCCTGGCCTACCTTGCCGACGATCGCTGGCTCGATCTCGCCCGCCATGCCAACGCGATGGCCGACAAATTGGCAAATGCGCTGACGGCGATCGGCCTGCGGCCGGTCTGGCCTGTCGAGGCCAATCTCGTCTTTGTGGTTCTGCCGCGTGCGCTCGATGCCAAGCTCAGGGCGGCCGGCGCGAGCTATTACGTCCGCAATAGCGGGAATCTGGACATAGGCGCGGACAACGTTCTGATACGGCTCGTGACCTCGTTTGCCACCGTTGAAGAAGACATCGAACGCTTCGTGAACCTCTGCGCCAGATTTGAGGCGCGCCCATTTGACGTGCGCCCAGGTGACGTGCGCGCAGGTGACGTGCGCCCAGGCGACGTGCGCCCAAGGGTCGCCCCAATTTGAGGCTCATCTCACCGGCGGCGGACGGTTGGGGCGGGGAGGGTGTTTGGCCGTGCTGAGACGATCCGGAATCGTGTTCGCGTTGTGCGTGCTATCCGCTGTCTCCAGCTTCGCCCAGTCTTCACCCAGCCCTTCGCCATCGGCGCTGCAGACGCCGCTGCGCGGTTTTGTGCCGCCCTATGAGATCCTGCGCACGGTAAGGGCGGCCGGTTTCGAACCGCTCGCGCCACCTTTGCGCGAGGGCACCACTTACGTCGTGCGCGCGATCGATTTTCGCGGTGTCGCCATGCGGGTCGTTGTGGATGCGCGCTCCGGCGCCATCCGCGACGCCAATCGCATCGTTGCCGGTCCGGGACTTTACGGCCCTTATATGCCTGGCCCTTACGCGCCGGTGTATTACGGCCGGCTCGCGGCACCGCCGACTTATCCGCTTCCTGATGATATCGAGCCCGCCTACGGGCGGCCGCCTTATGTCGGCACGTCCGAACTATCATCCAGCGATCGGCATTCTTCCGGGCTTAATCTCGTGCCATTGCCGCGGCCCCGGCCCGCCAGCCTCGCCGCGACTATTGCGAATGAAAAGAAGCCGGTTGCTAGACCCGATGTCGCGACGACCACGCCGGCAGCCGCGCAATCCGAGCCGTCGCGCAGGCCTGCCAAGGACGCCGCCGTTCCTGCGATCAACGACTGAGCTGCAAAAAAACGCCCCGGATAACCGGGGCGCTTGCTAATGCGTGGCTAAAGACCGTTACGCGGCCTTCTGGTTCTCGATGACGGTCGGGCCGCCGGCCTTGCCGTTGATCGGGATCGAGCGCGGCTTCTTGGCCTCGGGGATCTCACGCACCAAGTCGACGTGCAAGAGACCGTTTTCGAGGCTCGCGCCCTTCACCAAGACAAAATCAGCGAGCTGGAACACGCGGTCAAAGGTACGCGCTGCAATGCCCTGATAGAGCACGTCGCCGCGCTTCTCCTCCTCCTTGGCGTTCTTTTCGCCGCGGATCGTCAGCGTGTTCTCCTTCGCCACGACCGAGAGCTCCGGCTCATTAAAGCCGGCGACCGCTACCGACACGCGATACGAATTCTCGCCGGTCCGCTCGATATTATAGGGCGGATAACCGGGAGCCGCGCCCTCGAGGCCCTGATCGAGCAGCGAGAACAGACGGTCGAAGCCGACGGTCGAACGATAAAGGGGTGATAGGTCGAAAGTTCGCATGGCATATCCTCCTTCTGAAGCGACATGCGGATGGCCCGCCCAATTGGGCCGAGCCGGAATGCGCAGCGCTGAATGGCCTGCGCAGAAATCATATGGGTGCGGCATTCGCGTCTCGCAAGTGACACTAAGTTCTTGTTTTAATTTGTGAATATCGCAGTAGCGCGAACCGCCCTGGCGGCTTGTTGCCGAGGTTCCACGCCTGGTTCCTTACCTTTGTCGGCGTGGCACGTTGAGCCGGCGCCGCCTGCTGTTATAAGCGAACGCTACGGCTCGCCCGAAACACCTTTCATGAAACTTGTCTCGATTCCCGCGAACCCGGTTCCCGACAACTTTGTCACCGGGGCGCTGAAGACCCCTGACGGCGTCACCCTTCGCTTCGCCCGCTGGCTGCCGCCCGCTGGACGCCGCGGCACGGTATGTATTTTCCAGGGCCGCTCGGAATGGATCGAAAAATATTTCGAAACCGTGCGCGATCTGCGCGCACGCGGGTTCGCGGTCGCGGCGCTGGATTGGCGCGGGCAGGGACTCTCCGATCGAGCTTTGTCGGATCGCCGCAAAGGCTATGTGCGCGATTTTGCCGACTACGACCTCGATCTTGAAACCTTCATGCGCGATATCGTCTTGCCCGATTGTCCGCCGCCGCTCTTTGCAATCGGCCATTCCACCGGCGCCAACGTCCTTATCCGCGCCGCGCATCGCGGCCGGCATTGGTTCGATCGCATGGTGCTGATTGCACCGCTGATCGCGTTCGGTGGCGTAGATTATTCGATGGGGACCGGCTGGATCATCGTTCGCGCGCTACGCTGGGCCGGATTGGGCGGGATGTATGTCCCGAGAACCGACACCAGCATCGTCGAATCGCGACCCTTCCTCGGCAACATTCTCACGTCCGATCCGGTGCGCTATGCGCGCAACGCCGCGATTCTCGAGGCGGAGCCGGCGCTCGCGCTCGGGGCGCCCACTGTCGCCTGGTGTGACGCGGCATTCCGCTCGATGCGGACGTTGCGCGAACCGAGCTACCCGGCGCGCATTCGCCAGCCGATGCTGATTGTTGCCGGCGGCAACGACCAGGTGGTCTCAAATTCTGCGATCGAGGACTTCGCCGGCATGTTGCGTGCCGGTTCGCATCTGGTCATTGTCGGCGCGCAGCACGAGCTCCTGATGGAGCAAGATCGTTTCCGTTCGCAGTTTTGGGCGGCGTTCGACGCCTTTGTACCGGGCACGCCGCTTTACTAAGCTCTCAAACCGCGAGGCTCAGCTTTTGAGAAGTTCGAGCGCCTGGGCGTGGACGCGTTTGTCGCCTGCCGCCACGATGCGGCCGCCCTCGTGCGGACGGCCGTTCTCCCAGGTGGTGATGATCCAGCCGGCGCCTTCGATGATCGGAATGAGCGGCAGCACGTCGTGCGGCTTGAGTTCGGTCTCGATCACGAGATCGATATGGCCGGCCGCCAGGACGCAGTACGCGTAGCAATCGCCGCCATAGCGCGACAGCCGTACCGCTCGCTCGACTTGTTGAAAGCATCGCCGGTCGCTCGGCGTCATGAGCAGCGGACTGGTGGTGCACAGCACGGCGTCTTGGACCGAGGCACAGGCGCGCACGGCCAAGGATCGATCGCCGGCCGGACCGCGATAACGGGCGCCGCGGCCGTCGCCGGAAAAATGCTCGCGGGTGAACGGCTGGTGCATCATGCCGTAAATCGGCTCGCCGCGGCGGGTCAGCGCGATGAGGGTTCCCCAGGCCGGCATGCCGCAAATAAACGATTTGGTCCCGTCGATCGGATCGAGCACCCAGACGTATTCAGCGTCGCGCCGCTCGATGCCGAATTCCTCGCCGACGATGCCGTGCTCGGGAAATGTCCGTTTAATCAGGGCACGCATGGCCGCTTCGGCGGCGCGGTCAGCGGCGGTTACTGGATCGAAGCCACCCGAGCGGCTCTTGTTTTCAATGCCGAGCGCGCTGCGAAAGAATGGCCGGATAGTCTCACCGGAAATGGTGGCGAGTTCATCGACAAAGGCACTAAAGTCGATCGCCGTCATCACAATCCCTGCAGTTCGAACCTATACCGCATTGTGCGCTGCCGCTTTGGGGCGTGCGGTCAGGCTATCCGGTATTCGGAATCTGCTTGGCTGCCGCGCACAAAAAAGAGGATTGGCGAAGTTTTAAGCACACGCAGCCTTCCCAATAAGGTATTGATATTATGGCAGTTTTATCCATTTGCTTGGCAAATATGCACAATCCTCGCAAATTATGTGGGGGAAAATCTCCTGTGCGTTGCCGACCCGTCTTGAATTTTGTGCGGCGCAGTGTATGTTGCTGCAGTGCGGTAGCGAGAGAGTCTCTCCCGTTACCGTCGCCCTCCTTGGGCGTTTCCTCCCTAGACTTGGGCCGCTCCCGCAAGGTGAGCGGCCCTTTTTCTTGACTGTCCACGCCGCGCTATTCGGCGGCGGCGCGATACGGCCGCAACTCTTCGATCGGGATCTCGACGAGCCGGTCGGCCAATATTTCGAATTCCTGCGCCAGCTTGGCGAAGCATGCCGAGGGTTCATACCGGCGTTCATCCATGTACAGCGCGCGGTTGATCTCAAGCTGAATGGCATGCAACCCGGCGGTCGGATTGCCGTAATGCTCGGTAATGAAGCCGCCGGCATAAGGTTTGTTGCGGCTCACGGTGTAGCCAAAGCCGCGCAAGCATTGCTCGATTGTTTCCGGGACGATGCCGATACAGCTGGTGCCGTAGCGATCACCGAGCACGAGATCGGCGCGCGGACGCTCATCGCGGCCTCCGGTGCTTGAGGGCATCGAGTGGCAATCGATCAGGATGGCAGCGCCAAAATCGCGTTGCAGCCGCATGAACAGTCGGCGTAACGCCCGATGATAAGGCTTGTAAAGGCCATCGATGCGGCGCATCGCCTCCGCCACGGCAATACGCTGATCGTAGATTTCCTGTGCGTCGCCGACCACGCGCGCGACGGTGCCCAGCCCGCCCGCCACGCGCATCGAGCGCGTGTTGGCAAATGAAGGCAGCCTGCCGTCGAACATTCGCGGATCCAGCTCGTAGGGCTCGCGATTGACGTCGACATAGCAGCGCGGAAAGTGCGCCCGCACCACCGGATGGCCGCGGGCCACCACGCCTTCGATCAGTTCGCCGACGAAAGAATCCTCCGAGCGGCGCAGCGTTGCCAAATCCAGCCGGGAGGTCAGCAGGAATTCACGCGGATAAACCCGCCCACTATGCGGCGAATTGAACAGCAACGGACCGCGGCACTCCGCCGGCTCCAGGGCTTCGAACGGGGGATCGAATTCGTCCTGTATTTCCGGCATGACGCGGGCGGGGCTTTCCCTCGATTCGTAGTGTGGCCTTGGATATTTTCCATACGCGCCGAAGCTTGCCAAGGCCATTCGCTGTCACGCTCGGGCGCCAGCCGCGCGGCGCGCTTTCACCCGATGTTTACCTGACGTCCCGCTTATGGGATGCAGGGGGGCCGGCGAAAGCCGGGTTCGCTGGTCATGTCCAAAATCCTGCTTGCCGAAGACGACATCGATATGCGGCGTTTCCTGGTGAAGGCGCTGCAGAATGCTGGATTCGAGGTGATTTCCTACGATAACGGTCTATCCGCCTATCAGCGATTGCGGGAGGAGCCGTTCGAACTCCTGCTGACCGACATTGTCATGCCGGAAATGGACGGGATCGAGCTAGCCCGCCGAGCCGCCGAACTCGATCCGGACATCAAGATCATGTTCATCACCGGCTTTGCCGCCGTGGCGCTCAATTCGGACTCCAGCGCCCCCAAGCACGCCAAGGTCCTGTCCAAACCGATCCATCTGCGCGAATTGGTCACCGAAGTGCAGAAGCTCCTCGCCGCTTGAGCGGACAAAACAAAATCAAAAAATCACTTTTATCAGCGCCCTATTGATTGTGGTAATCAAGTTTTTAGAACCTCCTTTTTCGTTTCTTGATATTGTACGATCATTCGTGTTGTGATCGAATCTTTCTCAATGTAATGCTGTTTTCGATTTTCGTCCGGCCAATACCAGTACTTATGCCCCATTTTCGATAAGCGCAGCTCAAGACTTGAATCAAACCTCTTTGAAAATCAATGATTTGTTGATTGACAAAATCTCAAGAGTGGCTGGGGGGCCTGCGTGAGGACCTCGTCGCGAGGACGTGTCGGCCGATGCCGGTGCGGCGGGTGATGATCCCAAAGCCGGGGGGCGGAAAACGCCCGCTCGGCATTCCG
>DASXJB010000285.1:0-15625 GCA_036497645.1 Xanthobacteraceae bacterium
GTCGCGGCGCATTTGCGCCAAATCCGAATCGACCATTTCGCGCACCAGTTCATCGAATGTCACTTTGTGGCGCCAGCCGAGCCGCTGGCGCGCCTTGCTCGGATCGCCGAGCAGCGCGTCGGTTTCCGTCGGCCGAAAGTAGCGTGAGTCGACCTCGATGAGCACGCGGCCGTCGCGTTTATCAAGACCTTGCTCGGCCGCGCCATTCAATGGTTCGGCCGATACAGGCAAACGCTTTTTCGGCGAATTCGCGCACCGAATGCTCTTCGCCGGTCGCCAGCACGTAATCGTCGGGTTCGGGCTGCTGAACGATAAGCCACATGCCCTCGACATAATCGCGCGCGTGGCCCCAGTCGCGCTTGGCCGACAGATTACCGAGAAACAGCTTGCTCTGCAGGCCAAGCTTTATCGCGGCAACCCCGCGGGTAATCTTGCGCGTGACAAAGGTTTCGCCGCGGGTGGGTCCTTCATGATTGAACAGGATGCCGTTGGAAGCATGAATTCCGTAGGCTTCGCGATAATTGATCGTGATCCAGTAGGCGTAAAGCTTCGCCGCCGCATAGGGCGAGCGCGGGTAAAACGGCGTGGTTTCGCGCTGCGGCACCTCCTGCGCCCGCCCGTACAGCTCGGACGTCGAAGCCTGATAGAATCGAACTTTGTCCTCGAGACGAAGGATCCTGATTGCTTCGAGCAAGCGCAGCGTGCCAAGCGCATCGGCATTTGCGGTGTATTCCGGCGTCTCGAACGAGACCCGGACGTGGCTTTGTGCGGCCAGATTGTAGATCTCGGTCGGCTGCACTTCTTGAATGATGCGAATGAGATTCGTCGAATCGGTCATGTCGCCGTAGTGCAGCAAGAGCTTTACACCCGCGCCATGCGGATCCTGATAAAGATGATCGATGCGCGCGCTGTTGAACGACGATGAGCGCCGCTTGATTCCGTGCACAATATAGCCCTTGTCCAGCAGGAGCTCGGCGAGGTAAGCGCCGTCCTGGCCGGTCATGCCGGTGATTAGTGCAATACGGTCTGACATCAGCTGATCCGCGCCGGTTTTGTTTGCCGATGACCGGCCTCAACCCCCATCGAAAAGCGCCGGATTGAGGGCTAAACGCCGCGGTTCGTCAAGTCGCGTCGTCATTGCGCGCTTGCTGCCGCAGTTCTTTCATTCAGGCGGGAGAGCCGCCGAAGCGCTGGCGTTCGCGTATCTCTTGGTTTTCGTTCATGCGGCGCTGCGCCTCGGCATCGATCGCGCGTTTGAGATCGGGATGGTTTGCCGTGAAAGTGCGGAAATCGGCGAGGTCGAGGATCAGCAGCGTCGAGGGCATCGTCGTCGTCACATTGGCGCTGCGCACCGAATCCCCGAGCAAGGCGAGCTCGCCGAAAAATGCGCCGGGCCCAAGCCGCACCGGGGACGGCTTGATATCGACCTGCACTTCGCCGGCAGCAATAAAGTACATGCAATCGCCGATCTTGCCGCGGCGGATGATGGCGGTGCGTTCCGGCACTTCCAGAAGCCGCAGCAGGTGAGTGATCTCGGTGATGGAGGCCGGATCGAGTGATTGAAAGAACGGTACTTTGCTGACGAGATCCCAGGTGCGAATGAAATTGCGACGCCGCGTTTCGGCGGCAAAACCGGTCGCCAAGATGCCGGTCGACAATCCGAAGGTGGCAATGCCGCAAATCATCACGATCCCGCCGAGCAGACGGCCAAGATCCGTGATCGGCACCTTGTCGCCATATCCGGTCGTCGTCAGCGTCACCACCGCCCACCACAATGCTTGCGGCATCGAATTGAACGCGGTCGGCTGCGCATGACGCTCGATCAGGAACATGGCGGCCGACGAAAGGAACAGCACGATCAAAAACAGCGCGAACACGCTCGCCAGCGCTTTGGCTTCAACGACAAATACACGCTGCAGCTGGGCGAAGCCTGGCGAATCCTGCGCCAGCTTCAGCACCCATAACGACGCCAATAGCCATGCTGTCGCCGGCGGCACGCCGCACAGCAGCGCTATCGGCACGGCGATGACCGCAATCAAATCGATAAATCCAGAAACCGAACATATGTGCGGCCATATCCTTCCGTCGCGGATAGCCGCATTCGCGCGCGCCACGGCGTCGATCGCAAAATAACCGAGACACGACCACAGACATGCGATCAGCCAGCCGCCGGCTGCCCGTTGCAGCTCGGGCACCGTGTAAGCCGTCAGTGCCGTCAAGCCGAGGACAAGCACCGACATGCGCGCCGAGGACGACGCACCGAACCGGCGCAACGGCGCGGCATAATGAACGAAGTTTCTGACGACGGGCTTGAAAACCACCGCCAACCCCGCGACGCGTGTCCGGTTATTCTGGCATAATGATTACGCCGCGATAGTGGTCTCGGCCAGCCGAAATTACACGTCCAGCCGGGCATCTTTCAGACGAGGCCCTTAATTACTTGCGAAATTTCCGGCCCAGCGCGCAGCACATGCTTAAATTTGCGGTCGTATGCCATTAAACTGCGCCGCGACTCGTGACCGTCTTTCGCCGCGGCTTGATCCGGGACCGCTATGAAACGGCAGCAAATTTCACGTTTGGAGCTCGCCGGCTATCTGCTCTCGCCGTCGCTGTTCGTGATGGTGACCCTGATGGTGGTCGAAGCCATGCTCGCTGCCGCGACGACATGGCTCGTCATCAATGCGGGACGCAAGGTTGCGATCGGCCAATTCCTGCTTTCGGATCTGATCTGGATCCTCACCGCTCAATCGGCTTCCTACGTCGTCGGCGTCATCAGCTGGATTTTCGCGGAGCGCGCGGGCTATCGCGGTTTTGGCAAATTCATGCTGCGTTTTGCGCGCGAGAATCGCAGTAAGGTTAAACTGCTTAACGAGAAGCCCGCGCGCGAACAGGTGGAGCCGTTCCTCACAGGCGAGACCTTTCAGTGCTTCTTCAACGTGATGTACGAGCTGGAATTCGCGCTTAAGCTGTTTCTTGGGCTCGTCTTCAATGCGCTCGTGCTTGGTGCTGAGATCGATATCAGCTTGCCGTTTGCATATGTGGGCGCACTAGGCGCGCTGTTGCTGATGCAGTGGATCCTGCAAAAGCCGCTCGCGCACGCCTATCTCGAAAACCAGCGCATGAATAATCGCGTGACCGCGCAAGGCTACACGGCGTGGGATAACGTCTTTTCCGGCAACAGCTACAATCTGCGGCTCTGGCTGGCGGAATTCAAGAAACGCGTGCGCGAAGGCCTGGTCGCGCAGATCCGCGCCATCGTCGCCCGCGAGGGCATGAGCGCAATGAGTGGGATCGTGAGTCTGGCGATCGTGTTCGCGACCATCAGCGTGGTAGCGCTGCAAAATGCGGGCGACACAGTCCTGCTGGTCGGGCTGGCCACCACGCTCCCGCGCCAGATCGAAATGACCTACGAATTGCATCTGCTTGCCACCGGCTGGAACGACTTCATCGCGATCTGGACTCGGTTCGGCGGCGTTGCCGCCAACATGCTGCCCGAGCCCGAGGCCGATTTTGACAAACGCATCAAGTTCGACCGGTTGGTCTTGCGCGAGGGCGATCATGCCAACGTCGTCTCCTCGTTAAGCGACGCTCTTCGTATCGCCTTTGCCCATCCGACCGGACGCATCAATGTGCGGGGTGCCAACGGCACCGGGAAATCTTCGCTGTTGGCGAGTCTCAAGACCGAGATGAAAAAGCGCGCCTATTATTGGCCGACGACGGACCGGCTCGCGTTTCAGTTCACCGGCGGCGTCGTACCGGTGGACGTCGAAGGGGACGACGAAGACGATGTCGTCGTGGTCGCCGAGTCGATGGACAAAAAGCTCGGCTTCTCGTCCGGTGAGCGCCAGCTGAAATCGCTTGAGGAAATCGTTAATTCCACCGACGCCGAAGTCTATTTGCTTGATGAGTGGGACGCCAATCTCGACAGCGCAAACAAGGTCAAGGCCGACGCGCTGGTCGACGCGCTCGCTGCGCGCGCACGCGTCGTCGAGATATCCCATCGTGATAGAGCGCCGCCCAGCGTTCCCGCTTGATGGTAGGGCGCTGAGCCCGGGGCTGCGGTCCGGCAGCAAGGATCCGTGCGGAATGTGCTAGCCTTGTCCGGCGTTTCGGGACGCGAGTGATGGACCGCAGGCAGATCATACGGCTCGTTGGCGGAACGGCGGTTTTTGCGGCCGCGGCCGCATGCCCGCTTGGGAGTGTGGGCGCAGCAAAGGTCGCGCGCGTCGGCATCATCGACGATGGTCCCGACTGGGAAGCATTTCGCCAGGAGCTGCACGAACTGAACTATATCGAGGGCCAAAACATCGCGTTCGAAAATCGGCGGGCGGACGGAACGCCCGACCGGCTGGCTACCGCAGCGCGTGAATTGGCCCAGATGCCCGTTGACGTCATTGCGGTGTATGGCACGCCATCCGCGCAAGCCGTACAGCGCGCCTCTCAATCCATTCCCATTGTCGTCATCGCGGTTGGCGATCTGGCGGCCGCGGGGCTGGTCGCAAATTTCGCGCACCCGGGTGGCAATATCACCGGCAACACCATTCTCGGTCCGGATATCGTGACCAAGCGGCTGCAGGTCTTGCGCGACGCCATTCCCACTGTCTCGCGCTTGGCTTTGCTTTGGAATCCTAACAATGTATCAAGCGCCGCGCTTTTATATGAATTGTGGAGGACGACGCCGTTTTTCGGGATGAGCCTGACCCCTTTTGAGGCGCGCACCGCCGACGATTTTCCGCAAGTGTTTACTGCGATGCTGTCGAACCGGCCGGATGCCGTGCTCACCACCAACGATTCGATGCATCAGATGCATATGGCGCAGGTGATCGATTTCTTGCTCAAGAATCGGATTCCAGGAATGTTCCAACTCCGGCGCAATGTGATCGAAGGCGGCCTTATGTCCTACGGCACGAGCCTGCCGGATCTGTTTCGCCGCGGCGCCCGCTATGTGGATAAAATACTTCGCGGCGCCAAACCCGGCGAGCTTCCGATCGAGCAACCGATTTCGTTCGGCCTTGTCGTCAATTTGAAAACCGCACGCGCCATCGGGGTTGAAATCCCGGCCGCGCTGCTTGCCAGGGCCGACGAGGTGATTGAATGAAAAGATGCTCTCCGATGTTCCCCTTCCCCACCCGGGTCGCGCTCGCGCGCGCCCGAGTGCAAGCTTGTTGGGGAGGGGTTAGGGGTGGGGGTAGAACGGCGCACCCGCAGGCGTCGTGGCTGTCACGCCACCTTCCTGCCCCTCTCCCAACCCTCCCCCACAAGGGGGGAGGGAACAAAGATGATAATATGCGTTCATGAAAGCCGACGTGGACCAAAAAAGCGGCGGACTTAAAGCCGATCTGACGGATCGTGCCGGCGTGCCGCATTCGGGCGTCCGCGCGTCAATCGTGCGCAGCCGGTTGTTTTTCAAATATACCCTTTTGTTCGTCACCGTCGTCGTGCTGGCGCTGGTCGCCAATGGCGGGTTCGAAGTCTGGTTCTCATATCAAGAGCACAAGGGTTCCTTGATCAACATCCAGGAACAGCAAGCCGTTGCCGCCGCCGACAAGATCGA
Source organism: Xanthobacteraceae bacterium (assembly GCA_036497645.1). Classification (GTDB taxonomy): domain Bacteria; phylum Pseudomonadota; class Alphaproteobacteria; order Rhizobiales; family Xanthobacteraceae; genus BOG-931. The sequence continues at coordinate 5,555 of DASXJB010000285.1, forward strand.
GGAGTTCATTACTCAAATCGAAAGCCAGGTCGGCTGGACCACGCAGCTGCCGTGGACGGACGGTACGCTCGATCAGCGCCGTTTCGATGCGTTGCGGCTTTTACGCCAGGTACCGGCGATCACGGAGCTTGCTCAAATCGATGCCGCGGGTCACGAGCAGCTCAAGGTTTCGCGGCTGACGATGGACGTGGTCGGCAGCGGCATCGACTACTCGCACAAGCCAGAATTCACGCAAGCCGTGGCGCACAAGGTGTATTACGGCCCGGTTTACTTTCGCCGCGAGTCCGAGCCTTACATGACGCTGTCGCTCGCCGGCACCCGGCGCGACACCGGGGTGAGCATTGCGCAAGTCAATCTCAAGCTGATCTGGGATGTGGTTTCCAAGATCAAGGTCGGCGAGCATGGCCGCGCCTACGTCGTCGATTCCGCCGGCCGGCTGATCGCCCATCCCGATATCAGCCTGGTGCTGCGCAATACCGATATGTCGCGCCTGGCGCAGGTCCGCGGCGCGCGCGCAGGTTCCGCGACTGAGGCCGTGCAGGAAGCCGACGATGTCGGCGGCCACAAAGTGCTGACCGCCTACGCTCCGGTCAACCCGCTCGGTTGGTTCGTGTTCGTCGAGACCCCGATCGAGGAGGCCTACGCGCCGCTGTACCGGTCGATCCTGCGCACTGGTTATGTCCTCCTCGGCGCGCTGGCGCTCGCCTTCATTGCCGGCATGTTCCTGGCGGGACGCATGGTGGTGCCGATCCAGGCGCTGCGGGTGGGCGCGGCGCGCATCGGCAGCGGCGACCTCGGCCAGCGCATCACGATCAAGAGCGGCGACGAAGTCGAAGCGCTGGCCAATCAGTTCAACGACATGGCGGGCAAGCTGCAGGAATCCTACGCCGACCTTGAAAAAAAGGTCGAGCAGCGTACCCACGAGTTGAGCGAGTCGCTCGAGCAGCAAACAGCCATCAGCGAAATTCTGCGCGTGATCTCGAATTCGCCCGATGACGTGCAGCCGGTGCTCAATTCGGTCGCCGAACACGCCGCCCACATCTGTAAAGCGCAGGTCGTCGACATCATTTTGCTGGAAGGCAACATTCTCCGCAGCGCTGCTGTTTTCGGTGAGATGAGACGAGACATCGGCGAGGTGCCGCTCGATCGTTCCACGGTCATGGGTCGCGCTATTTGCGACATGCAACCGGTTCAACTCGAGGACCAGCAGGCCGCTGGGGACGAGTTTGCACGCGGTCGCGAATTCGCGCGCAAGTTCGGGCACCGCACCATCCTCGCCGTTCCGTTGGTGCGCGAGGGACGCGCATTAGGCTGCATTCTGGTACGCCGGCACGATATCAAGCTATTCGAGCAGAAGGACATCGCACTTCTCACAACCTTCGCCGATCAGGCGGCGATCGCGATCGAGAACGTTCGGTTGTTCGAGGCCGAGCAGCAGCGTACCCACGAGCTTTCGGAGTCGCTGGAACAACAAACCGCGACGGCGGAAGTGCTGAAAATCATCAGCCGCTCGACCTTCGATCTACAGTCGGTGCTCAATACGCTTGTCGAATCGGTCGCGCGTCTGTGCGACGCGGAGATGGTATCAATTCGCCGACCGAAGGGCCTGGGCTTCCTTCATGTCGCTACTCGCGGTGTGCCAAGCGAGTACAGCGAATATATGCAAAATCATCCTATCGAACCGGGCCGAGGGACGGTCGGGGGTCGAGTTTTGCTCGAAGGCAAGCCTGTTCATGTCGCCGACGTGCAGATCGACCCGGAATATACGATGACCGCAATCACGCGACGGGCTGGTTTCCATACTTACCTTGGTGTGCCGCTGCTGCGCGAAGGCAACCCGATCGGCATCATCATCCTGGGCCGCACCTCGGTACGGCCGTTCACCGATAAACAGATTGAGCTCGCTACAACCTTCGCCGACCAGGCCGTGATCGCCATTGAGAACGTGCGCTTGTTCGAGGAGATTCAGGAAAAGAGCCGCCAAGTCGAGGAGGCGAGCAGGCACAAGTCGCAATTCCTCGCCAATATGAGCCACGAATTGCGTACGCCGCTGAACGCGATCCTCGGCTATGCCGAACTCGTGCTCGACGGGATTTACGGTGACGCGCCGGAGAAAATGCGCAACGTGCTCGAGCGCATCCAGACCAACGGTAGGCACCTGCTCGGGTTGATCAACGACGTGCTCGATCTGTCGAAAATCGAGGCAGGCCAGCTCGTGCTTTCGCTCAACGATTATTCGATCAAGGACATGATGCAGGGCGTCTATGTCGCAGTCGAGCCGCTTGCCGGCAACAAGAAGCTGAACTTTAAGCTCGACGTGCCGCCGAATTTGCCGCCCGCGCGCGGTGACGAACGGCGGTTGTCGCAGGTGCTCCTAAATCTCGTCGGCAATGCCATCAAATTCACCGATACTGGCGAAGTGGCGATGAAGGCTTCCACGACCAACGGCAGTTATACGGTCGCGGTGGCGGACACCGGACCGGGCATCGCCGAGGCTGACCAGGCCAAGATATTTGAAGAGTTTCAGCAGTCGGAGAGCACGCACACCAAGGCCAAGGGCGGTACCGGCCTCGGCTTGGCAATCGCAAAGCGGATCGTCGAAATGCATGGCGGCCGGCTGTGGGTCGAATCGACGCTCGGCAACGGCTCGACATTTTTCTTCACGGTTCCATTGCGCGTCGAACATCAGGCGGGGAAGGCATGAGCAAGCGCATACTTGTGATCGAGGACCAGGAGGACAATCGCCAGATCCTGCGCGACCTGTTAGGCAGCGTCGGTTACGAAATGACCGAGGCCTGGGATGGCGAGGCCGGCGTTGCCGCAGCGAAAGAGCAGCGCCCCGATCTCATTCTCATGGATATCCAACTGCCGTTGATGGACGGTTATGAAGCCACCCGCCGCATCAAGGCCGATCCCGAGCTAAAAAAGATCCCGATCATCGTGGTCACGTCATATGCCTTGAGCGGCGATGACGGCAAAGCGCATGCCGCCGGCTGCGATGCTTATGTCACCAAGCCTTACAGTCCGCGCCTGCTGCTCGCCAAGATCAAAGAGTTTTTGCCCTAGCATCCAGAGTCTCATGCACAATCCGGCCCGCATTCTCATCGTCGATGATAATGAGACCAACCGGGACATCCTCGTCACCCGGCTGTCGAAGCACGGCTATGAAACGCTGCAAGCCGCCGACGGCGAGGAGGCGCTGGCGAGCGCCTCGCAACATCGCCCCGATCTCATGCTGCTGGACGTGGAAATGCCGAAGCTCGACGGCTTTGAGGTATGCCGGCGGCTGAAGAAAGATCCGGCGATGCCCTTCATGCCGATCATTCTCTGCACCGCGCGGGCGGCCTCCCAGGACGTGGTAACCGGGCTCGATGCCGGCGCCGACGAATATCTGACCAAACCGATCGACCAGGCGGCGCTGGTCGCCCGCGTACGCTCGATGCTGCGGATCAAGGAATTGCACGATCAGGTGCAAGCTCAAGCCAAGGATCTTGCGAGCTGGAATCAAACGCTTGAGCAGCGCGTGAACGAGCAGGTCTCCGAGCTGGACCGTATGAACAAGCTTAAAGGCTTTCTTTCGCCGCAGATCGCCAAGCTCGTGGTGTCGGACGAGAAGCTGTTGGAGAGCCACCGGCGCGACATTACCGCGGTGTTTTGCGATCTTCGCGGCTTCACCGCATTTGCCGAACACGCCGAGCCCGAAGACATCATCACGGTGCTGCAGGAATATTATCGCTGTCTCGGCGAATCGATCGACCGCTTCGAAGGCACTTTGCAGCACTTCGCCGGCGACGGTCTGTTGATCATCTTCAACGATCCGATTCCGTGTCCCGATCCGGCGGTGCGCGCCGTGCGTATGGCGGTTGAAATGCGCAGCCACGTTGCAGCGCTTGCCGAGAAATGGCGCCGCTTCGGTCATGAGCTTGGTTTCGGAATTGGCATCGCGTCGGGCCATGCAACGCTGGGAAACGTGGGCTATGCGGGACGCTTCCACTATTCGGCGAACGGCACGGTGGTCAATCTCGGCGCGCGGTTGTGCGCGCACGCCAATGACGGACAAATTTTGATCGATGGCCGGGTCCAGGTCGCGGTTGAAAAGCTCGCCGAGCTCGAAGCGCTCGGCGAGCTCGATCTCAAAGGTCTGCATCGGCCGATCCGCGCCTTCAACGTGCGCGTTTTGACGGGCTGACCAATTGGCCGCGTAAAATGACGGCCACTCGAGGGGAAAACTGGGGGAAACTGTGCTCAATGGAATAACGCATGCGATCGAGGAATTGGCGCTCGCCAACCGCATCCTCGCGCATGAAGGCGTTCTCGATGCTTTCGGCCATGTCAGCGTGCGGCATCCGAATGATCCCGATCGCTATTTGCTGTCACGCTCGCGCTCGCCATTGTTGATCGAACCTGACGATATTTTGGAATTCACACTCGATTCCGAGCCGGTGCGACCGCCGAAAGCGCTGCTCTATGCGGAGCGCGTCATTCACGGCTGCATTTACCAAGCGCGCCGCGACGTGGTCGCGGTGTGCCATCATCATGCTCCAGCGGTGATGCCGTTCTGTATCGCGGGCAAGCCTATCATCCCGGTTTTTCATCTCGGCGCGGCGATGGGCGAGGAGGCGCCGTTCTGGGATCAATACGACGAATTCGGCGCCACCAATCTTCTGGTCGTCAAGCCGGAAGAGGGGCGCTCGCTCGCGCGCGCGCTTGGTCAACATTCCGCCGTGCTGATGAATCGGCACGGCGCGACCGTGGTCGGTGCGAATTTGAAGGAGCTCGTAGCGCGCGCGATCTTCATGTGCCAGAACGCCGAGTATCAGCTGCGCGCGCTTGCGCTTGGCACCCCGCAGCCGCTGCACCGGGGTGAAATCAAACTGGCCGGCACGTTGAGCGCAATGCCGAATGTGGTGACTAGAACTTGGGAATATTGGAGCGCGCGATTGGAGGCGAGCGGCAGCCTGCCGCCACGCCGCATGCCGGCAAAGGCGCCCCGCCGCCCGATGGCGAGGTCGGCGCGCGGCACCGTGCGCGAACGCCGCAAGGGTCGCCGGCGATAGGTTTAATGACGATCACGCGCCGCGGCGCTGATCGCGCCGAGCATGGCGGCGCGGTCTTTGTCGAGAACGGTGCGGACGTTTTGCTGCTGCCCGATTTCGCCCATTTCGCGCTGGCGTTTGACCGTGGCGTTTGTCATCAGCGGCTCGACCCCGAGCTCGCGCAAGGTTTCGGCCACTTCCTCCATTTCTGCAGCGCGCCGCTCACCGTGCACCGCCATCCGCTCCAGGTTGTAGGGCACGATCTTTGCCCAATCGAGCCCGGGATAATTGTTGCGCATCGATGCGGCGACTTCATCGATCACGCCGGCGCGCGCGGCGGCCAAAAAGCACTCGAGCGTGAGCGCCTCGATGCCCTTGATCATCACGCTGCGCACCATCTTGATCGCCGCCGCCGCGCCAATCTCGGCGCCGGCGACGGTTGCGCGCATGCCGAGGCCAGCTAGCGTCGGCGCGGCGGCTTGGCTGTCCGGTCCGGCAATGAGCATCGGCGTCTGATGGCGCGCCGGGTGAATCGGCGCTACCACGGCGACGTCAATGTAGCGTGCAGCGGCGCCGAGCAGTTTGGCGCTATCCTGCTTGCGGCCGGGCGACACCGAATTGATGTCAAGGAAGAACGGATTTCCGCGCAGATGCGCCTTCACCGATTCCGCCGCCTCGCCGCTCGATGCCGCGGTCACCGCGGAAATGACGAGCTCGGCTTGTCGCACCGCATCGGCTGCGGAAGGCGCACAACGTACCCCGCTTGCATCGGCGGCCCGCCGCAGCTTGCTGCCCGCGGGTTGCGAAAAAAGAATATCCCAGGCGATCATCTGCGCCGCGTCGGCATCACGCAGTCCCGCGGCGATCGCCTGGCCGGCTTCGCCGAAGCCGATGAAGGCGATTCTCGGTTTGCCGTTGGCCATCCATTCCTCGTCAATTTTTTGGGTGCGGCGCGCTGGTTGCGACGCCTCGCGCCAGCATTACCGCGAATGATCGCAGGTTTGCTGCAGGTTTGCTATATGGTCGGCAAATCCCGCTAATGCGCCGCCGCAGAGACATCTCCCGTATAATCCTTGGCGAGTACCCATGACAGCTCACTCTTGTCGCGACCGACTGGAACAAGCGCTGGCGCGCATCGCCGATCCGAAAGGCGAGGGGACACGCGCCTGCCTCACGGTCTACGGCGATACCTCGCGGGCAGCGGCCGATGCCAGCGACGCGCGTGCCGCGCGTGACTGCTCGCTCGGGCCTCTCGACGGCGTCATGTCAGTATCAAGGATCTCTTCGATGTTGCCGGTGAACCGACCAGGGCCGGCTCGAAGATCTTGGCCGAGGAAGCGGCGCCGGCAGCGGCCGACGCGGTCATCGTGCAGCGGCTGCGCCAGGCGGGGGCGGTCATCGTCGCCAAGACCAACATGACCGAGTTCGCATTTTCGGGCATCGGCGCCAATCCGCATTTCGGCACGCCCGGCAATCCGCACGACCGCGCCCGTGTGCCAGGCGGCTCCTCCGCCGGCGCGCCCGTCGCGGTTGCCGACGGCATGTGCGACATAGCAATCGGCACCGATACCGGCGGGTCGGTGCGGATTCCTGCCGCTCTATGCGGTCTGGTCGGCTTCAAGCCAAGCCGCCAGCGCGTTCCGACCGAGGGCGCTTTTCCGCTGAGCAAGACGCTCGATTCGGTCGGACCAATCGGTCGCAACGTCGCCGATTGCGCCAAAGCCGACGCGATCATGGCTGGCGAAGAATTTGCGCCGCTCGAGCCGATCGGGCTTGACGGCTTGCGCTTTGGCTTCCCCAAAGGGCTCCTGCTGGAGCGGCTCGACGATATTGTCGCTCCGACCTTCAAGAAAGCTATCGCGCGTCTTGATGCCGGCGGCGTCCGCGTCAGCCATGAGGAACTGCCGCTCCTTGACGACTGGGTTGCGGTGAATGAGAGAGGTGGAGTGATCCCGCCGGAGGCCTGCGCGGTTCATCGTGACCGGTTGCGCCGGCGTGGGACCGATATCGACCCGAATGTTCGCATCCGCATCGAGCGTGGCTGCGCGGTTGGCGAAGCGGATTTTTCCGAAACCTTGCGCGAACGCCGTCGTCTTGTTGCGGCGATGGATTCCCGACTGGCCGGGCTCGACGTGCTCGTCATGCCTGCGGCCGCGATCGTTGCGCCGACCATCGCCGAGGTCGACGATCCGAAGGTTTTCGCGGTGCGCAACGCAGCGGTGTTGCGAAACACAAGCATGGTCAATTTCTTCGATTTGTGCGCGATTTCGCTGCCGCTTCCCGCAAGCCTGCCTGTCGGCCTGATGCTGGTCGCGCGCAATGGCCAGGACCATCGGCTATTGCGGATTGCGGAGGCCGTGATGCGATTATTTGCTGCGTGATCTAGGGTCAAACCTCTTATTTGCACGGCTGTTTGATCAAAGGCTTGCCCCCAGCACGGTCATTTTCTAGCATTTTGCCAAACATAAGGAGGAGATCGCCATGCCGCGCCGCATCCACCTCAGCCGCCGTCGTCTGCTCGCAAGCGCCGTTGCCGGCGCAACAAGCCTGGCCGCGCCGAGCATCGCGCGCGCTCAGGGCGCCGGCGGTCGTCCGCCTCTAAAAATCGGCGTTCTGCTGCCGCGGTCCGGCTTCGAAGCCAGCATCGGCCAGGACTGCCAGCGCGGCGTCGATATCGCGCCGGGCATCCTCAAATCGTTGAATCTGCCGGAACTGGCGGTGATGAACGCCGATACCGAATCCAATGTCGATGTCGCCCGCGAGCGCGCCGAGAAGCTTATCAATGATGGCGCGCAGCTTCTGATCGGCGCTTTCGACTCCGGGCAGACGACCGCAATCGCGCAAGTCGCCGAGCAAAAAGGCATTCCGCTGGTCATCAATATCGCCGCGGCGCCGGATATTACCGAACAAGGCTATAAGTTCGTGTTCAGGAATTTCCTTACCGCGCAGATGATTCTCAGCAGCGCTTTCGAGAATCAACTGGAATTGTTCAACCTCATCGGCGCGTCGCCCAAGTCCGTCGTTTATATGCACGTCAACGACACCTTCGGCACCGCGATGTCGAAAGGCATCAACGCGGTGATGCCGAAGTTCAACATGCCTTACAAGATCGTTGATGAGATCGCCTATGATCCGACGGCGCGCGATCTGTCCGTTGAAGTTGCCAAAGCCAAGGGCGCCAATGCCGATGCACTGCTCGTCGTCAGCCGGCTTAACGATGCGATGCTGATTACGCGGGAACTGGTCAAACAACGCTGGACGCCGCAGGCGATCTTGAGCATGGGACCGGGCTGGTACGAGGATCAATACCTCAAGACACTGGGCAAACTGTCCAACGGTCCGATCAGCTTGGTTCCGTTCCAAGATCCGAACAAGAAACTCACCAAAGTGCTCGATGCCGCGCTCGCCAAGGCCTTTCCCGGCATCAACCTGAGCACCAACCACGTCTATACGTTTGAGGCGCTCTTGGTCGCCGCCGATGCTTACAAGCGCGCCGGTAGCAGCGATCCGAAAGCACTGGCCGATGCCATTCGCACCACCAATATCGCCGACAATGTCAGCATCGGCCCCGGCATTCAGTTCAACGCCAAGGGCCAGAACGACAAGCTCAAGTGTGGCACGATACAGAACCGCGGCGGCAAGCTCGTGACACTGGCGCCGAAAGACGCCGCAAACGCCAAGCCGGAATGGCCGATGGCGCCATATGCGAACCGCGCCTGAGGCCGCGCGGTGCCGGTCGATGTCTATCTGAACGTGACAGACACGGGCGTAAAAAACCGTTAGGAATCAACGGGGTTGACAATTTGATCGGGGTTTGACGTTTCTGGTTTGACACCATTGTTCACGCTGTGGTCTTGCGGACCTTCTCCATTGCCACTGTCGCGAGGCGTCGCTGGTTCACGCCCTTCGTGTACCGCACGACTTCTTTGAGGCTGGCGTGACCGGTAATGGATTTGATCTCGTGCTCGGTGCATCCGGCCTCCGCGAGTCTCCGCGCTGCAGCTTTGCGAAGTCCGTGCGCAGTGCAGTGGGGCAGCCCGGCTTTGTCGCAGTCTTTGCGGAACCGATTGCTGAAACCTGTCGCGGTGTATGGCTTGCCTAGTTCGCTTACGATGAAAGCCAACTGATTGACCGGGCTCGTGGCGATGATCTCCGCGAGTTGCGGCGTGATCGGTATCCATAACTCCGCGGCGGTTTTAGCTTGCTTGACGTGCAGGAAGCCATCGCGAATGTGCTGCGGCCCCATGCGGATCACATCGCCTCGGCGTTGGCCGGTGTGGAGTAGCAACGCGAAAGCCAGCCGCTCCGGAGAGCCGATCGAATGTGTTGCCTCAAACCGCGCAATCTCTTCTTCGGTCCATGAATGATAGCCCTCGGATTTGATGCGAATGGGCGAAACGTCGCGAGCCAGATTATCTTGTCGGAAGCCGGTATCGACGGCGTGCTTCATCAGCACACGCATCATTTTTAGAAGAGCGTTTGCAGCCACGGGCGCGGTCCGCTGATCCATCTTCGCGACGATGTGTTTGCGCTGAAGCCCCGCGACAGGTTTGTCGCCGTCTTCCTCGCACAGCCGATCAATGAAGCCCCGGTAACTTGCCTGCGTGGTCGGGGCCAGCTTACGGAAAGCTGCGGAGCCGAAATACGAGGCTGCGAGGGCGTCGACTGTGCCGGGGCGAATTTGCCTGAGGCCGACCGGAGGCGCGGGCGTGACTCCGGCCTCGGCGTAGGCGGCCATAAATTCCGCTGAGCCCGGCAGTCCGGGGAGCGCGACGCGCTTGAAGCCGGGCCGGCGGAAATAGTGCCGGGCACGGCCGTGCCGATCAACAAAAGACTGGACGTGCTTAAGTCGAAGGTTTGCCATATGCCTTATCCCACTCGTTCTCGACGATGTCGTCGATGTCACGACTCAGATCGAGAGGTACCTCGCGACGCGATGGCTCAGCAAGCGTGAAGGTGATCGATCCGTCCGGTGCTATAGTGGCGGACTTGGGGACAAGACCCTCTTTCTGCGCAGCGCGAATAATTCGGCGCA
>DASXJB010000286.1:0-1538 GCA_036497645.1 Xanthobacteraceae bacterium
TTTCGAACGCGGATATTTCGTCGTGATGGCATGGCGCTGATTGCGCAGCAGCTTGGCCAGCGTCGCCAGCGTCGTCACCAGCTCATAGGCGTCATCGGATTGGCCGTAGAGGTTGAGCTGATACGATGTTTGCTCGCGCAAGATCATCGGTTGATTATCAGATCCGCGTTCCTGAATCGCCAGGCCGTGCGAGGCGATCGAATTGAGCTCGGCCCAATCGAAGCAGTCCTGATGCGGGCAGGCCTTGATGTTGTTGAGGCTCAAGGTCTGCAGCGGCCGCGCCGGGTCGTTGATGAAAGCGCGCTGCGCCTTGGCCGCATAGGCCGCGGCCGCCTCAAACATCGGCGACGGCGTTGTCAGCTCGAAGGCCATAAACGATTCAACCGCGCTGTTCAGCGTGGCGCCGAACGTGAGCAGATCGGCATAGAGGCCGCGCTTGGCGCAGAACACGTGGCCGAACTGCTGGCGATTCCAGCCCCAGCGTCCGCTGTCGGTGAAACCGTATTCCTGATCCCACGCGAACAAAGAATTGGAATCGGAGTATGGCATCGCCACATACTCGAACGCCGATTTTTGAATCCCGGCGATCGCCAGGGAAAAATCCGGCGTGCCGACGCCGCCGGTCAACAGGCCGGTCGCCGGCAGCGTGATGCCGAGCCCGACCGGCGTGTATTCCGAACCTTGCGAGCCGTAGTAATTCAGGCTGACCGTGATCTCGTTGGCATTGACGCTTTTGAATGTCGACGTGAGCGTCACCACCCCGACCGCCGCGGCTGCGGTCACCGGCAAGGCCGGATCGCCGAGATCGACGTAGTTGGTATTGATGGCAGCAGCGATCGCCGCCGCGATCGTGGTCGGCGTGTCGGTCGTCATGACGTTGACCGGCACATGAGTGCCGGCGATGTAGAGGTGAATCGTGCCGGCGGCCGTCGGCGCCGTGGTGATCGTGATGGTGCCGGTCCCCGCCGAGGCACTGACCGGCTCCACAACGGGCAATCCCCAAACCTCGTTGGCGAAATTATTTGAGTAGTACGCCTGGAACATACTGGCGAGTTCGCTGTGCGGCCCGAACGCAAGATCGGCCTGCGCTTGCGAGCCAATCGGAATTGCGACGTTTTTTGTCGCTTTGCCGGCGACCGTCATGATGCCGACCATCAGCGCCGTCAGATTGATCGACGGCAAGCCGGCCATCGAGGGATCCACCTCGACGTAGTAGAGCGGAACTTTAATGTTTGCAGGTATATTTGAGAAACTGATGGGCATGGCGTGTCACTCCTGTTCGCGCTGCGGCGAATGATGCGGGTTACTCTTGCTCGCGTCGCCGCGCATGCTGCGGCTTCGACGCCTGTTCCTCGTCGACTGGCGCCTCGACGACCTTGACCGATCCATCGCGGATGCGCCGATTGGTGAATTGATCGTCCGGCCACTCGATCGAGCCCTCGGGGCGGAAGCGCGCCCCATTCGGATGCTTGAGCAGCCGGCGCATATCGTCGTCGCGCGGCTCGACGCGGATGCCGGGCCGTTGCGCTGGCACCTTG
>DASXJB010000287.1:0-6033 GCA_036497645.1 Xanthobacteraceae bacterium
CCGATTGTGCAGGCGCTCGGCATCAAGATTGACTAGGGCGTGTACTAACAAATTCGCCATGTCCGCTTTAGTCCCGAAAGCAGACATCGTTCACGACCGTGACAATTACCGCTTTGTGCCAAACTCGGACAAAGTGCGACGCAGTAAAATCTTCTTTATTCGGTCACCTGGTCGCTCGGCGCGGCTGCACATCGCCACACGGTGACTACGTCTGGAGCGCGCCCAGCATTGCAGGCCATCGTTTCTCGAAGTCGAAGTCGCGTTGCAATCCGCGCTCCAACAGCGCTTGGATTCGCTGCTGCGCTTCGGGCCACGTCGGCGCGGTCTCAAAGGAGGTGATGGCGTCGAGGAGACAGTCGGCGGATGGCAGCGAGACCTGGTTGACGAGCTTCTTTGCCGCCGCGATGGCGCGCCGGTCGAAGGAGGCGATCCGGCGCGCAAGCGCGTCGACGAAGCCGTCCAGTTCTGCGTCGGGTAGCGCCCGGTTGACATATCCATATCGTTCGGCGGTGTCGCCGTCGAAGTCGTTCGCGCCGAGAATGATTTCGAGCGCGCGGCCGCGGCCGACCAGGCTTGGGAGGCGTTCGGTACCACCGCCGCCGGGATGCACTCCCACCCCGACTTCGGGTTGGCCCAGCCGCGTATTCTCACGCGACGCGAAGCGCATGTCGCAGGCGAGGACGAACTCGCTGCTCGCGCCCCGGACGCAGCCTCGGATCTTCGCGACACTGACCACCGGGGACTTGGTGATACGCACGAAGGTATCCAGCAGGATAGGGAGGCCGGAGAGCCCGACAGCTGTAGTGATGTTTCCCGTCTTGCCGGTCAAATCAAAGTGGGCGAGGTAGAAGTCAGGATTCGCGCTCTCGAATATGACGGCACGCAAGCTCTGGCTGGTGTCCATCCGAACGAGCAGATCCTGGAGGCCTTCGAAGATGGTCGCGTCCACGATGTTAAAAGGCGGATAGTCGAACACAACCCTCCAATACGCAGACGTTTCCTCGATCACTCGCACGGGCGCCGCTGGATTAGTTTTAGCCATGGTTCACTCTCCTTAGATCTCGATGGAATTGGCCCGGCGCCGGATTGGGCAGGCCTTGCCCTCCAGCTTCCGGAGTTGGCGTCATTTGAACGACGAGTTTCTGTTGTGCATCACAGCAAACTCGGCGGCTCGACTTCCGACCTGGTTCAAAAGCGGACATAACGGGACGAATTCGCAATGTCTGTTTCACCCCCGAAAGCGGACATTGAGCATTTAATTTATGAGTACACGCCCTAAAGCGGCGGGCTTTCAAGCGCGATTGAGGCAAATTGCATCTACCGCTTCGCGAGCGGGAGACGGTAGAGGCTCACTCGGCCGCGACGCGCTGCACTCGCCACTGCATCATCAGAGCGCGCAACGAGGCCGGCTTAATCGGCTTGTTGAGCACATGCGCGCCTTCCGCGCGCGCCTCGTCGCGGACGCGGGCCGAGCGGTCGGCGGTAATCACGATCGCGGGGACATCACGTCCGTCCAGTCGGCCAAGATGTCCGCGTAACTGCCTGATCGCGGCAATGCCGTTGCCTCCGTCCAGATGGTAGTCGACCAGCAGGCCGTCGGGTTCGAGGCGGCTCGCCGCGAGCGCCGCCATGGCTTCGGCGAGATCGGCACCCTTGAGCACGCGGCAGCCCCAGCCGCTGAGAAGCGTCTCCATGCCGTCGAGAATCGCGCGCTCGTTGTCGATGCAAAGCACGACCATGCCGTCCAACCGTCCGGGCTCGAGCCGCAGCGCGGCCGGTGGCCGCAACGCCGAACCAATCGCGGCGGCGCGCGGCACTGCGACCGAGAAACGCGAGCCTTGGTCAGGATTCGATTTCAGCGTTACCTCGCAATCGAGCACCCGGGCGATGCGCTGAACGATCGAGAGGCCGAGACCGACGCCGCGGGCAACCCGCGCGCCTTGGTCGAGGCGATGGAATTCTTTGAACACGGCGCGATGTTTGGCCGGCGGAATACCGATCCCGGTATCATAAACGTCGATGCGGAGCCGCTCGCGCTCCCGCCGGCAGCCGACCAGGACGCGTCCCCTCGGCGTGTATTTGATCGCATTGGAAATGAAGTTTTGCAGGAGCCGCCGCAACAATCGCCGGTCGGAGCGCACATTGAGCGAACACGGCATCACGCTAAGCTCGAGGCCCTTCTCGCGGGCCAGCGGCGCGAATTCGACTTCAAGCCGGTGCAGCAATTCATCAATGCGAAAATCGGCGAGCTCCGGCTTCATGGCGCCGGTGTCGAGTCGCGAAATGTCGAGCAGCGCCGAGAAAATTTCTTCGACCGCTTCGAGCGAGGCGTCGATATTGCCGATGAGTGGGGCATCCTCGCCGGTGCCGTGGCGTTCGATCAGGCTTGTCACATAGAGCCGCGCGGCATTGAGCGGCTGCAAAATGTCGTGACTGGCTGCCGCGACGAACCGGGTCTTCGAGACGTTGGCTTCGTCCGCCTCCGCCTTGGCGCGTTCGAGCGCGGCGTTGAGCCGCGTCAGTTCGCCGGTGCGCTCGCGCACGCGGCGTTCCAAGGTCGCATTGGCGCGCTCAAGCGCTTCCGCCGCTTTCACGCTCGGCGTGATGTCGGTGAAAGTGGTCACCAGCCCGCCGCCGGGCATATGGTTGGCGCGTACCTCGATCACGAGGCCTTGTCCGGCGATGCGCTCGAGGAACGGCTCGGCGCCCGATGTGTATTTCGCGATGCGTTCGGCGATGAATTGATCACTGCCCGCGTTGGCGTCGCCGTGCTGCGCGATATGGCGCAAGATGTCATCGAGCGGGATACCGACGCGAGTGAGTTCATGGGGCAAGTCGAGGATCTCGCCGAATTGCCGATTCCAGCAGACCAGCGCCAGCTCCTTGTCGAAAACGGCAATTCCCTGACGCACGTGATCGAGCGCGGTCTGCAGGATCTCGCGGTTGTAGTGGATCGCCGCGCTGGCGTCGTCGAGCAGCTTCAGCGCCGCCTTGGTCGAGACGGTGCGCTTACGCAACAATAGCGAGAGCACCAAGCGCGACGAAGCGGCGCCGATTGCCGAGGCCAGCAAATATTCGGCGTATTGCAGGAGCTGAAAGTCGGCTTCGGCCGCCGGCTCGATGCTGATGCGGCGCGCCGCCGCGAAGCTTTCGAAGGATCTGCGCGTGCGCTCGTCGCCCAGATAACGGGCGACGGTGGCGATCAGGTCCTCGACGCTGACGGAGGCGCGGCGCAGGCGAAAGCCAGGCGCCATCGGTCCAAGCATCGGCGCCAGCGTCGGCGGCGCGAACAGATCGCCCTGTACGCGCTCGATCGAACTCGGCGGCCGCGCCAGCGAAAAGCCGATATAGCAAGCGATATTGGCGGCAAAGCTCAACAGCACGCCATGAACGAGCGGCGGCAAGTCGAGACCGAGCAACGCTTCGGGCCGTAATAGCGCGAGGCCCCAGGGCCCATCCGTCAAGATGCGCGCGCTGACGATGCCGGCGTCGGAGATGCTCGGCAGCAATAGCGTATAGGCCCAAATCAGAATGCCGGCGCTCATCCCGGCGATTGCGCCGAGCGACGTGCCGCGACGCCAAATCAACCCGCCGAAGAATGCCGGCGCCAGTTGCGCCACCGCCGCAAACGACAAGAGCCCGATCGCGGCGAGCTGCGCGTCCCCGGCCGAGCGGTAATAGGCATAGGCGAGGAACAGAATCGCGAAAATTGCGATGCGCCGCGTTGTCAAAAGCTGGGCGCCGGCATTGGTCGGCTCGCCGGCCAGCGCCCGGCGCTTGAGCGCCAGCGGCATCACGATGTCGTTCGACACCATGATCGCGAGCGCGACCGTTTCGACAATCACCATCGCGGTGGCCGCCGACAGGCCGCCGATGAAAGCGATCAGCGTTATCAATTCGGACTGCGCGGACAGCGGCAGCGCGACCACGAACATATCGCTGTCGACGCGCCCGGCGGAAAAGGTCAAAAGTCCGGCCATCGCGATCGGCAGCACGAACAGATTGATGAGCACGAGGTAGAGCGGAAACAGCCAGGAGGCGCGGCGGATTTCGGCCTCGCTGTGGTTCTCGACCACGGTGACATGAAATTGCCGCGGCAACAGCACGATCGCAAACAAGGACAGCAGCGTCATCGCACACAGCGTGGCGATTTGCGGCGCGCGCGTCAGCAAGGCCGCGGTGCTAGGCCGTTCCAGCGCCTGCGCCAGCAAGGCCGACGGACCGCCGAACATCACGAAGGTCACGAAGATGCCGACGGTGAGGAAAGCGATCAGCTTGACGACGGATTCCGTCGCGATCGCCAGCATCAAGCCGTCCTGGTGCTCGGTGGCGTCGATGTGCCGGGTGCCGAACAGAACGGCGAATGTGGCCATTGCCAGTGCAACAAACAGCGCGAGATCCCCGAACGGCGGCTGCGCCACGCCGCCCGGCGCCGCTTCGGCAAGGATGGTCGACACCGACGACGACACCGCTTTGAGCTGCAAGGCGATGTAGGGGATCATGCCGACGATCGCGATCAGCGCCACGGTTGCGGCCACGACCTGACTCTTGCCGTAGCGCGCCGCGACAAAATCCGCGATCGAAGTGATGTTCTGGCTTTTGGCCAGGCGCACGATGCGGATGAGCAGCGGAAAGCCCAAACCGAACATCAACATCGGACCGATATAGATGGTGAGAAAATCAAAGCCGGCGCGTGAAGCTAATCCGACCGAGCCGAAGAACGTCCAGGAGGTGCAATAGATCGCGAGCGACAGCGGGTAGATGAGGAGCCGCGCCGAACTTCCACGCGCGATGCGCCGGCGGTCTCCGTAACTCGCCACCAGGAACAACAGCCCGATATAAGCGAGCGCGATGGCGACGATGACCCAACCCTGCAACATGACCTTGGCTCCGCCGTCACCGGCGCTGTGGGCCGAACCGCATGTTTGCGCGTCTGTTAAGGTCACACAGTTTGTCGGGAGTGTCTATCTGGACGCGCAAGTGCAAGCCTGGCTTGACGCCATCGCGCGTTGACGACCACCGGTGCAGCCGGCATTCATGGCGCATGCTTTGGCGCATGTTTTGGCCGCTGCCGATGAACCCCGCGTTCCGACGTATTCTGATCGAGACCGCCGAAACGCTGACGGTCGCGCTGGCCGGCGGCGTCACATTCGTTTTTGTCGGCCTGCCGGCGGGCCTGGTGTCGGGCTCGGTGGTGGCGGTGGCGACCGCGGCCTTGCTCGGCCGGCCGATGCGAGTCCCGCTCACGCTTGCGCGCATCTGCTACGTCGTCGTCGGGACGCTGCTCGGCACGGTGGTGACGCCGGAAACGCTGCGCGGCGTGATCACCTGGCCGGCGAGCGTCGCGCTGCTGATGCTGGCGTCGCTCGGCATGATCGCCGCGACCATGACCTATCTGCGCGTCGTGCACCGCTGGGATCCGCTCTCCGCCCTGATGGGTGCAAGTCCCGGCTCGATGGCCCAGGTGATCGCGCTGTCGAGCGAGCTCGGCGGCGATCTGCGCGCCGTCGCCATCGTGCAGACTGTGCGCGTGCTCCTCCTTGTCGTTGGCCTGCCCAATGGGCTCGCGCTGTTCGGTTTGGTCGTGCCGGCGGTGCCGGTGCCGCGTGGCCCCGCGGGATTTTCGGTGCTGGGAGAAATGATCCTGCTGCTCGGGGTCGCCATTACGTTTGCACTTATTTTCCTGCGGCTGCGCTTTCCCGGCGGGCTGTTGTTTGGCGCGCTCGCCGGTTCAGCCCTTTTGCATGGCACCGGGCTCATTCATGCCGCGCTGCCATGGTGGGTCGGCGGCGCATCGGTGATCACGCTGGGAGCGCTGGTCGGCTCCCGCTTCGCCAATACCGGCGCGCGGATGCTGCTCGGCCACCTCGGTGCGGCGTTCGGCTCGTTCGCCGTATCGATGGTGGTGGCGACGGTGTTTGTCGTGATCGTGGCGCGGCTATTTTCGTTTCCGATCGCCAATATCGTCATTGCTTTTGCGCCAGGCGCCCAGGACACGATGATGGTGCTGGCGCTCGCGCTTCACCTCGACCC
>DASXJB010000288.1:0-1654 GCA_036497645.1 Xanthobacteraceae bacterium
TCCACCTCTACGACGAGGAGAAGCCTCCGTATGATCCGCGCGATGTCATGCCGATCGCCCAAGTCTATGTCACCGTGCTAGCGATCTCGGTTCCGATGTCGCTCAATGTCGGCACGATGGACGAACTGATCGCGCTGGCGCGCGCGCAGCCGGGCAAACTCAACGCCGCCGCCGCCACCGGCAATTCCGACTTTCTGATCTTCGGTTTCATCAAATCGATGGGCCTGCAGATTGCGAAAGTGCCGTATCGCGACATCATGCAGGCGCCGAACGATCTCGCCGAAGACCGCATCCAGATTCTTTCAAGCTCGCTCGCGGTTGCCCAGCCGATGATGCGCGCCGGCCGTATCAAGGTTCTCTTGGTGACCAGCAAGCGGCGCGCGCTCGGCGCTCCGGAGCTGCCGACCGCCGCCGAGGCCGGATACCCGGCGCTGACCATGGAAACCGCCGGCGGATTGTTCGGGCCGCCGCAAATGCCGCCGGAACTGCGTGAGAACATTGCCGGCGAATTGCGCAAAATTGCCGAGGATGATCCGATCATCGGCCAGCGGCTTGCCGATACCGGTCAGATCATGACGCTTCGCGGGCCTGCGGACTTCGCCCGCAGCGTGGCGGAGCAAAACGATCAGCTCGCCGCTATTGCCAAGATACTTGGCCTTAAGGGCGCTCCGTAATAAGCCGCCGCACGCTTGTGATCTGGCTTCCGATGCCGCGGATACGCGCGATCGCTTCGACCGCCGGCTCGACGACGACCGCCATGTGAAAGGCATTGGCGTGCACGAGGCTATCGCGGTCGCGCGCGATCGCCACGTGTCCGCTCCAGAAGATCAGATCGCCGCGCTCGAGCTTGAACGATGGCGCCATGTGATCGACCGCGCCGCCGAGCGCGCCTTCCTGCATGTCGCTGTCCCGCGGGCATGGCAGGCCGCAGGCGGAAAGCGCAATCTGGACGAGGCCGGAGCAATCGAGGCCGAGCGCGGTCTTGCCACCCCACAGATACGGCGTGCCCACAAATCGCTCCGCTACCGCGACGAAATCCCGTTCCCTATCGCCGATCGGTTTAAGATGCGCCGCCGGCACGTAACCGCCCGACGGCGTGACCGCCAGGCGATCTTCTATGCGGGCAATGTTGAGCGCGGCGCCGAACGGTAGCGCTTCGAGCGGCGGCAATTTGATCGAAGGCCCGGGAAAAACAAACGTGCGCAACGCCGCGACTTTGTGGGTCGGCGCCGGACCCGGCGGCGCCAGCGCCGCGCTCGGCAGCCAGCCGACATAATGGTCGCCGGCAAGCTGGCCCCAAACCCAGCCTTCGGCATTGGCGTCGTAGACGAAGACGCGTTCGCCCCGCAGCGCCTCAGTGTCGAGCGGCGCGTCGGGCCGCGGCTCGCGGCGAAGCTGCGCCTGCGGCGCAATGACCTCCATCGCCCGTTCTTCGACGAAGCGCGTCGCCTTTACCTTGCCTTCGAGATGTTTTGCCGCGAGGTCGTCGCGCCATGGCGTCACCCTCCGATCGAGCACCGGCATCGGCTTAAGCATAGCGCGCGGCCAGCAATGCATAGAGCGCGCGCGCCGCCTGACACTCGCCGCCTTCCGGGCGGCCCGATTTGGCGACAGCCGTCCAGGCGAACAGATCGAAATGCACCCAGGATTCGGC
>DASXJB010000289.1:0-20756 GCA_036497645.1 Xanthobacteraceae bacterium
GGAGGGATAAGGCGACGAGCGGGAATAGCGCGGATTGGTAGTAAAGCCGATCTGATTGTTGACGATGAAATGCAGCGATCCGCCGGTGCGGTGGCCGCGCAGCCCGGAAAGGCCGAAACATTCCGCCACCACGCCCTGCCCGGCAAACGATGCGTCGCCGTGAATGAGGAGCGGCATCACCATGGTGCGGTCGTCGGGCGTCGCGCCGAGCTGATCCTGCTTGGCGCGCACCTTGCCGAGCACGACCGGATCGACAATCTCGAGGTGCGACGGGTTCGCAGTCAGCGACAGATGCACCCGGTTGTGATCGAATTCGCGGTCGGAAGAGGCGCCGAGATGATATTTCACGTCGCCCGAGCCTTCGACGGCATCCGGGGTCGATGAAGCGCCTTTGAATTCATGAAAGATGGCGCGGTGCGGCTTGGCCATGACCTGCGCCAAGACGCTGAGGCGGCCGCGATGCGGCATGCCGATGACGATCTCGCGCACGCCGAGCGCGCCGCCGCGCTTGATGATCTGCTCGAGCGCCGGGATCATCGCTTCGGCGCCGTCGAGGCCGAAACGCTTGGTTCCGGTGAATTTCACGTCGCAGAACTTTTCGAAACCCTCGGCTTCGACCAGCTTATTGAGGATGGCGCGCTTGCCTTCGCGCGTGAACGTGATCTCCTTGTCCGGCCCCTCGATGCGCTCCTGGATCCAGCTTTTCTGGGCGGCATCGGAAATGTGGAGAAATTCGACGCCGAGCGTCTGACAATAGGTCCGGCGCAGAATGCCGACGATCTCGCGGATGGTGCCGAATTGCAGCCCGAGAACGTTGTCGAGAAAAATGGAGCGGTCGAGATCGGCATCGCCGAAGCCATAAGAACGCGGATCAAGCTCCTCCTCGTTCTGCGGCGGTTCGAGCCCGAGCGGATCGAGATTGGCATGAAAATGCCCGCGCGCCCGATAGGCGCGGATCAGCATCAGCGCCCGGATCGAATCGCGGGTGGCGCGCTCAACCTCGGCGGATGTGATTTCAACACCGCGCGCCTGTGCCTGCGCTTTCAGCTTGCCGCCGATTGCCGCGGTCGTCTCTTGCCAACCGGCGTCAAGCGCTCCGGTCAATTCGTCTGAGGCAAGCGGTGGCCAATCGGGCCGCCGCCAGGATGGACCTTGCGCGTTGCGCTCGACATCGGCGCGATCGTCCTTGAGACTTTGGAAGAACGATTGCCACGCCGCATCGAGCGCTTTCGGGTCGGTCTCGTAGCGGGCATAGAGATCTTCGATATAGGCGGCATTGCCACCATAGAGGAACGAGGTACGGGCGAAAGCGGCATTGGCGTCTTGGCGAGACATCAGCGACCTTCAAGCAAGCTCGGATGGGATTAAAGCGGCAAAGGCATGAGCGCGGACTGGCCAAACTACGCTCCCGGCGGTCCGCAGAATTTCCTATCTAGCTCTATTTAATCGCTCAACTTTGCCGGCAACAGATGAAACAATGAACGGTTACTTCCATATTTCAGCCAGCGTCTTGCCGAGCCGCGCCGGCGATGGCGCGACTTTGATGCCGGCTGCTTCCATGGCGGCGATCTTGGACTCGGCGTCGCCCTTGCCGCCGGCGATAATCGCGCCGGCATGGCCCATGCGGCGGCCAGGCGGGGCGGTCCGGCCGGCGATGAAGCCGACCATCGGCTTCTTGCGGCCGCGTTTGGCTTCGTCCTTGAGGAATTGCGCCGCATCTTCCTCGGATGCGCCGCCGATTTCGCCGATCATGATGATCGCTTCGGTTTGCCGGTCGGCGAGAAACATTTCCAGGATCTCGATGAAATCGGTGCCTTTGACCGGATCGCCGCCGATGCCGGCTGCGGTGGTCTGGCCGAGGCCGACTTGCGTCGTTTGAAACACGGCTTCGTAGGTCAGCGTGCCGGAACGCGACACGATCCCGACCTTGCCGGGTTTGAAGATATTCGCGGGCATGATGCCGATCTTGCATTCGCCCGCGGTCATGACGCCGGGACAATTGGGTCCGATCAGCCGCGAGCGCGACCCCGACAGCGCGCGCTTGACCTTCACCATATCGGCGACCGGAATACCCTCGGTGATGCAGATGATCAGCGGAATCTCCGCCGCGATCGCCTCGCAGATCGCGTCGGCGGCGCCGGGCGGCGGCACATAGATAACGCTGGCATTGCAGCCGGTCTTCTCGCGCGCTTCAATAACCGTATCGAAGACCGGCAGGCCGAGATGGGTCATGCCGCCTTTGCCGGGCGAGGTGCCGCCGACCATTTTGGTGCCGTAGGCGATCGCCTGCTCGGAATGGAAGGTGCCGTTCTTGCCGGTGAAGCCCTGGCAGATCACTTTGGTGTTTTTGTCGATCAGGATGGACATTAGTCTGCCCCGGCGCTCACACTTTCTTCACAGCGGCGACGATCTTCTGCGCCGCATCGTCGAGATCATCGGCCGAAGTGACGTTGAGATTTGATTCGGCGATGATCTTCTTGCCGAGCTCGACATTGGTGCCTTCGAGCCGCACCACCAGCGGCACGCGCAGCCCGACTTCCTTGACTGCGGCGACCACTCCTTCGGCGATCACGTCGCATTTCATGATGCCGCCGAAAATATTGATCAGAATGCCCTTCACGTTGTGATCCGACGTGATGATCTTGAAAGCGGCCGCCACTTTCTCTTTGGTCGCGCTGCCGCCGACATCTAAGAAATTGGCCGGCGTCTCGCCGTAAAGCTTGATGATGTCCATGGTAGCCATGGCGAGCCCGGCGCCGTTGACCATGCAGCCGATCGTGCCATCCAGCGCGACGTAATTGAGATCGTGGCGCGACGCTTCGATCTCCTTTTCGTCCTCTTCATTGATGTCGCGCAATGCCATTACGTCAGCATGGCGGTATAGCGCGTTGTCGTCGAACGCAATCTTGGCGTCCAAACAAATGAGCTGGCCCGTTTTGGTCACGACCAGCGGATTGATCTCAAGGAGGCTCATGTCCTTGGCCAGGAAGGCCCGGTAGAGCTTCGGCAGCATGTCTTCGGCCTGCTTGGTCAGCTCGCGGCCAAAACCCAGGATCTGCGCTACGTGGCGCGCGTGATGCGGCATGAAGCCGGTCGCCGGATCGATCGAGAAACTCACGATCTTGTCCGGCGTCTTGTGCGCGACTTCTTCGATGTCCATGCCGCCCTCGGTGGACGCCACGAAGGCCACCCGCGACGTGGAACGATCGACCAGCGCCGAGAGATAATATTCGCGCTCGATCGCGGAGCCTTCCTCGATATAAACGCGGCGCACCTGCCGGCCATGCGGCCCGGTTTGGTGCGTGACCAGAACAGAGCCGAGCATCCGCTCGGCTTCACGCTTCGCCTCGGCGACCGATTTGACGACTTTGACGCCGCCGGCTTTGCCGCGACCGCCGGCGTGAATTTGCGCCTTGACCACCCAAACCGGACCGCCGAGCTCATTGGCGGCCTTTTCCGCGTCCTGCGTGGTGAACGCTGCGATCCCGCGCGGCACCGGAACGCCGAATTCCCGCAATATCGCCTTGGCCTGATATTCGTGGATGTTCATTCGCGAATGCCCTAGCGAACCTTTACCGTCATCCTGAGGAACGAGCCTCGAAGGATGGCGCCGTCACCCTTCGAGGGCCGCTACGCGGCCACCTTGGGTGACGGCGAATTCATTTCCCCAGATCGGGCGCGATCCTCTTGCACGCGTCGATGAGGCTCTGGACCGCCTGCGCCGATTTTTCGAACATCGCGCGCTCGGCGCTGTTGAGTTCGATTTCGACAATCCGCTCGACCCCTTTGCTGCCGATCACCACCGGCACGCCGACATAGACGTCCTTAAGATCATATTCGCCATTGAGCCACGCCGCGGCGGGGAGCACCCGTTTCTTGTCGCGCAAATAACTCTCTGCCATCGCGATTGCCGAGGAGGCGGGCGCATAAAAGGCCGAGCCGGTGCGCAAGAGGCTGACGATCTCGCCGCCGCCATTGCGGGTGCGCTCGACGATCTCCCCGATGCGCGCGTGCGTCGTCCAGCCCATCTTCACCAGATCGGGAAGCGGTATGCCGGCGACCGCCGAATAGCGCACCAGCGGCACCATCGAGTCGCCGTGGCCGCCGAGCACGAAGGCGGTCACATCCTCGACCGAGACATTGAATTCATCCGCCAGGAAATAACGAAAGCGCGCCGAATCGAGCACGCCGGCCATGCCGATGACCATATTCTTGGGCAGGCCGCAGCACTTCTGCAGCGCCCAGACCATCGCGTCGAGCGGATTGGTGATGCAGATGACCAAGGCACCAGGCGCATATTTTTTTATGCCGGCGCCGACCTGCTCCATGACCTTCAGATTGATGCCGAGCAGATCGTCGCGGCTCATGCCGGGCTTGCGCGGCACGCCGGCGGTGACAATGCACACCGCGGCGCCTTCAATCGCTTCATAAGAATTGGTGCCGACAAAGCGGGCGTCAAAACCCTCGACCGGCGACGACTGCACGAGATCGAGCGCCTTGCCCTGGGGCACGCCCTCGGCCACGTCGAACAACACGACGTCACCGAGCTCCTTAAGGCCGATCAGGTGCGCCAGCGTGCCGCCAATTTGGCCCGAACCTATCAATGCGATCTTGTTTCGCGGCATCAGATAAACGTCCTTGATTGCTCGAAAAGGCCGGGTCTCCGGCGTCATTAGCCGTTTCGGATCACCCGTTCAAGGGCAGGAGCGTGGCCGGCCGCGGGAACGAAAGCGGGCTCCATACCATTGACCAGCCGGAATATCTTGCGCCTGCGAGCCAAATCGAAAATGACGAGCATGATGACCAACGTCAGCATCTATACCGAATCGATGATCGCTTCGGCGCGCCGATTATTCCGGATGTTTGGACCCGGCCTCGTGACTGGCGCCGCCGATGATGATCCGAGCGGCATCGCCACTTATTCCCAAGGCGGCGCGCAGTTCGGCTATGCGTTGAGCTGGACGATGTTTCTCACGACGCCGTTCATGATTGCGATCCAGATGGTGACTGCCCGGATCGGCGCGGTGACCGGCCGGGGTCTCGCCGCCAATCTGGGCAAGGCGATGCCGGCGACCGTGCTCTATGCTATGGTCGGATTGTTGCTCATCGCCAATACGCTCAATATCGCCGCTGACATCGCGGCGATGGGCGACGCGTTACGGCTAGTCGCGGGCGGACAGACCCTGATCTACGTCGTCTTGTTCGGGATCGGCTGTCTCACGGCCGAGATCCTGGTGCCGTATCACAGCTACTCGAAATATCTGAAAGTGCTGACGCTGGTCCTGTTTGCCTATGTGGCGGCCGCATTCAGCATCCGCATCCCGTGGGGCGAGGTGCTCACCGCGACGTTCATCCCACAGCTGTCGTGGAATCGCGATTTCACGCTGACGCTGGTGGCGATCTTCGGCACCACGATCAGTCCCTACATGTTCTTCTGGCAGGCCTCGCTCGAAGTCGAAGAGCGAAAATTGCGCGCCCAGTTGGGAGCGAGCGCCGCCTCAGTCACCAGGAAACGCCTGCCGCAGCGCGACGCAGCACGCATCCGCTTCGACACCATGACCGGCATGCTCTACTCAAATCTCATCGGCTTTTTCATCATCGTGACCACGGGCGCGACCTTGCACGCCCACGGCATCACGCAAATCAGCACCGCCGAACAGGCCGCCGAGGCGCTGCGGCCATTCGCCGGGCCACTGACGTTTTTTCTGTTCTCGCTCGGAATCATCGGCACCGGATTACTTGCCGTGCCGGTGCTGGCAGGCTCCGCCGGCTATGCGGTCGCGGAAAGCCTCGGCTGGCGCGGCAGCCTGGAAATGCCGGTGCGGGGCGCGCCCGGCTTTTACTTGATCCTTGGCGCCGCGACGCTCGCCGGGCTGATCGCGGCTTTGAGTCCGTTCAATCCGATCCGGATGCTGTTCTGGAGCGCCGTGGTCAACGGCGTCGTCGCCGTGCCGCTGATGGCGGCCATGATGCTGGTCGTCGGCAACCGCAGGATCATGGGAGCGTTTGCGGCATCGCGCATGCTGATGATCTGCGGCTGGGCAGCGACTGCGCTGATGACCGCGGTGGTCGCGGCAATGCTGGTCGCGAACTTCACCGGTTAGCTCTACGTCTCCACGATGCCGGCGGACGAGCCCGAGATTCGCTCATGTCCGGCGCCATGCGGGCGAGCCAGATAGGATTGCGAGCTCATCTCAATCAACCGCGATGCGGTGCGCTTGAATTCCCGCGCTTCGAATCCTTCATCGGCACGGTACAACGCTTCGGGAGGAGCAGCCGCGGACGCGATCAGCTTCACGTTCATGTCGTAGAGCGTGTCGATCAAAATGATGAAACGCTTCGCGGCATTGCGGTTGTCATAGGTCATCGCTGGAACGTGGTCGAGAAGAATGGTGTGAAACTCGCGCGCGAGCCGCAAATAATCCGCGGCCGCAAGCGGCTGTTCGCACAGATCGTGGAATGAAAATCGCGCCACCCCAATAAAGGCGCGCGGCACATGAACGACGCGTCCTTTCAACGCCAAGTCTCGCGCGGCGCCGTGGTTGCCTCCGGTGAGCCGCCGCCAAGCATCGTCCAGGCGCGGGTCGGCCGTCGCATCATCCGGCAGATACCAGACCGGCTGGCCGACGAGCTTCTCCAGACGGAAATCAGTGCGCGCGGCGAGCGACGTCCATGCGGGCATTGAGCATGGCGATGAACGGCACGAACAGAGCGCGGTTGAGCCCATCCTTGTAGAGTTCGTCTGGTGGCACGTTCGCCGTCGCCACCACGACGATGCCGCGTTCGAACAGTTGCGCAAAAAGCCGGCCGAGAATCATCGCATCGGCAATGTCGGTGACGTGAAACTCGTCAAAGCACAGCAGCCAAGACTCCTCGGCCAACTCCTCGGCGACGAGCCGGATCGGGTCCTCGTCGGCATGTTCGCCGAATTTCATTTTCTGTCGGATCAGAAAAATGCGTTCGTGAACGTCGAGCATGAATTCATGGAAATGCGCGCGGCGTTTTCGCTCGACCGGACTGCTGTCAAAAAACAAATCCATCAGCATCGTTTTGCCGCGACCGACCTCGCCATAGATATAAAGGCCCTTGATCGGTAGCTGCTCCCGCTCGCGGTTTGTGAATAGCCAATCGAGCGCCGAGGATTTTCGCGCACCGCGGTATTTCGAAATCCGCGCCTCCAGCCGTGTCATTTTTTCAACGATGGTGAGCTGCGCATCATCACGTTCGATGCGGCCGGCGGCGACATTGGCGGCATAACTGGTTACAACGGAGCTCACCATCGGAATGAGGCCATGAGTTTGCGCTTGCCGCGGCAGGTCGTGATCAGCGGGTGTGAACGAAAGATGACGGTCGTGATTAATCAAAGGCGGGGCCGCATCAGCATCGTCGCCGACGACAGTCAGGCGCAAAGCTTCCAAAGCTTCTCAGTGCAGGTCTTCGTTTCGTCAGCAAACGGTCGCAAATGCGTCGGGAGCCATGCGTATACGGAATATAGGCATGTCGCTCAATCCTTCGCCTTGCCAATTTGCCGCCGCGGCCCAACATGATGCTGTGATTCGCCGAGCGCACGATTTATTCGCTGCGCTCGTGTGCTTTCAGGGAGGAAGCGGAATCAAGGCGGGTCTTGTCGACGATAACGTCAGGAGACCCTATGAAGGAAATCCTCCCCGAAGGCGGTGTAGTCCGCAAATTGTGGATCGGAGAGACCGCCAAATATCGCGACCATCTGTTGCGTCTGGACGCGCAAAGCCGGCGTAACCGGTTTTCCGGCGGCGTGTCCGACTACTTCATCCGCAACTACGTCGATCTCACCACCGGCCTGGATACGATCGTGCACGGCTTCTTTGTCGGCGGCACGATGCGGGGCGCCGCGGAGCTGCGCCCGCTCGGAGCGGGATTTCCGCGCGAGGCAGAAGCGGCATTCAGCGTCGAAAGGGATTGGCAGAGTCACGGCGTCGGCTCAGCATTGCTGCGCCGCACTTTGCTGGCCGCACGCAACCGCGGTTTCCGCCTCCTGCACATGGCCTGCCTTGCCGAGAATCGGCGCATGCAGCAGCTCGCCCGCAAATTCGATGCCGAGCTTTCATTCGACTTCGAAACCGTCGTCGGCGAGGTCGAATCGTCGCGCCCGACGCCGCTGTCATTGATGCGCGAAGTGATGTCGGACAGTCACGGCTTCGCCACCGCCATGCTCGATTTGCAATCGCGGATGCTGCGCGCCTAGAATCAACGCCGCTCGTTGTTTCGCTTTTGCCGGGGAAAAGTGCGGCCGGAGGCGCCGGTCCATTCCCAATCAACCGACGCGTTGAGCGCGCCGCGCGTCATAGGCAGCGAGGGGATAGGCTTCTTCGACGACATAGGGACCGCCGCCGACCGAGGCGCGCGAGGAGAACAGCACAAACCGCGAGACCTCAAACGGCGACGAGCGGTAATGGCCCCGCGCCGCCAAATATTCGGCGACTTGCCGGCTCGATGAGTCGCGCAAGCGCGCCAACGTCACGTGCGGGGTGTATTTGCGTCCCTCCGGTTCGAGTCCGAGCCGTTGCAGGAGCCGGTCATGCTCCGCCTGCAGCTCCATCAACGGCGCGACCGGCGCCACCGCGGCGACGACAGCCCGCGGCTTGCGGCCGCCGAACGAGGTCAGTCCATCGAGGCGGAGGTCAAACGCTTGGCGATGAACGCGGCCCAGCACGCCGACAATCTCGTGCGCCAAAGCGTCGTCGATGTCGCCGATGAAGCGCAGCGTCAGATGATAGTTCTCCGGATCGATCCAGCGGGCGCCGGGCAGCCCGCCCCGCATCATGGCGAGCGATCGGCTTACCGCCGACGGGATTTCAACTCCGGTGAATAAGCGGGGCACGACAACCTCCGCACAAGAAGATCGCTGCGATCCCGGCCCCGAGCTCTTTTACGGCTTTTTGCCGGGCGATTCGCGATAGCTGCAGAATGGGGTGATTACCGCGCTCGCGCAACCCTCTAGCGCCAAAACGCGCTGCAACGCGGCTCGCGGAAATCAATAAGTTTTGACCTAGGACGGTTTTTGTGCCCGGACCCGGGCGATGAGTTCCTGCACCGTGGGCAGAATCCGCCGCGCGATGACCGCAACGCCCGCGGCATTCGGATGCATACCGTCTTGCTGCAACAGGGTGTGCTCGGCGGCAACGCCATCGAGAAAGAACGGGTAAAAGACGGCGCCGTATTTGGCCGCAAGCTCGGGATAGATGCGCTCAAACGCGTGACCGTAATCGACGCCCAAATTCGGCGCTGCCCTCATGCCGCATAGCATGACCACAATATGACGCTGCGCCAGCCGCGCCAGAATGGCATCAAGCGCCTCGCGCGTGACTTGCGGGTCGATGCCGCGCAGCATGTCATTGGCGCCAAGTTCGACGATGGCGGCGTCGGTCCCCTCCGGCACCGACCAGTCCAGGCGGGCCAATCCGTCCGAGGCAGTGTCGCCGGAAACGCCGGCATTGACGATTTCGACTTTGGCTCCTTGCGCCACCAGCGCCGCCTGGAGCCGCGGCACAAATCCATCTTTGGCGGCAAGTCCGAGACCTGCGGTGAGCGAATCGCCCAATACCACGACATGAAGCAGGGTCTCGGCTATCGCAAAGTTCGGATTCATTGCGCCAAAGAGCAGCGCACAACAGGCCGCGATGATTTGGTAGAACGCCCGGCGCAACCCATATGAGCGAACGCGTGCCTGGTGCCACGGCGGTGTCTCATTGCGATGCGACGAGGCGGTCACCTTTGCTGAACCGGTCGAACCCATGAATGACATATCCGGACGCCTGTTGGCGGGCGAAGCCGTGAGCATTGACGGTGTCAATCTTTCACTCGGCCGCGGCGCGGCGCGGGTGCATATACTTAAAGACATCGATCTTCATATAGGTCGTGGCGAGGCTGTTGCCCTACTCGGACCTTCGGGCTCGGGCAAGTCCACGCTGTTGATGGTGATGACCGGATTGGAGCGGCCGAATTCCGGCACGGTTATCGTCGCCGGGCAAAATTTGCGCGCGCTCGACGAGGATCGGCTGGCGCGCTTTCGCGGCCGCAACATCGGCATCGTGTTTCAGGCTTTCCATCTGATTCCGACAATGACGGCGCTCGAGAATGTCGCAGTGCCGCTCGAACTCGCCGGCATCGGCGACGCAAAGGCGATCGCCGAGCGCGAACTCGCAGCCGCCGGCTTGGCGCAGCGCGCGTGGCATTATCCCGCCGAGCTTTCCGGAGGCGAGCAACAACGGGTCGCGCTCGCCCGCGCCTTGGCGCCGGACCCGGCGATCATCGTCGCCGATGAGCCGACCGGCAATCTGGACGAAGCGACCGGAAGCGAAATCATCGAGCTTTTGTTCCGCGGCCATGCCGAGCGCGGCACCACGCTTGTTTTGGTCACGCACGATGCCGCGCTGGCGGCGCGCTGCAATCGCGTGCTGCACATGCGCTCGGGACATATCGAGGCGCGCGCCCCGGCAGAATCGAGAATCGGATGAGCGGGCTCACATGACGGTGACGCTCAATTCCCGCTCTGCATTGCCCACGCCACTCGCCGCCGGATGGCCTGCCGGCCTTGCCGGCCGGTTTGCTTGGCGCGATCTGCGCGGCGGCTTGCGCGGCTTTGGCGTTTTCATTGCCTGCATCGCACTCGGCGTTCTGGCGATCGCCGGCGTCGGTTCGGTCGCCGCAAGCCTCACCGAGGGCATCGGCAAAGCCGGCCGTGTGATCCTTGGCGGCGATCTCGCCTTCTCGCTCATTCAACGTGAGGCCGATGATGCCGAGCGCGCTTTCCTCGATGCGCATGGCACGGTTTCCGTGGCCGCCAGCTTGCGCGCCATGGCGCGCCCAGTGTCGCCTGCGGTCGCAAACCCGCCTGCAAATGCAAGCGGCGGCGCCGTTACCGCCACGCTGGTCGAAGTCAAAGCCGTCGACGATCGCTATCCGCTATTCGGTGCGCTCACCACCGATCCGCCGCTGCCGCTTGCGGCGTTGCTGGCGCAGAGCGACGGCGCCTTCGGCGCCGCGGCGGACCCGCTGCTTTTCACGCGGCTCGGCTTGAAAGCGGGCGACCGCATCAAGATTGGCGATGCCGAATTTGAACTGCGCGCGACGGTCACCAGTGAACCGGACAAGCTCGCCGGCGCGATCAGCCTCGGTCCGCGTTTGTTGATCAGCGAGGCGGCACTGCGCGCAAGCGGCCTTTTGCAACCCGGCAGCCTCGTGCGCTGGCAATATCGGCTGCAGTTGCCGCAACCGCAGTCAAGCGACGGCGCGGTCGCCGCGGTTGAGAAGCAGGCGCAAACCGAATTACCGGAGGCCGGTTGGGAGATCCGCAGCCGCAGCAAGGCTTCGCCGCAGCTTGAGCGCAATGTCGAGCGCTTTTCGCAATATCTGACACTGCTCGGCTTGGCCACGCTGCTTATCGGCGGTGTCGGCGTCGCCAACGCCGTGGCCAGCCATTTGGCGCGCAATCGCGATACGATCGCGACGCTTAAAGCCCTCGGCGCGAGCGGTAGCGGCATTTTCGCGGTCTACTGCACCGAAATCATCGCCGTTGCCTTGTTCGCAACGTTGGTCGGCGTCGCCCTCGGCGCCGCCCTGCCGTTCGTGATTGCGTATTTCTTCGGTGCAATTCTTCCGCTGCCGGTCGAACCGGCGCTTCAGCCGGGCGTACTGGCCTTGTCGATTGCCTACGGCGTTCTTACCGCGCTCGCCTTTTCGCTATGGCCGCTCGGCCGGGCTCACGACATTTCAGTCTCGATGCTGTTTCGCGATCAGGTTGCCGGCGAGCGATCATGGCCCCGCGTGCGCTACATCGTCGCGAGCGGTGCGATCGTTGCCGGCCTTGCGGCGCTTGCCGTGTTCACCACCTACGATCGCCGCATCGCGGCGTTTTTCCTCGCCGCGGCGGCGGCCGTGTTCGTGCTGCTGCGACTGGTTGCGGCGCTAGTCATGGCGATGGCGAGGCGGGTGCCGCGACAAAACTCCACCGTGCTGCGGCTCGCCGTGGCCAATATTCATCGCGCCGGGGCATTGACCCCGAGCGTCATGTTATCGCTCGGGCTCGGGCTCGCGATTCTGGTCACGATCGCGGAAATCGAGGGCAATCTGCATCGGGAATTCGCCGCCGCGCTGCCGGACAAGGCGCCGTCGTTCTTCTTCCTCGACATCCCGGCGGCGCAAGCGGATCGTTTCGATGCCTTCATCCACGAACAGGCGTTGGGGGCAAAGCTCGAGCGGGTACCGATGCTGCGCGGGCGCATCGTCGCCGCCAACGGCGTGAACGCCGACGATCTCAAGCCGCCCGACCGTTCGCGCTGGGTGCTGCGCGGCGATCGCGGTATCACCTATGCGCGAGCGGTGCCGCCCGGTTCGCGTATTGTCGACGGCGCGTGGTGGAACGCGTCCTATGCGGGGGCGCCGCTCGTCTCGCTCGAAAGCAGGACGGCGCACGATCTCGATCTGAAAATCGGCGACACCGTCACCGTCAATGTACTCGGCCGCAACGTGACGGCCCGGATTGCGAACCTGCGTGCGGTCGACTGGGAAAATCTCGGCATCAATTTCGTGCTGGTATTCTCGCCCGGCGTTTTCGATGGCGCTCCGCATAGCGATATCGCTACGCTCACATTCGCCGACGGCGGCACGACCGCAGAGGAAGCGGCGATCATCAGGGCGCTTGGCGGCGCCTTTCCGACTGTCACCGCGGTCCGAGTGAAGGATGCGCTCGACGCCATCGACGCGCTGGTCGGCAAGCTGGTGATGGCGCTGCGCGGGGCGAGCGCGATCACGCTCATTGCGGCGGCTTTGGTGCTCGGCGGTGCGCTTGCGGCGAGCCAGCGCTTTCGCATCTATGACGCGGTGGTGCTGAAGACTTTTGGCGCGACGCGGGCGCAGCTGACCGCGGCCTATGCGATTGAATATCTCCTGATCGGGCTTGCCACGGCGATCTTCGCCATTGCCGCGGGCACGCTGGCCGCCGATTTGGTGGTCAGCGGCGTCATGGAATTTCCGTTCGAATGGGCGCCCGGCGCCGCCATCGAAACCGCGGCCGCGGCGCTCGCGGTTACACTCGTGATCGGCCTTGCCGGCACCTTCGGGGCGCTCGGCCGCAAACCGGCCGAGGTGCTGCGCAACCTTTGAGTTTTCGGTCGTCAAAGAGCATGAAAACTTTGTAACAGGCCGGAAAATATGGCCTTACGCCCATCTGGCGCGGGCACGCCTTTCGCACTAGATTCTTGGCACACCAATTCCGGCTTTGGCCGGATGCCAGACCCGGCCTGCGCGCCGGGCAAAACAGGGGAAATTCCATGTCCGACCTCGATCGGAATTATGCGGCCACCCGCGCCGGCTATCGCACGGACCAGGTCGCGGTGGATGCAGGCCTGCGCGCCTACATGATCCGCGTCTATAACTACATGGCCTCGGGCGTTGCGCTTACCGGTGTGGTTGCGTGGCTCACCTTCTCGGCCGCGGTTGTGGAGACCAGTGCCGGACTGCAACTGACCGCTTTCGGCCAGGCCATCTTCCAGAGCCCGCTGTTGTGGGTTCTGGTCCTGGCGCCGCTCGGTCTCGTCTTCGTGCTGAGCTTCAGCATCAACCGGCTACAGCCGACAACGGCGCTGAT
This sequence comes from Xanthobacteraceae bacterium, assembly GCA_036497645.1. Classification (GTDB taxonomy): domain Bacteria; phylum Pseudomonadota; class Alphaproteobacteria; order Rhizobiales; family Xanthobacteraceae; genus BOG-931. The sequence goes on from DASXJB010000289.1 coordinate 13,628, forward strand.
GCTGTTCTTCGTCTATGCCGGCCTACTCGGGCTGTCGCTGGCGTCGATCTTCCTGGTCTATACCCACGCTTCAATCACGCGGGTGTTCTTCATTTCGGCTGCGACCTTCGGCGCTCTGAGCCTGTACGGCTATACGACGCAGCGCGATCTCACCGGCGTCGGTTCGTTCATGTTTATGGGACTGATCGGCATCATCATCGCCAGCCTGGTCAACGTCTTCCTGCATTCGACCGGGCTCGATTGGGCGATCTCGATCATCGGCGTCGTCGTGTTCGCCGGGCTCACCGCCTACGACACGCAGCGGATCAAGGAAATGTACAGCCCGATGGACGACGGCACGGTCGGCGGCCGCAAGGCGGTCATGGGCGCGCTGTCGCTCTATCTCTACTTCATCAACCTGTTCCTGATGTTGCTGCGCTTATTCGGCGATCGCCGCTGACGCAGCGCGTCGCGATTAACAAAACGCCCCGGAGCGATCCGGGGCGTTTTTGTTTGCCTGTATTTCGCGTCCGGCTGTTTTCTGGCAGGTTCGGCGCGCGATGCAGAAGGTCACCATCCGTCCGGTACTGCCGGGCGACATCGGGGCGATCACTCGTATCTACGCCGACGCCGTTCGTGACGGCACCGCGTCGTTCGAGATCGAACCTCCGGACGAGGCGGAAATGCTGCGCCGGCAAACGGCGCTTCTGAATAACGGCTATCCCTACTTTACCGCCGAGATTGAAAGTGTTGTCGCCGGCTACGCCTATGCCGGCCCGTACCGAACGCGGCCGGCTTACAAGTGGAGCGTTGAAGATTCGGTCTACGTCGCGCCGGACATGCGCCGCAAAGGAATTGGTGCGCTATTGCTGCGAGCTCTCGTCGCCGCAAGTGCGCAGCGCGGCTACCGACAGATGATCGCGGTGATCGGCGATTCGGCGCAAATCGGCTCGATCGCGCTGCATGAGCGCGCCGGCTTTAGCCACATCGGCACGCTACGCTCAGTCGGCTTCAAGCACGGCAAATGGCTCGACACGGTGCTCATGCAGCGTGCGCTGGGAGAGGGTGATACGACGACGCCCTAGTTCAACTCCGCTCATTCCCGCGAAAGCGGCAATCCAGTCATACTTATCGGGGCCCTGTAGCGCCGGGTTCCCGCTTTCGCGGGAACAAGCGGAAAGTCTCAGCCCGCCACCACCCGCAGCGAGCGGTCGAGCGCGCCGAGCACCCGATCCAACTCCTGGCCGCGTCGCACGATATGTCCGGTCGCCGAAATGACGCTATAGGCGCCTTGGCGGCGCGCCAGCTTGGGATTTTTCTCGATGCGGTAGATCGGAACTTCACAGGCGCGACGGAACACGGAGAAAACCGCGCGGTCTTTGAGGAAATCGATGGCGTAATCGCGCCACTCGCCGGCCGCGACCTTGCGGCCGTAAAGCCGCAGGAGCCGGTCAAGCTCGCGGCGGCTGAACGTCACTTCGTGAGCGGGGACGTGCGCACGATGCTCGTCCCCGCGCCACGGGCTTGGATCGATTTCGCCGAAATCCATGACGGCGCCTCCTGTTGATCGAGCCTGACCCGCAGGCTCATGTCACTTTAACCGTTATGATCGCGCCGGAACAAAGCTGCGGCAAGCCCTGATTGGAGGACGGACGACGCAGGTCAGAGGACAGATATGACAGAGCTCAGATGACGATCACAGGGATCTCAATGTCTGTCCTCCGACATCCGTCCTCTGATCTCTGCCCTGCGGCATTTTGAGCGCCAGATATCACGGCTTCGTTAGCCCGTATCATAATGCAGCCTGATTTCGGCCAAGCACGCGCCAAGCTGGCCTGCGAAACAAGCCATCGTTGCCTCAGGGCCCGGTTCGGATCGTGTTCCGGATTCCTCAGCCCCCCAGCCCCCCGGGGCGCGGACGGACCGGGCCGCAGTTTCGTTTGTGACTGCTTTACGTGACTGCAATTCATCCCCCTTTCCTTCAGGCCGGCACCGCGCCGGCCTTTTTGTTTTTGGGGGCGAACAATGAGCGCAGCGGTCCGCGATCCGCGGACGAATCCAAGGCCAGTGTCTGACCTCTAAGCTGCGCTATCTGATATCTGTCAGGGCGGCGCCGAGAATGATGCCCGGCCTGTCATGGCTGCCTTCCTGCAGCATGACCGCGGCGCCGTCGATGCCCTCGGACTTGATCTGCGCGATCGGCACGTTCCAGCTCGACTGGCCGGCGCTCAACGTGCCGAGCTTGAGCCAGTTACGCACGACATTGTGGTAGGTGATGGTTCGGCCGCGGTTCTCACCGCGACCGATTGCGACCGGAACCGTTTTGGCGAGCGGGCATAACCACACTTCCGCGGCAGCGGGCGCCTTGTCTGCATCCGATATACTGACATCGAGCGCGCCGTTGTTTACCGCAAGGACCACCGGCAGCGACATCACGCCGGTTTTGTGGTCGGTTTGCGTAATCGCGCGCTCGATCGCTGCTTGATCGCTGCCGAGCGCGTCGGCTGAGCCATTAACGACGATCTGCGGCGTGTAAACCTGTCCGTCGCCGCGCACACGCGCATAAGCGCGCTGGCGCGCCGAATGCGCCGGATTGGCAAGCGTGTCGCGCCAGCCGAGATAATCCCAGTAGTCGATCGGAACGCTCAACGCGATGAGCGACGAATCGTTCGCCAATTGCCCAACCAGCCGATCGGCCGGCGGACACGAGGAACATCCTTGGCTGGTGAAGAGCTCGAGCACCGCGCGGGGCTCACCCGCTCGAGCCGTCATGACACTTGCAACCACAAAGCCCGCAATGAGGAGTGCCGGCGCGACACGGCAAGCTTGCATTCCAACCTCCGCCTCACGGCTCCGGTGACGGTTCGATGAACGCGGGTTTTAGCGCCCGCGCCCCTCACCCGCCACTCACTTCACGGTGAGCCAAACGGCGCAAGTGAGGCGCGAAAACGGAGAACGAGGCGCGAACGGCGCGCCTCGTTGATCTTGTTTGCGCAAAAGGTGTCGCGCTAAAGCAAAATGATTTTAGGTTGATTCAGTATTTCGCTTTAGCTTGTTGTTCGAGCATGATCTTTTCCGACCTGGCTTCGCCAGCCGAAGCGTTAGACGAAACGATAAGCGGCCTGAACGGCTTCGCGCAGGCAGGAAACCGGCGTCCACTTTTCGGATCATGCTTTAAGCGGCGAGGTGCCGCAGCACGTACTGCAAGATGCCGCCGTTTCGGAAATAATCGAGTTCATCGGCGGTATCGATCCGGCAGATCAACGGCACGCGCTTGAGCCCGCCGTCGGCGGCCACAATTTCCGCTTGCAGCCGTTGATGCGGCTTGAGATCGCCATGCAGGCCGCGAATGGTGACCTGCTCGTCACCGCGCAATCCGAGCGTCTGCCACGACGTGCCCTCTTCGAACACCAGCGGAACCACGCCCATGCCGACCAGATTGGAGCGATGGATGCGCTCGAACGATTGCGCGATCACGGCGCGAATGCCGAGCAGCACCGTACCTTTGGCCGCCCAATCGCGCGACGAGCCGGTGCCGTATTCCTTGCCGGCGAATACGACCAGCGGCACGTTCTCCGAACGGTAACGCATCGCCGCATCGTAAATGGTCATGCGCTGACGCGACGGGTAATGAATCGTGTAGCCGCCCTCGACGCCGGGCACCATCTGATTTTTGATTCGAATATTGGCGAACGTGCCACGCATCATCACCTGATGATTGCCGCGCCGCGTGCCGTACTGATTGAAGTCGCGCGGACGAACCTGATGATCGCGCAAATATTCGCCGGCCGGGCTCTCCTCCTTGATCGATCCCGCCGGCGAAATGTGGTCGGTCGTGATCGAATCGAGAAACAGGCCGAGAATGCGGGCATCGACGACGTCCTCGATCGGCTGGCTGCGTTTCGGCATGCCGTCGAAGTAGGGAGGGTTCTGCACATAGGTGGAGCGATCGTCCCATTTGTAGGTCAGTCCGCCCTTGACCGCGATCTTGCGCCACAGCGCATCGCCCTTGAACACGTCCGCATATTTGCGCGTGAACATCTGTTTGTTGATGCTTTTGCGCATGACCGCGGCGATCTCGCGGCTTGTGGGCCAGATATCGCGCAAATAGACCTTGCGCCCGTTCTTATCGGTACCAAGCGGCGCCTTGGCGACGTCGATCTGCATTGAGCCGGCGAGCGCATAGGCGACGACGAGCGGCGGCGAAGCAAGATAATTCGCCCGCACGTCAGCATTCACGCGACCTTCGAAATTGCGATTGCCGGAGAGCACTGCAGCGGCGATCAGATCGCTTTTATTGATGGCCTCCGAAATTTCCTCCGGCAGCGGGCCTGAATTGCCGATGCAGGTGGTGCAGCCGAAGCCGACCAGATTGAAACCAAGCGCATCGAGCGACTTCTGCAACCCGGACTTCTCATAATACTCCGCCACCACTTGCGAGCCGGGCGCGAGCGAGGTCTTGACCCACGGCTTGACCATGAGCCCCTTCTCGACCGCCTTCTTGGCCAATAACCCCGCCGCGATCATCACTGACGGATTGGACGTGTTGGTGCAGGAGGTGATGGCCGCGATCACGACGTCGCCGTGGCCGAGCGTGTGCGTGCGTCCTTCGACGGGAACACGCTTGTCCAATTCTCCGGCCTTGTTGAATTCCTTGTCCATCGCCTGGACGAAGCCGCTTTTGACCTCTTTGAGCGCGATGCGGTCCTGCGGCCGTTTCGGCCCGGCAAGCGACGGCTCGACCGAGGAGAGTTCGAGCTTGAGCACGTCGGTGAACAGCGGATCCGGCGTGTTCTTGGTGCGATACATGCCCTGCGCCTTGGCATAGGCGGCGACAAGCGCGATCCGATCCGCGGGACGGCCGGTATCGCTCAGATAACGAATGGTGTCGTCGTCGATCGGAAAGAAGCCGCAGGTCGCGCCATATTCAGGCGACATGTTCCCGAGCGTCGCACGGTCAGCGATGGTCAGGCCGGCGAGACCGGGACCGAAATATTCGACGAACTTGCCGACTACGCCGCGCTTGCGCAGCATTTGCGTCACGGTGAGAACCAGATCGGTCGCGGTGACACCCTCCTTGAGCTTGCCGTTGAGCCGAACTCCGATCACCTCCGGCAATAACATTGAATACGGCTGGCCGAGCATCGCCGCCTCGGCCTCGATGCCGCCGACGCCCCAGCCGAGCACCGACAGTCCGTTGACCATCGTGGTATGCGAATCCGTGCCCACCACGGTGTCGGGGAAAGCAAGTGCACCGGCAGCCGATTTGTCGGGGAATTTGATCGCGGCTTTGGTGCTGCAAACCGTCTGCGCCAAATATTCCAGGTTGACCTGATGGCAGATGCCCGTGCCGGGCGGCACGACGCGGAAATTCTCGAATGACAGCTGCGCCCATTTCAGGAATCGGTAGCGTTCCTGATTTTGTTTGTATTCTTCTTCGACGTTGCGCTTGAACGAGTCGCGGTGGCCGAAGAAGTTCACCGCCACCGAATGATCGATGACGAGATCGACCGGCACCAGTGGATTGATCTTCTTGGGATCGCCACCGAGATGCTCCATGGCGTCGCGCATGGCGGCGAGATCCACCACCGCCGGAACGCCCGTGAAGTCCTGCATCAAGACGCGCGCGGGCCGGAAGGCGATCTCGCGATCCGACGTTCTGTTCTTGAGCCATTGCGCGACCGCCTGGATTTCCTCCTTGGTCACCGAGCGGCCATCCTCGTTGCGCAGCAAATTTTCCAGCAGCACTTTGAGCGAGAACGGCAGCCGCGAAATTCCTTTCAGGCCGTTTTTCTCCGCCGCCGGGAGGCTGAAATAGGCATAGGTTTTAGAGCCGACCTTCAGCGGGCGAAGGCATTTGAAGCTATCGACGAAATCCATGATCTTCTTCCATTCTGTCGGCTTCGGCCGCGGCAATGCGGAGGTCATTGAGACCGAAATGGCCCAAAATCCCTCACTTTGCCCTGCGGGCGCTGCAGGGGGCGGAGAGGCGCCGGACAGGGCAGCGTTGGCATCGCGCCGCAGCCCAGCGTCGCGGCTTATAGGGACTTTTGCCGCCTTGTGCCAGTTCAGCAAGGAATGGTCCGATATCATGCGGCGCATGGCCCCTTTCCAGCACGACGGCGCACCAAACTTTGGCGAAAGCCTAAGCCGTTTCCGCTACTTTTTCCGCTACTTGGGATTGCGGCGATGCGGTTGAGTGCGATCGATTTGGCGTGCCGCCGCGGCGGCCGTGACGTGTTCGCCGGCATCGGCTTTCATCTCGCGGCCGGGCAGGCCTTGGCCGTGATCGGCCGCAACGGCGCGGGGAAGTCGTCGCTCTTGCGGATCGTTGGTGGCTTTCTCCGCCCGGCGGGTGGCCGGCTTTGGCTCGAGGGTGGCGATCCCGAGTTCAGCATCCCCGAACAGGCGCATTATCTCGGCCACCAGGACGCAGTGAAACCATCGCTTTCGGTCGCGGAGAACTTACGTTTTTGGGCCGCCTTTTTTGGCGCCGGCACAACCAAAGTGCAGGACGCGCTTGACTTGGTTGGGCTTGGCGGCATTGCGACCTTGCCAGCGGCTTATCTCTCGGCCGGCCAGCGCCGGCGCCTTTCGATCGCACGACTTCTCGCCATCAAGCGGCCGATCTGGCTGCTCGACGAGCCGGCCAGCACTCTCGACGCCGCAGGGAGAGACCGCCTGACAGGCTTCATGCAATCCCATCTCGCTGGCGGCGGCCTTATCCTGGCGGCAACGCATGGCGCGCTTGGATTGAGCGCGGCGCAGGAATTGTCGCTCGATCAAAAAAATCCCTCTCCCCTTGCGGGGGACGGTTTGGGAGGGGGGTCGGGAGCAACGGTGGGAGCGGTCACACCATGACCCCGCTCACCGCGCTCCTCGTGCGCGACATGCGCATCGCCGTGCGGGTCGGAGGTGGCGCGCTGATCGGCGTGTTGTTCTTTGTGGTCGTGGTCACGCTGACGCCATTCGCCGTTGGGCCCGATCTCGCGCTCCTCAAACGCATCGGACCGGCCATTCTCTGGCTGGCGGCGCTGCTGGCGAGCCTGCTCGCGCTCGATCGCTTATTTGCCAGCGACCACGAGGACGGCTCGCTCGATCTGATCCTCACCGGCGGGGCGCCGCTGGAGCTCGTCATCGCCGCGAAAGG
>DASXJB010000290.1:0-2937 GCA_036497645.1 Xanthobacteraceae bacterium
CTATGGATCAAGTGCCCGGAAACGGGGCAGCTCGTCTTCTATAAAGACGTCGAGGCCAATCAGTTCGTCATCCCCGGATCGAATTATCACATGCGCATGAGCGCGACCGCGCGCTTGAAATCCATGTTCGATAATCAGACCTGGTTCGATATCGCCGTGCCGGAGGTGCCGCTCGATCCGCTGAAGTTCCGCGATGAGCTACGCTACGTCGAACGCCTGAGAACCGCACGCAGCAAGACCGGCTTAAACGATGCCGTGAAGCTCGGCTATGGCAAGCTTGACGGGTTCGCCGCCGTCATCGGCGTCCAGGATTTCGATTTTATGGGCGGCTCGCTCGGCATGGCCGCGGGCGAGGCGGTGATCAAGGGGCTCGATACCGCGGTCGAGAAAGGTTGCCCGTGCGTAATGTTCGCCGCATCGGGCGGCGCGCGAATGCAGGAAGGCATCCTCTCCCTGATGCAATTGCCGCGTACCACAATTGCGGTGCAACGCATCCGCGAGGCGCGCAAGCCCTATATCGTCGTCCTGACCAATCCAACGACCGGCGGCGTCACCGCCTCCTATGGAATGTTGGGCGACGTGCACATCGCCGAGCCTGGCGCTTTGATCGGTTTTGCCGGTCCGCGCGTCATCGAGCAAACCATCCGCGAGAAGCTGCCAGAGGGATTTCAAAAAGCCGAATATCTGCGCGATCACGGGATGGTCGACATGGTTGTGCATCGTCACGAGTTGCGCGCCACGATCGCGAAGCTGTGTCGGCTCTTTCTCAGAACCGCTAGCAGTGTGCCGCAATCAAGGCTGCCGACGCCGTCTGCGGCCATGGCGCCGGCCATAGCGTGAGTGCCGGCAAGGCCAATGCAGCGCCCATGGATGCCATGCTGGCGCGGCTTTTGGCGCTGCATCCGAAACGGATCGATCTCTCCCTCGATCGCATCCAGCGCCTCCTGGCAGCGCTTGATAATCCGCAGCGGCGAATGCCGCCGGCAATCCATGTAGCTGGCACCAACGGCAAAGGCTCCACCATTGCCTTTATGCGAGCGGCGCTCGAAGCCGCCGGCAAGAGAGTTCACGTCTACACTTCGCCTAATCTGGTTCGTCTCAATGAACGCTTTCGCCTCGGCCGCGACGGCGGCGGCCGACTTGTCGACGACGCCGAGCTCGGCGACACGCTGGCGGAGTGCGAATCGAAAAACGGCGGCGCACCGATTACGGTGTTCGAAATGGAGACTGCCGCCGCATTCGTGCTGTTCTCGCGCCATCCGGCTGACATCGCTTTGCTCGAGGTCGGTCTCGGTGGACGGCTCGACGCCACAAACGTGATCGAACGCCCGCTGACGAGCGTCATTACCCGACTCTCGCTCGACCATCGCGAATTTCTCGGTGACTCGGTGGTCAAGGTGGCGGCCGAAAAGGCTGCCATCCTCAAGCCCGGCGTGCCGGCAGCGGTCGCCGGTCAGGTGCGCGAGGCGCTTGCCGTTATAGAGCGACAGGCCGCGCGACTGCGCGCGCCGCTCAAAATCGCCGGCGAGGATTGGACCGCAACCGAGGAACGCGGCCGGCTCGTCTACCAGGACCAAGACGGCCTTCTCGATCTGCCCGCGCCCAAGCTTTACGGCCGGCATCAGTTCGAGAATGCCGGAACCGCCATTGCGGCGCTGCGGGTGAGCGGATTGAGACTGCCCGCCGCAGCCTTCGAAGCCGCCATGATTCAGGTGGAGTGGCCGGCGCGCATGCAACGGCTTACCCATGGCAGACTTGCCGAACTTGCGCCTGCGGGCAGCGAACTCTGGCTAGATGGCGGCCACAATGTCGATGGCGGACAGGCCATTGCCGCCGCGCTTGCCGATTTGGAGGAACGGGTGTCGCGGCCGGTGGTGCTGATCGTCGGCATGCTGTCGACCAAAGACTGTGCGGGGTTCTTGAGAAATTTTTCCGGACTGGCCCGCCGCGTTATCGCCGTTCCGATTCACCAGGACAAGGCCGTGCCCGCCGGCGAGCTCGCCGAAATCGCGGCTCGCATCGGCATTCCGGCACTTTCGCGTCACGATGTGGAAAGCGCCATCGATCTTGCCGGCAAGCTCGAACTTGAGCCGTCGCCGCGCATCCTCATCACCGGGTCGCTGTATCTTGCCGGGGAGGTATTGGCCGCAAACGGCACTCCGCCCCAATGATCGTTTGCGCAGCCTCGCTGCGCCGCGCCACTCAGAGCCTGATCTCGCCGAGATTGACGCTGGCCCCTAGATTGACTTGCAGAATTTTCGAGCGTCCGCCGGAAAAGATTTGAACGGAATAGCTTCCCGAATTCTCATCCAGCTGGTCGAATTTGAAATCGCCGAAATTGTCCGTGGTAGTCACGGCGAGTGACGCGCCGTCTTTGACGAGCTGCACACTCGCGCCCTCAACGCATTCGATAATGCCTTGCTGCTCCTCGGCGACCGAGCCGCCAATGAAGCATTTCGAATAACGCCACAGATTGCGGTAATAAACCCGCGGTCTGGTGCCAAGCTCGGGTTTGAGCACTTCGAGACCTTGCTCCCGGGCGAGGCGCGCCATTTCCTCCTCCTCGACCTTGATCGCGCGCATGGCGCCTGTCGGGCAGGATTGCTGTCCGCGCGTCTGTTTCCAGCCGCGGTCGAGCAGATGCGCGTCGAACGGCCAGGCCTGCGGCAGCTGCAACTCTTCGTTCCACCAAATGTGGCCGTAGGGGCAGGCGTCGACGAGCTGTCGCTGCCCTTTTGCCTTTTCCCGATCGATGATCACGATGCCGTCGCGGCGCTTTGTCACGACCCCCTTCGGCGCCGCCTTCATGCATGGCGGGTCGTCGCAGTGATTGCACATGGTCGGCACGTAGGCGACGTCGATCATCGGCGTCTGCCCGCGTTCCTTTTGCAGGATGTTTATCCACTTGTGACCGTGCTTCGGCATCGGCGCCGAATA